>NZ_CP023278.1:4481666-4800833 GCF_002896875.1 Nostoc sp. CENA543
AAGATTGTGGTTGAAGCTGCTAAAAATGCGATCGCCTATTCTCCTAATGCTATTTTTATCGTAGTCACCAATCCTTTAGATGTGATGACTTATCTAGCTTGGGAAGCTACAGGTTTACCGCGAAATAGAATTATGGGGATGGCTGGGGTACTAGACTCAGCACGGTTTGAAGCTTTTATCGCCTTGGAATTAGGGGTATTACCTGCTGATGTCAAGGCGATGGTGTTAGGTAGTCACGGGGATTTGATGGTTCCGTTATCTCGTTACGCCACCGTTAATGGTATCCCCATTACAGAATTATTAGATGCAGAAACAATTGCGCGCTTAGTAGAAAGGACTCGCAATGGTGGTGCAGAAATTGTGGAATTAATGCAGACTGGCGGTGCATTTTTCGCGCCAGCTTCCGCGACAAGTTTGATGGTGGAATCGATTGTATTGAATCAGTCACGGTTGTTACCTGTGGCGGCGCATCTGCAAGGTGAATATGGTTTAAAAGATGTGGTGATTGGTGTACCTTGTCGTTTGGGTTCTCATGGAATTGAGAGTATTTTAGAATTAAATCTGAGTGATTCTGAAAAAGAAGCTTTGCATATTTCGGCTCAAGCTGTACGGAAAAATATCGAGCGATCGCAAGAAATTTTAGCTGCAACAAGTTCGATATAGTCAAAACAAAAGGCAGTAGTTTTAGAAGCTACTGCCTAATTTAAAATCACACAATTCATCACCTCATAAAACCAAATTTTTCAGTAGTTATTCGTCTTCGTCTTCATCATCGTGGCGGTATTGTCGAGAACGGCGACGACCAGAATCTTCCTCATCATCTTCATCATCATAACGGTCTTCACGGGAACTGCGGCGACTATAATTTTCTTCATCTTCATCATCATAACGGTCTTCGCCGTCTCTTCTTCCTCTGCGTCCCCGATATTCCCGATAATCTGCTTCTTCCTCACGTTCTTCGCGCCTTGAACCACTCATAAAATCCTGAGCTTTTCGTAAAAAATCACCCACCATAATTGATTTCCTCGCTGAGATATTGCAGTAGGATAAACACCTATTTTGCAAAAATTTGTAGTTACCCCTGTTATGATGAGTCGGTTTTTTTGTTCTTCCGTCCTACTTTTGAAATACTTTGCGATCGTTCTTGAGAAATATACTTTTAGTTGGATTATATGTGCAGAAAAATAATAAGTGTTCTCTAGAAATGATCTTTACAAACAATAATTTGACGTAAAACATACTGTGGAATTAGTAGCATAATTTACAGTGGTATCATAACAAAACTATCTATTTAGTGTATTTTCAATAACATAATAAGCATATTTATATTTGGTCGCTTGTGCCTTATTTATTGATAAAATAGCAATTTGTCTAAAATTTCCAGAAAATTTTCAATGCTACATAAATAGTATATGCAATAAAAAGCAAATTATAATATTGTCAGAATTATCAGTTAAATAGGCTACATCACATGGGTTCAGGCAAAGATAGCTTACAGAGTGCCAAAACTAAAACTCGTCTTCTGCTGGCTTTATGGGATTTGGGAGGAACACAGCAGGAAGTAAAGAAAGGGCAACTCAACAAGCGCATTTTATCGAAGGGCAAGAAAGCCGCAGATTATCAAGGTGTATTTGAGGAATTACAGAAACAAGGGACGATATCGATTTCAAAAACAGGATATTCTCTGACATCGCCCAAGGGTTTGAAGGTGCTGAGTGACGGTTTGAGAAGTGGTGAGTTTAAGTTTGATGGCACTATTGTTGGCACTTGGGCGGCGAATGCGTTGGTGAAGTGGATTGGCCAAATTGATATTGCAGAGGTTAGCACATCTACACCAGCTAATGGGAGCAGTGCGATCGCTTCTTATGAAGAGTTCAAGTCAGTGGTGTTGGAAGTCTACGACAAGTTGAACCAGAATTACAACTTTAATGATTTAGTACCAATTTATCGGCTCAGAAGAGAAATAGGTGATCGCGTTAGTCGTGAAAGTTTCAATAATTGGCTACTTGAAATACAGACTGACGACATACTTCAGCTAATTGCTGGTGAAATTCCAGACTTCACTCCTGATAAACGTGAAGATTCAATAACCATACCTGAAGTTGGATTGCGTTCTTATGCCAAGAAATTGAGTTGATTAGATTGTCCTCAGATACTTTGAAGTTCCTCACACTAAATAGAATTGTTATGACAAATAATCCTGTTTCTTCAATAGAAGTTGTCAACGCTGCTATTCAAAGCCAAAATCCATTCATTAATGCTGGAATTGCTAAAGAGCAAGATGTTTGGGGAAGAAAGCTTCCTGATGTAACTACGCTCAATTCCCATGCTTCTGACACAGTTTTTCAGGCGATTGATCTGGTAAATAAAAGTACATATAGTCAAGATAAAGTAACATCAATAGCCATAACGGCACAACAAGGAGTCGGTAAAACTCATCTTCTCAGCCGTATTCGTCATCGATTAGAGCAGGAAGGTGGTGCTTTATTTATATATGCTAGCGTCAATAACTATACTGACTTGAACTTAGTCAAGTACCAATTTCAGCAAACTTTGGCAGATAGTCTGAGCAAAACTGGTAGCCAAAAGGTTATGCAGTGGCAAGAAGTAGCCGCAGCTATGGCAAACGAAGGTTTTAAATCAATCAATGCTAATGCTCCTAGTCTTTCTGCATGGGATCTACTCGAAAGATTTGATAAAGTCTATGCAAATTGGTTGGCTAAAAATAAAAATTTGATGGACAAACTGACTAGTGAAGTACTCAAAACAAAACCAAATGCAGATCCTTATATCGTTAGAGCTATTTTGTGGACTCTTTCTGATACCCAAGCAACCTTTGCAATCAAATGGCTCTCTGGTGAAGAATTAGCAAAATCAAATGCTGATTTCTTGGGTTTACCAAATGCTGTTAAAACAAATCAAGATAGAGAGGCTGAAGCTCTTAAGAATATTCAACAGATATTAAATTTAGTTAGTTACTATAATTCAGTAGTTATTTGTTTTGATGAAATAGATGTAAAAAATAATGCTAATGATGATGGTTTGCCTACAGAAATTGTAATTGCTAATTTAGTCAAAATCCTTCATGATACCCTTGAAAACTCCGAATTAGGCAAAGGTATTGTAATTATTACAGTTATGCTACCAGAAACCTGGACAGATAAAATACTAAACATACCAGGAGGTACACCTGCTAGAGCATCAAAATATACAGGTACAAAACCAATAGATTTAAGAAATATTGATAGTAATTCTCTTGTTGAATTGGTAAATCTTTGGTTACAAGATTTCTACAATACAAATAGTTTATTACCTCCTCATCCTTTGTACCCATTTGAAGAAATTAAGCTGAAAGAATATGGCAAACGAAGACCAACTATTAGAGAGGCGTTGAAGTGGTGTGCAGAAAACTTTAAAGCTCCAGGAGATATTTTACCAGATGACCCATATGAAAGATTTGAACTTGCTTTGAATAGAGAAATTACAACAGATAAAGAAAATTATCTGGATGATAATTCTTTAATCGCTGAAGCTTTACGCTTAGGTTTTGAAACGCTAAAAGGAGAAATATTAGAAGGGGAAACATCAACAGGCGAAAAATTAAACCAATTAGAGATAATTGATGTTGAAGAAGTGCCAGCTAAATCACAAAATAACGGTTATATTAATTTCAAAGTAGTTACCAGAGAAAATGAAAAAATTATTAAAATTGGATTAGCTGTCATCCAACCACCTAGATCAGTACTATCAGGATTAAATCGACTAACTCAATACCAAACTTTCGATATAAATCGTGGTTGTTTATTGCGTTCTAAATCTCGAAAAATTAATAAAAAAGGAGAGGCTTATCAATTACTTAAGCATCTAGTATCAAACTTGGGTGGTGAATGGGTAGATTTAAAGGCAGAAGAAATCAAACCCATTATTGATATATATTATGTTTATCAAAAACGTGATAACTACCGAATTAACGATGAGCAGTTCATAACATTTGCAAAAAAATTAACTCGTACAAATCCTTTATTACTAGAGATTTTGAGTTCTCCTTGTGGACAAGTTGATGAAGAAACTATTGAAGCAGAAGAACTGTTAAATGACTTTCTCAACCCCTCAGTTATAGAAGAAACAGATGATTCGGATGATCTGAGTGAGTTGTTTACATAAGTATGAGCGAATCAATCTTACTTCAAACAAGTTTGTTGCTACCTGCTCCTGATATAGCAGCTTTAATTGAAGGCAGAACTATCACAGCTATGCCTCGGAAATTCATCCACCCAGGGCAAAAATTTGCTCTCTGTCCAACTAATATTGTGACACTATCAAATGAAAAATTCTATCGTTCAAATTTTTTACATATTGTCCAAAGTGTTACTGCTAACTTAAATTCTAAAACAGCCTTAATTACAGCTTGGGCGAAATGTGAACTGTGTCAAATGCTAAATGCTCCAGAATCATTTGATGCTTTGTCTCAATTAACTATCTGGACAAAAGAAGCATTAGAAGAAAATCTCAAACAAAGACCCTATATCTTTTTAGCTTACTTGCGTGTTTATTTACTACCAGAAGCACAGGAGATTGATCTACAAAATCAAATACGCCAATTTATACCTTTGCCACATTCTCTAACTGTTACTGAAGCAGACCCAATATTAACTGATCGCACTTTCGCACAACGCAAACAACAACTGCAAAACTTAGAACCTCCAAAGCATCCTGAATTAGAAGAATTGCAGAGTATTCTATCCCAACTTGCAATTAACAACCCAGCCGCCCAAGAATTAAATGATGATATCCAAATATTTTTAGGTTGGAATAATACTAAGCATATTCAACCAATAAATACAGATTTAGCTTGGATAAATAATATTGCATCTCTGGGTAATCGAAGCCTAGAACTAGATGAGAAAAAAAGTAATTACCAAGCTGGAACAGATTTTGAGAATATCACACGCCAAAGCTTAGATTTTTTAGGGTTTAAAGTTGAGGATGCTTTCAAAGGAGGTGCTGGCGGTTTAGATTTATTTTGTTCAAAACCATACCCTCTAGTTTGTGAATGTAAAGCAGGTAAACTGATTCCTAGCCACACAGTACAAGAACTGATTAAGTTGGGTGGTATGCACTTAGGTGCAGATAAATTCCTACACTCGGCTAAATTGATAATTGGCCCTGGTAATCCCTCAACAGATACTCTAAAAGCCGCACAACAATGGAAAGTAAGTATTATTAATGCTATGACTTTACAAAAGCTAGTTGAATTAAAAGCAAAATATCCTGGTGCTATCAACTTAATTGAACTTAAGCAATATTTAGAACCTGGACAAATTGACGATAAGATTGATGAGTATATTGCTCAGACTGAACAGCAGATTAAATTGCGATCGCACGTTATCCAAGTATTAAAAAATTATCTTGAACTTACCAAATACGATCGTGCTGGAGTTGAAGCACTTCATGCTGCATATATGACTTCTTATCCTCCTACATCCCTAGAATCTAGGCAATTACACGAAATTTTAATAGAACTTTCATCGCCATTAACAGGGTACTTAGGGCGAATTAAAAGTAATGATTGGAGAAGCGATCGCTTTTACTATTTACGTGACTTACCACTTAACTAAAGATTAGTTTTAAGAGTACCAGTGTTGAGATAATTTTGAATAAAGAAAAGTAACAATAACCAAAGAGCGATCGCATTTCCTCGAATGTTAAGCAAAGTAACGGGAAAACAGCGATCGCCTTTTTTTGTCGGAAAGTTTTATACGTAAATATAACTACTAGTTCTGAATATTACGTTAACTTTATACCTATGTCCTGAGTTGTATACTTTACAAAAACTTTTAAATTTATACTGTCGAACAAGTAAGGATATACTGATTACACTAATAGTTAAGAAAACACTTGTAAATTTAAAATCAGAGGTAAAATGGAATATGTATTACCAAATTTGGGCGTTCTTTCTCCAAGAAGACGAATACCAGCAGTGGAGAAAAAATACAAAACTTAATAATAATTATAATAGATTAACATGGCAAAAAATCATTGATTTTTTCGCTTCTGTAGAAGATAACTTCCTTGTCAAGAGTCAATTGGGAGAAGCAAAAAATCCAGAGCATTTTATTAGCATTGCAACTGAAAATGGCTATCACTTAATCTTAGAAGAACTAGCTTGGTTTCTTGTCACCAGAAAGCATATTTGGACATTTCTTGATTTCGCACAAAAAACCCCATCTGTCAAAGACAAACTATTAGCATCTAAAACTCCTCAACAATTTGTACAAATAGCGGCTAATTATGGTTATCACTTTACCGTCGATGAATTAGCCTGGCTACTCACAGAAATTAAATCATCACCAGAATTAGTACCAATTGATAATAGTGTGGGAGAAGTTGATACTGTCTCTAACTACGGCAAAATCGAAATAGGATATTGGATTTGGTTAGCGGAAGAATGGGGAATCATAGCACCTTTTTGTCATAGAGAACCACCACTGAACTTTATGTCTCAGTATGGTGACAATCCTTTTTTGCCAGATCGCTGTTTCTTGCCCAAAAGCTACTTTAATCAGCACTTAATTAGCAATAGATAGACACTCAACACTCAAAGATTTGCCTTTTGTGTGCTGCGAAACAGTTTACAGACATGAATTTATTAATTTTGACTCAAAAAAACCCGCCTT
This sequence comes from Nostoc sp. CENA543, assembly GCF_002896875.1. Taxonomy (GTDB): domain Bacteria; phylum Cyanobacteriota; class Cyanobacteriia; order Cyanobacteriales; family Nostocaceae; genus Trichormus. Next base: position 4,488,344 of record NZ_CP023278.1, read on the forward strand.
CTTAATGAAAGCGGGTTTTAAAATTAACGTGAGTTCGATAAGTCTTTTTTGACCTCTCCCCCGACCCCTCTCCGACACGGAGAGGGGAGTAAAGAGCTAAAATATCAACGAAAATGTGGGTTTTAAAGCCTCTCTCCTTGCAGGGGAGAGGTTTGGAGAGGGGTTTTTTTGTTCGTCTAACTCACGTTAAAATTAATAGAACTATTCCTGGTTGAACTTTTGTGTAGCAGTATAAAATTTATTAGCCTAGAGAAACTTTTAAACTGCTGGGTTGAGCAAGATTTCCCTGCAAAACTACACCGCGTTGATTAGCGTACAGGTGACGCAAAATCTTGTAAATAGCTTCAACTTGATCAGCTGCACCTAATTTATCTGCAATTTCTGCCAAAGAGAGGGCTGATTTTTCTGTTTGCAGTAAGTCTACTACCTTAGCTTGCAAGTCCAAAATAGCCGCAGCCGCTTTTTTACCAGCTTCTACCCCTGGCTGGTGGTAAGCGTTAATGTTAACCAAGCTAGCGTATAAACCTACAGCCCGTTCATACAAAGCGACTAATGCGCCGACAGTCCTAGCGTTAACTTGGGGAATGGTGACAGTGATTGAGTCACGCTGATTTTCATACAAAGCTTGGCGAGTTCCTTGTAAGAAGCCAGAGAGATAGTCACCGGAAGTTACACCAGGATCAATCTCTGGAGATGCGCCGTTGCGGTCTTCCAAAACTTCGATTAAGGTAGCAAAGAAATTGGGTACACCTTCACGCAATTGCTGTACATAGGCGTGTTGGTCGGTTGAACCCTTGTTACCATAAACGGCAATACCTTGATAAACAACATTGCCATCTAAGTCTTTTTCTTTACCCAAGGATTCCATCACTAGCTGTTGTAAGTAGCGGCTAAACAACAGCAAGCTGTCCTTGTAGGGTAAGACAACCATGTCTTTTTCACCCTTACCGTTACCCGCAAAATACCAAGACAACGCCAACAACGCCGCCGGGTTATTTTTCACATCACTGACGCGGGTAGCGTCGTCCATTTCTTTTGCACCTTCTAGCATGGTGCGGACATCAATCCCTTGCAAGGCGGCGGGAACTAACCCAACAGTAGACATTTCCGAAGTCCGTCCGCCTACCCAATCATACATAGGGAATCTAGCCAGCCAACCTTCAGCTTTTGCTAATTTATCCAGATTACTATCAGCACTAGTAATAGCTACTGCATATTGAGCAAAATCTAAATTTTGTCCAGCATAGGCTTTCTTGACTTCAATCATGCCGTTACGAGGTTCTGGTGTGCCTCCAGATTTGGAGATCACTAGTACCAAGGTGCTAGCAAGATGATTTCTCAGTTGAGTGAGAACCCGATCAATACCGGCGGGATCGGTGTTGTCGATAAAATGAATTTTTAGGGGCGGAAAGTCTGGGGCGAGGGCTTCAGCAACAAATTGAGGGCCAAGGGCAGAACCACCTATGCCAATAGAAATAATATCTGTGAAGCGGTTTGCTTTAGGTGGATGAATTGCACCAGTGTGAACTTTTTCGGCAAAGGCTTCCACTTGTTCTAAGGTTTGCACAATTTCTTGTGTCAGTTCTGGAGTGGGGGCTAAATCTGGGTTTCTTAGCCAGTAGTGTCCCACCATGCGGTTCTCATCAGGATTGGCGATCGCACCCTGCTCCAATTGAGCCATCTCCGCAAACGCTTTGTCAAACTTCGGCTGCAACGACTTCACGAAGGCATCATCAAAACGCATCCGACTTACATCTAGATACAGTCCTAATCCCTCGTGGAAATATAACCAATCTTGGTATCGTTGCCAAAGTGCCTTCGCATCCATAGGGAAATCTCTAGTAAAGTGTCCTTAAAATCAAGTGTAATGTAACGGTAGACCCATCCCTGCTTTGCCTTATACAGTTTTTAGTGTTGAGAAACTCATCGACCTAAACATCTGGCATAGGTATGACGCGCAGAAATTTAACAATCTCACCCCTGATTTCTATCCCAACCAAATAATTATCAATGGTAAACCTGTGAAAAATGCCCTCATCATCCAGCTGTCGTAACTCTGGAAGAGAATGCAAATTCCACTTGTCAGCAAACTCATAAAACACAAAATCGAATACTCGCTGATAGGCAGCTGATTCTAAACTTTTCAGGTCTACTAAAAAAGACCTCGCATAACGCATTTCGAGATTCACTGCGTTCACCTTAGTAGGGGCATAGGGCATAGGGGATGGGGCATGGGGCATGGGGCATAGAAGAGGAATTGGAGCAGGGTGCAGGGTGCAGGGGGGAGAAGAATTTCCCCATTTCCCCCTGCTCCCTGCCCCCCTGCCTCCTTTATCCCAGTCCCCAATCCCCAGTCCCCAGTCCCCAGTCCCCAATCCTAAACAAACATCAACATTCGGACGGCTTCATCATGGGTTAAGATATCCCACGGTTGCTGCGATCGCTTGACTTGTTGTATTGCTTTTAGCATATAAAAATCACAATGCAGCGCATGGATATCATGCCAAACGCTTTCCAGTTCCTCATCCCCTAACTGTTCAATTAAATGATGGATTCTAATTCTCAACAAGTTCATCTATTCTTCATATCAACCAAAATACAAACGTATTGTTCCCAAAAATCGGCAATGTTTAACGGGATGGGGATTGGGGATTGGGGATTGGGGACTGGGGATTGGGGACTGGGGATTGGGGACAAGGTAGACAAGGTAGAATTTTACCCAATGACTAATGACTAATAACTAATGACTAATGACTATTGACTATTGACTATTGACTAATAACTAATGATTGAATACCTGATTTTTCTTGCAATTTCTACAGCCACCTTTGCCCTGTTTAGTTTAGGACTCAATTTACAGTGGGGTTTTACAGGGTTAATTAATTTTGGTCATATCGCTTTTATGACTTTGGGTGCTTATACTACGGTGCTATTAAGTGTTAGGGGTGTACCTCTATTCATCGCAGCACTGATAGGGGCAGCTGTGGCGGCTTTATTGGGTTTAATTATCGGTTTGGCAACTCTGCGCCTGCGGGAAGATTATTTAGCTATTGTTACCATCGGGACTGGTGAACTTATCCGCTTGGTGGTGAATAACCAGGAGTTACCTGTGGGTGATACTTGGGTATCTGGGGCGTTTGGTGTACAAAGTTATCCGATTCCGTTTTCGACACAGCCAAATTTGGTGTTTCGTTTGGGGATGATTGGAGTCTTAACGCTGCTGTTGGCGATTACAATTTTTTCATTATGGCGGTGGATTCGCATTGCTCAAAAACCACAGGTTGTTGATTCAGGTTACAGAGTTGGTAACAAGCAAGAATTTATTTCGCGGTTGGTGGTGGGCAGTATCTTAGGTGTATTAGCACTGCTCATCTATATTTCTGGGGTGATCACGCTCTATAATTACTTGCCCAAGGCAGGTTTAATGCTGTTATCGCTGTTAGTGTTAGCACTGGTATTTTGGCGGTTGGAGTATTTAGTGCGATCGCCTTGGGGTAGAGTCTTGAAAGCTATCCGTGAAGATGAAGAAATACCCAAAGCAATGGGTAAAAATGTGTTTTGGTACAAGCTACAATCCTTGATGTTAGGTGGTGCGATCGCAGGTGTGGCTGGTGCTTTCTTTGCTTGGCAAATCAGTGCTATTTACCCTGATAACTTCCAGCCACAGCTAACTTTTGACTCCTGGATTATGGTAATTTTAGGCGGTTCTGGTAATAATGTCGGCACCATTTTAGGCGCAGTCATTTACTTTGCCTACGATGCCATTACCCGCGAAGTTTTACCAAAAATTATTCCTCTGGATGAAGCGCGTTTAGGTGCATTTCGGATCATGGTGATTGGTTTAATTTTAATGGTGCTGATGATTTGGCGACCTCAAGGTATCTTAGGGAAAAAGGAGGAACTCACCCTTGGTAAATAACCAATCATCCCCCCTTCCCCTATTAGCTGCTAGCGGACTTTGTAAAAGTTTCGGTGGGATCAAAGCTGTCAGTGAAGCCCAAATCGAAGTTGCTCAAGGTAGCATCACTGGTTTGATTGGCCCCAATGGTGCGGGGAAAACTACTTTATTTAACTTACTTTCTAACTTCATCCGTCCAGATAAGGGACGCGTGATTTTTGACGGTGAACCCATCCAAAACCTACAACCCCACCAAATCGCCCAACAGGGATTAGTCCGCACTTTTCAGGTAGCGCGGACACTCTCTCGGCTGTCAGTGCTAGAAAATATGCTGCTAGCAGCCCAAAAACAAACAGGGGAAAATTTTTGGCAGGTGCAGTTACAGCCCCACATAGTTGCGAAAGAAGAAAAGGAATTAAAAGCCAGAGCAATGACGGTGCTGGAATCTGTAGGATTAGCCCATAAAGCCTACGAATATGCTGGTGGCTTGTCTGGAGGACAGCGCAAACTGCTAGAAATGGGTAGAGCCTTAATGACGAACCCCAAGTTGATTTTGCTTGATGAACCAGCAGCCGGAGTTAATCCCAGACTAATTGATGATATATGTAATCGCATCCAAAATTGGAATCGTCAAGACGGCATGACCTTTCTAATTATTGAACACAACATGGACGTAATTATGTCCTTGTGCGATCGTGTCTGGGTACTAGCAGAAGGAAGGAATTTAGCCGATGGCACACCTACTCAAATTCAAAACAATTCCCAGGTTTTAGAAGCCTATCTAGGACAGTAGGGTACAAGGGACAGGTTCCAGAGAAGTTGAGGGGCAGAGGATGTGGGAATGTGGGGAGCAATTCTGCAATTTTGAATTTTGTAGCTTGCTTCTCCGTTAGCGTTAGCATCTCCGTTAGGAGAAGAAATATTGTGAGTTTTGAATTGATAGTCCCCAATCCCCTTTTTAACCTTCTGCAACTCGCCAATACACTCCATTTTGTCGCTGCATCAGTTGATTAACAATTAACTCGCGTCTCAAAGTGGCGTAGTCAGGATAATACTTTTTGATTGTCGCATTCACTTGACTTTCTGGATATTTTACCCCCACCTCAAACTTTTCCACTAACCACTGAAGAATTACTAACCGCTTTTTGCGTTGAGCAGGAATTTCTTTCAAGATTTGATCAGAGTTATCTTTTTCAAGAAAATTCCGTAAAATCCTGCTTGACCACGATTCACTGTTCTCATCTACTACCGTTTGCTTGGTGTCCATAATTTTAAACCAATTAGAAGATTATCTAATTAGAAGTATATCTAATTAGATTTCCCTTGTCCACATATTTTTGTGAACTCAAGCCTCTGTGACTCGCCAATAAACGCCGTTGTCACGCTGCATTAGGTGATAGCCAATTAATTCTCGTCTTAAGGTGGCATAGTCTGGATGATAGGTTTTGAGAATGTCATTCACATCATGTTCTGAATAGTTAACTCCCGACTCAAATTTGTTGGCTAACCATTTGAGAATTACTAAACGCTTTTTGCGACTAGCGGGAATTTCTTTGAGACGTTGTACCATTGCCGTACTAGTTTGTTCTATTTCCAAGTAGTTTTTTAAGACTTTGCTCTCCCAGGCTTCAGTATCAACATCCTCTATGACAGAGGCTAGTTGTTCAGTCGTAAAAATTTCCTTGCTGATACGTTGTAAAACTTCACTATCCAATTGATATATGCGACTGTTGCCTTCTGGGCGCATTGTCACCAAATTTAACTCTCTTAGCTTGGCCAAATGATGGGAAACTGTAGGCTCTTTGAGTTGCATTAATGCTGCCAATTCCTCAACACTGCACTCTTGATTAGCTAAGATTCCTAAAATCTTTAATCGGCTTTCGTCAGCCAACGCTTTGAAAAATTGTAGCAGGGTTTGAAATTGTTCTCTGTTCATAATTTGTTATACTTAATTCGACCCCAATCTAATTAGAGGTAGATCGAATTACTGATGCTGTAATCGTCTGATGCAGCACAAGCTCTGCTTTGGTTAATTTTGAATTAATGTTAATTTTGCGATTCGTTGTGAAAAAAGTTGAGTTTTCTTAAGTAGTTCTTCACATTTCGCCATGTTCCAATCATCATTCCGTCGAAGAAAGCAGAAACCAGGTATGCTCAAGCCAGGTACTTCGCTGGTGCAAGCAGCTAGACTTTTAGGTGTAGACCAAAGTACCCTGTACATGGCTCTGCAAAAAGGACAGATACCAACGCACAAAAGAAACGGGCGCACTGTAGTTAGCCAAGGTGCGCTGCTAGATTATAGAGCAAGAATCAGGCACCTTTCATAGTTATTCGTAATTGAGTCCAGCAGAAATCCTAATAGGGGCGCACAACTAGTTAGTTGTGCGCCCCTATATATTTAACAAGTCAGGAGAAAAGCTTACTGTATATGACGGTATCTTATAATTGGGGGAATTCAGTATTTTTTATGAATTAATCCCCAAAGATTATATGAAATTTTTCTGTTTAAGAACATTGATCACAACAGGTGCGATCGCCATTGGTGTAGTTAGCATCACACAGCAACCAGGTTGGACACAATACAACAGGGGTTTTTACTGTGATATGTCCACAGGCAAACCAATCACGATGTATCGCAATTCTAGCGGAGAGCGAGAACCGTGGATTCGCTGGACTTCTAATTTTTTTCAAAACAGTGGTTATGATAATTTCACCAGATGTAGAGAAGTTAGCAGGCGGTTAGAAATTTACCGCCAACAAAGAAGATTAAGATTCATTACTGTGGGTATGATGAATCGTCAGCGTGTGGTTTGCACCGCTAGTCAAATCAATGGTCGTTGTGAAAGACTTATTTTTACTCTGAAGCCAGGACAAGATGCAGTCGCAACGTTAGATAATCTCCTAGCTTGGCGCAAAGGTGAAACAGGAACACCTTCGCTGTATGAAAGTGCTTCAAGTCCTTATATTGATGTCAGTAGCCGTTTAGATAGTGACAGCGACACACCATCTGTGGTATCTCCCACTAATTCCCAGCATGAACCGCAATCACCTACTTCTAATCCAGATAGGGAATTATAGTTTTTCCGCAAGGGGTGTGGGGGTTGATGAAAGGCAAAAGGTAAAAGGCAAAAGGCAAAAGTAGCCAGAAAGCAATCTTTCGCCTTTTTACTTTGTTACTTTTTACTTAATTCTGTACCCTTAATTTAACTAAACTGCTCACCTACATCTAAGTTGAAGAGCATTTGTAGAGTTTGCATACATCGTCTTCTGGCTTCTACATCTTGCTGGGCGCGTAATTGCACCATCGGATCATGTAAAATTTTATTAACAATTCCTCGTGTTAAAGCTTCGATGACTTCTTGATGTTTATCGCCAAATTCCGAACCCAATCTTGATAAAGCTTTCTCTAATTCTTGTTCGCGAATGGTTTCGATTTTATTCCGCAGTGAACTGATTGTTGAAACGGTTTCGAGACTGCGCCACCAAACATCAAAAGCATCAACTTCTTCTTCTAAAAGTCGTTCAGCTTCCTGAGCCATTTTTCTCCGGCTTTCATAGTTTTGAGCGACAACTGCTTTTAAATCATCTACGTTAAACGCTTCTACGTGAGATAGTTCATTTACGTCTACATGGACGTTACGTGGTACAGAAATATCAAATAGCATTAGAGGTTGGTGAGGAGCTAAAACCATCTCTAACTTTGATTTGTCTAAAATGGGGTCAGTTGATGATGTACTAGTAAATACTATGTCACTTTCGGCAATTACTTGCATCATTTCTGAGAGCAAGTGTATGCGGATGGGCTGTTCTGAAAACTGTTGTGCTAATTCTTGAGCGCGATCGCGGGAACGATTGACAATACTAATTTGTGTAGCACCTTTAGAAATCAAGTGTTGCACTAGCAAGCGCGACATCTTCCCCGCACCGAGAATTGCCACACGACAAGCTGCTAAATTATCTACTTTGATTTGTGCGAGTTCTACAGCCGCCGAACTAATAGATACTGCACCCGTACCGATGCTAGTCTCTGTTCTCACGCGCTTACCGGCGGTAATTGCTTGTTTAAATAATCGATTCAAAATTGTTTTTATACCGTTATATTGCTGTCCCAGTTTGTGAGTATTTTTCACCTGAGCCAGAATTTGTCCTTCACCAAGGACTAAGCTATCTAAACCAGCTGCTACCCGCATAACGTGCATAACAGCATCTTCATGGAGCAGTACAAATAAATGTTGCCGCAAAGAATTTATAGGTAATTTGCTGTGTTCAGAAAGAAACTGCGTCACTTCTCGGACACCGTGTTCGGTTTCCGCCGCCACAATGTAGATTTCTAAGCGGTTACAAGTGCTGAGGATAGCAACTTCATCAATATGGGGATAGCTGATAAGATGAGCGATCGCGCTTTCTGTTTGTGGTTCTGGAATACTCAGCTTTTCCCGAATTTCGACTGGGGCTGTTTTATGGCTTAACCCCACCACTGCAATATTCATTTCTTATCGGTAGTTTAGTAATGGATTATTTTGGGGATTGGGGATTGGGGCATGGGGCATGGGGCATTGGGTACTAGGAATTGGGAATTGGGAATTGGGAATTGGGAATTGGGCATTGTATTTTCCCCCTGCTCCCCCTGCTCCTCATCTTCCTTGTCCCCCTTGTCTCCCTGCCCCCTTGCCCCCTGCCCCTTGCCTCTAACTCTTAGTGCAGTTGCACAATCTTGGGCTGTTCAAACATATGAATTGTATCGACAAAGCGAGCCGTCTTGGATTGGCTGGAAATAACCAGACTTTGAGTTCTTGCACCGCCGTGGAAGAAGCGCACACCTTGCATGAGGTTGCCGGAGGTAATACCGCAAGCTGCGAACAGTACGTTTTCTCCAGAGGCTAGTTCATGTGCATCATAGACCTTATCGGGGTCAGTGATGCCCATAGATTGCAAACGCTCGATGTTGGCTTCTTTGCTTTCGCCAATCAAACCTGTCTTCACGATTTCTGGATCGTAGATCAATTGACCTTGGAAGTGTCCGCCCAAAGCGCGCATTGCGGCTGCGGAGATGACACCTTCAGGCGCTGCACCAATACCCATTAAGGCATGAATATTAGTACCAGCAAAACCACAAGAGATGGCTGCACCCACGTCACCGTCGGCGATTAGCTGTACTCTCGCGCCTGCTGACCGAATTTCCTTGATCAAATCGTTGTGGCGATCGCGCTTCATGACTACTACTACCAGTTCGTCAATTGCCCGATCTAAACACTCAGCCAGAATCTTGAGGTTTTCTGTAGCTGACTTATTGATGTCTACTTTACCCTTAGCGGCTGGAGGTGCTGCTAATTTTTTCATGTAAAAGTCAGGTGCAGCAAACAAACCACCTTTTTCAGAAATTGCCAGTACAGCCATTGAGCCAGGTTGTCCGTAGGCTACCAAGTTTGTACCTTCGCAGGGGTCAACCGCAATATCAATTTCAATTAATTCATCTGGGTTACAGAAATCTTTAGCATCTGAACGAGCGCAGATACCGACTTCTTCGCCGATATACAGCATAGGAGCGTCATCACGTTCCCCTTCCCCAATTACAATGCGACCACGCATATAAATCTTGTTCATACGCTCCCGCATTGCTTCTACTGCTACTTGGTCAGCAGTATTTTTTTCGCCTTTACCCATCCACTTCGCAGATGCGATCGCGGCTTGTTCGACTACCTCAATAATTTCTAATCCAAGTGTATTTTCCACAGAGTCGCCCTCTCAACTGCTTGACTTTTGCGTCTTTTCATCTGGCCATTTCAGTTCTTAAGTCTACCAAAGGGCGGATACGTGTGTGAACCAATAAAAGAAATAGTATTAACTAAATAATTTACTGATGTGTTAAGTTTTACTGCTAAAATCAATAGTATCTAAGATTGTGTGTAAAATTCCCTGTCTATCTCAAGTTGAGAAATAAAATTTCTCGATGTCGAGCTGGCATCAACAAAAATAATCGTTGATGAGAAAGTAAAACTAGAGAAACTCTCAAAATTATTGAAAAATTGACTAATAATTTAAACTCAGTAAAACTAGAAATATTGACATTTCCAGACAAATGAGACTATTGAAATAAAACTTGCTTTGGTGTCCACTTTATAATTTGTAAAAAAGCATCACATTAAAACTATGTTGGACTTTCTCAATCCCCTACTTGGTCGTCATCCCGAACGAATCAAAGCAGATGTTGAGATATATACTTGGCAAACTTGTCCTTACTGCATTAGAGCCAAGCTATTACTTTGGTGGAAAGGCGTAAATTTTACTGAGTACAAAATCGACGGAGACGAGACCGCAAGAGCAAAAATGGCAGAACGCGCCAACAGTCGCCGCACAGTACCACAAATTTTCATCAATAACCAACACATCGGCGGTTGTGATGACCTTTATGAGTTAGACACCAAAGGTCAACTTGATCCCCTGTTAGAACAGTTAGTAGTCAATAGTCAATAGTCAATAGTCAATAGTTATCAGCAATCATCCCTTGTTTTCCAATTCCCAGTCCCCAGTCCCCAGTCCCCAGTCCCCAGTCCCCAATCCCCAATCCCCAGAATATTTAACATACCGCCACTGGATGAACCGAGCCTTAGAGTTAGCACAAAATGCAGGTGATGCGGGGGAAGTTCCTGTGGGGGCTGTAATTACTGATGCTGATGGTAATTTGATTGCTGAAGGCGAAAATAGAAAAGAACGGGATCAAGACCCTACAGCCCATGCAGAAATTATGGCTTTGCGTGCGGCTAGGGAAAGTCTAGAAAGCTGGCGATTTCATGGCTGTACTTTGTATGTCACCTTAGAACCTTGTCCAATGTGTGCAGGTGCGATCATACAAGCGCGTTTGGCTAAACTTGTCTATGGAGTGGACGATACTAAAACCGGCGCAATTCGGACTGTGATCAACATCCCTGACAGTGCGGCTTCTAATCACCGTCTGCAAGTTATCGGAGGTATCTTAGAATCAGCCTGTCGTCAACAATTACAAAATTGGTTTGCTACTAAGCGAAATCAAAAACAGTCGCAGACAGAGACAAAACTGTCCAGCTGTGATCACACAAATTGAGGAAGAAAATTTACGGTGTAACTACATTACTTAATTTTTTGCCGTATCTTACCAGTTAATTTGCAGCTACCCACATGATGGAAATTTACTCTGCTTCTGATAACTGTCCTTTACAAGCCCAAAAAACCACTCAAAAACCCCAAATAACCGTCTATGAAGGTAATATATCACCTTTATTGACTTCTACAGCTTACTTTCTAGGATATCATTTCCTCTTACCATTCTTTTTTGGACAAATCCAAATCCTCGGACAAGAACATATTCCCACAACTGGCCCTGTAATTTTAGCCCCTACTCACCGCGCTCGTTGGGATGCCTTACTACTAGCGTATGCTGCCGGTCGTTACGTTACCGGTAGAGACTTACAATTCATGGTGACAGTTGATGAATGTCAAGGGTTACAAGGTTGGTTTGTGCGTCGTATGGGCGGATTCCCTGTAGATACAAAGCGTCCTGCTATTGCAACTCTCCGTCATGCTGTGGAAGTGCTACAACAAGGAAAAATGTTAGTTATTTACCCTGAAGGTAATATATTTCGGGATGGTAAAGTTCACACCCTAAAGCCAGGAATTTCCCGTTTGGCTCTAAGTGCAGAATCATATCAACCAGGATTAGGGGTCAAAATCCTCCCTGTGGGAATTAACTACAGTGAGCCTTATCCTAGTTGGGGCGCAGATGTCACGATCAACATTGGCCCAGCGATTAATGTCAATGATTATACTATTGGCAAAGCCAAACAAAACGCCAAGCAACTTACAGAGGATTTAACTAGGTCACTCCAAAATTTAAGCAGTCCAGAACTAACTGTTAGTCATCATGCTTTTGCAGAGATTCCCAATTCTTGAAAAAAGACTCCTGATCAGCTTCCTATATCTTCATGATCACAGATGTAAAGATGCGATCGCAGTATTTGACTTTGATGACCAAATATAATTCTATAGACTCAATTTATAAATCACTACCAATCAACATAGAAAATATACGGTTATTTAGTAATAAATGAAAACTATTAAACAACCGTAATATTTAACTACTATAGTAAATCTATTACCACACCCGATTAATTTTCATAGCTCGCTGTTGTTCAGATACCCGACTTTTTGAAACAGTCGGGTATCTATAGGGTATCTATATTTGTTTAGCAAACCCTACATAAACTCTAAAAACTTAAGGATACAAACCTCTGTCATGCAAGGCTTGAGCTACTCTACCTACTCCTAGAGTATAGGCTGCTAGTCTGAGGGGAACTTGTCGAGACTTGGACTTTTGGACTACTTGTTGATACGCTTGCACCATTAAGTGTTCCATTTCGCGGTTGACGCGCACTTCATCCCAAAATAGGTAAGAAAGACCTTGCACCCATTCTAGGTAACTAACTACTACACCCCCAGCATTGGCTAGTATATCTGGTAATACAGTCACACCCCGTCCTTCTAGAATGCGGTTAGCTTCTAAAGTTACTGGGCCGTTGGCTGCTTCTGCGATGATTTGCGCCCTGACTTCGTGAGCATTTTCTTCTGTGATTTGGTTTTCTAAAGCGGCAGGAATTAACACGTCACAACGTAAGGTGAGTAATTCTGCATTGCTAATTGCTGAAGCTTGAGGGAAACCTACGACACTCCGACGATTTTCCGCCGCATAAGCTTTGAGTGCGGGAATATCCAAACCGTGAGATGAATACACACCACCTGTAGCAGTGGAAACAGCAATAATTTTCGCGCCTGCTTGATGGAGTAATTCGGCTGCTGCGCCTCCTACATTCCCGAAACCTTGAATAACTACGCGTATTCCCTCTAAGGATTTACCCATATCGGCTAAAGCTTCTCGGACGATAATCATCACACCCCGTCCGGTCGCCATTTCCCGTCCCAATGAACCACCGATAGATAATGGCTTACCTGTGACAACTCCGGGTACAGCATGACCCACATTAACAGAATAAGTATCCATCATCCAAGCCATTTCACGGGCGGAAGTTCCCATATCTGGCGCGGGGATATCTACGGAAGGGCCAATATCTTTAATTAATTCGCTGGTATAACGGCGAGTGATGCGTTCTAGTTCAGCGACACTGTAATTTTCTGGGTCGATCGCAATACCACCTTTTGCGCCACCATAAGGTATACCCAACAGCGCGCATTTCCAGGTCATCAACATAGCTAGAGCTGAAACTTCCCGCAGTGTCACAGCCGGATGGTAGCGAGTTCCGCCTTTGTAGGGGCCTAAAACATCAGAATGTTGGACTCGATGTCCTGCTAGGACTCGGATATCGCCATTGTCTAGTTTCACAGGGATAGAAACTGTTACTACCTTGCGGGGGTGACTGAGAATTTCTAAGACACCTTGATCTAACCTTAATTCTTTCCCGGCTGCGTCTAAATAACTACAAGCTTGGTCAAATGGACAAATATGCGCGGGGGTAGCAGCTTCTAACGGGTTGATAGGGGTTGAAACCATAAGATTTTCTCCTAGTCGCGGTTTTTGGCGAACCGGATACATATATGCCTAGCGTATCTCGCGTTTTAGAGAAATATGGGAATTTTGTAGTTTTTGTTACATTTTTATATTGTGTTTAAAAAAATACAGGTTCTAGCCAAACGTGGGTTTTGACTAGAACCTATAGATATAAACACTTAGGGGATCAATTTTATGTAAAAATTTGTGAGGTAAAGTTACCGTGTAAACCGTAGGGGATATGATGTTTGAGATGTAGTTTAGCGAGCGCACCTTTTTTTAAATCACGAGCATCCAAAATCACCACATCTGAGCGATGGTAAGCAGCATCATAAACCAAAGCTAGCAACCAGCCATCATCCTCTGTTTGCGCGTCTGGACGTGGTACAAAAATCGGCTCACCAACGAACCCACGGGGAGCCGCACTCCAAAGTTGTCTTTCCCCAGATTTTAAATCAATCTTGAGTATTGCTTGTAATGGTGCGTTGAGATTAGCCGCATGACTCGCTCCTAAGTAAACATATCTGTGTTCACGTCCTACATAATCAGGATGTATGCTGGGAAACTCACAACAGCGACTCTCAATTAAATGACGCTGGACTTTTCCATCTTGGAGATTGACATGAAATCGCCAGATTTGACCAGGAGAAAGAGCAGCGAAATCAACTTGGCGAAAATCGCTGTTTGGTTTTACTTCTGCTAAGGTATCGTAACAAATTGAGTCAATAAAAATTTCATCTCCCCTAGAGAAAGCATTAACATGGTGGAAGACAAAACCTGATTGTGTTTCTAAAATTTTTAACTCGGAATTTTCTTGTCTGGGAAAACGAGGAATAACTATAATTTTAGTCTTCTGCTCAGGCTGAAACTTAATACATTCTCCAGCCGCACGTAAACCCAAAACAAAAGGTAGGGGATTAAAAACAACAGGGTTTTGAAAGAAAATATAGTGATGCGGAGTAATGACAAAATCATGAATAAAACAAAATCCAGAAACTTGATGAGTGTGTTCTCTGATAACTTTAGCTGCTGGATTTAATTCAAAAATTTTGATTGTCGTTGATGGGCCTGGTCTAATAGCAAAATTAACTAAACAGGGTGCGCCATCATCTTGCATACAACTAGGGTCAAATCGGGGATGTGCGCCGAAAGTATTACCCTTAGATAAAACTCCATCAAAGTATTCTTTACCCAAAGTTTCCAATGTATACGGGTCAAGAATATATGGCTCAGAAGCTTCCCACAAAGCTAACAGTTTATTACCCCAATAAATGACATTAGTGTTAGCAATTTCTTTGTTTTTCAAATCGCAGATATTAGCTAACCAACCTCCTGATTTTTGCGTACCGAATACACCACGATAGAGTATTTTACCTGCTTTTTGTTCTGCTAAATATCCTTCAGTTCTGACAAAGCGATTGCGGAAATGAGCGCGACCATTAGTAAAGGTGATGCGGCTAATCATGCCATCACCATCAAAAGGATGATGGATTTTTTGCCCATTAATATCCAGTAATCCTGGCCCGTTTCTAAATAATGTTCCTTGTAATTGCGGTGGTATTTCTCCTTCTATATCATCAATCCAGTAGTCGAACTCTTCTTTAAGGGACTCATAACCACCTTGCCAATCTTCCAAGGTATAGGATTTGCTTAAAACTTCTGACTGTGGGTTTTGAAAAACTTGCATATTTTGATAGTTATTAATTGTTGTTGGAGATTTTCAAAAAATCTATTTTTAAGCCATTTTTTAATGATAATTTACAGATGTGACACATCACATCTGTAAATTTACTCTGCACTTTCATAAAAGTTAGAGTTAAGAACTCTGGTAGATTGTAAAATTGCAATTGTCCTTATTCAATGGTTTCTGATTGTATTTCCTTGAGGCTTAATTCAGAAACTAAACTGGGAACTAATGTGGCTGTTTCAGCGTTGATTGTCTCGATTTTGGCATCATCCCCTGGTAGCCAATTCAGAAAGGGTAATGGTAGTAAGGTGCTGAGATTAGTAATTAGGACTAACAGCCATAATGAATCAAAATTGCTTTCAGTAATTCCCAGCCAGTGCATAATAATTGCACCAAATTCATAGGCAACCATCCCAGCTAAATTGGAAACTGACATTAATAAAGCAAATAGACTCGCTTCTACTCCAGGCGGACATAATCTGGCTGCTAAAACTAGCACCGGCATATAGGCGATTTGTCCCATAACTGTGAGAATTAGGCTATCACCTAAACTAAACCAGTGGTCGTCTATACCTAAAGCGCGGTTTGTGTGTGTGACCAAAAGCAGCATTGTCATCCCCAAAACGGCAGAAATTACCGTACTCCAGCCAAAAATGACTCTAAATGGCACACTTTTGAGGAAGCGTTGGAAAATCCACACCCCAATTAAAGCTGCAAAACTGGTTACTAACCTCACCCTACCTAAAAATTCTGGTTCAAAGTGAAGTTCGTTGGTAGTGAAGAAGAAAAAGGCTGCATCGGCGGTGGGTGTGGCTTGCCAAATAAAGACAAATGCTGTTGGTAGCCAGATGCTTTTTTGAGTGATGGCTTGACGTAGCTGTGCTAGTTGATCTTTGAGGCTGAGATTGTCTGTGGTTGAGTTTTCGTTGGTATCCTTAGTAACTGGCGATTCAGCAATTAACCAAGCTACACAGGAAACAATCAAGGGAAATGTGGCTGTAATCCAAAATACAGTGCGGGTAGTGAAGTGTTCTAGTAGTAAGCCGCTAAAGTAAGCTGTGATTAGGCCACCCAATGCTGAAGTACCCCAGCATAGTGATTGTAGAGAACCTGCATCCGCTTGGGATTCTACCCTGGCTCGTTCTACAACCAATGAGTCAACAATTACATCGCTAACGGCTACGGATAGAGAACCAAGGGCGATCGCTACTGTAGCACTCCATCTATCATTAACTATGGTCGCCAAACTCACCCAAGATAAAGCACCTAGTATCCCCGATAGTATCAAGTAGGGACGGCGACGATAGCCGAATATAGGTAAACCATCTGAGATAAAACCAAATATTGGCTTAATAATCCAAGGTAAGGCCACAACTCCCAACAGTGCCGACACCTGAACCGGACTCAGTGATAATTCATCTTTCAGGAAAAAACTGACGGCTAAACGTGCCAATCCTAAAATTCCTTGGACAAAGTAAACAGTCAGGATGGCGATTAACTCAGCACTGGGTTCATTACCGAAGAAGATTTTCTCTGTAACTGAGTCCTTGACCTTGGATAAGCCAGAGGAGTGAATCAGCATTTGGTGAATATTTTTGAAGTTTTATCGACTTTTATATCATATCGATTTCTGAGGGATTGGGTATAAAGGCAAAAGGCAAAAGGCAAAAGGCAAAAAAAGGAAAAGATTCTTTTGCTTTTTTACTTTGTCTGGGATTAGGGATTCTCCTTAGATGTTCTCATTGTCGGTTTACTTGATAACTAGTGGTTAGCACATTCGGTAATGTTTGCTGATTGAATATCACATATGTTAACTTCATGTTGAATTTGTTAATTTTTAACCAAACTTCATAAATCTGTCTTCACAAAGTTGACTGACATCAGAAGTTACACAATCACCATTTTTGAACATGGGACTAATTAAAGGTAATTCTCTCAATAACATTCTCATCGGTAATAGTGATGATGATCAAATCTACGGTTATGACGGTGATGACATTATTAATGGGGGATACGGGAATGACAGTCTGTATGGAGGAAATGGAAATGACACAATTATCGGGAGTTACAGCAACGACATCTTAGAGGGAGGATATGGAGATGACATCCTCTATGGAGACACAGGAGAAGACATATTAGATGGCGGTTACGGCAATGATATCTTGTACGGAGGAGCGCAAAGCGATCGCCTGATGGGAGGAGAAAACGACGACATCCTCAAAGGCGGGAGTGGAGACGACATCCTAGAGGGAGGATACGGAAAAGACATCCTCAATGGCGAAGATGGCAATGATAGCCTTGATGGTGGCGCAAACGAAGATATCTTAGAGGCGAGTGCAGGTAACGACATCCTCAATGGCGGAAGTGGGACAGATACAGCAGATTACAGTCAACGCTATCAACAAATTATTCTCACAGCCATTGACCGCATCGACAAAGGCACATCAGGACAAGACCAAATCCTCAACATCGAAAAGATTATTGCTAACAGCAGTTATCTACACGACATCATCGATGCGTCCACATGGGGAAACAACGCCAGCATCAATGCTAATTTGCAAACTCAAAGTTTAACTGTGACTGATAGCAGTGGTGTGAAAACTCTCAGCGTGGTCAACTTTGATCATGTCAGGGGTACAAGTCGTAATGACATCATCACTGGCAATACTGGCAATAATCAGTTATTTGGGAATGGCGGTGATGACACTATCCGAGGCAGTGGTGGTAATGACACTCTCGATGGTGGGACTGGTAATAATCTTGCTGATTACAGCCAACTTGGTCAAAGTGTTACTTTTGTGCCAAATAACACTATCAAGAAAGGTGCTTTAGGTAAAGACACACTCACTAACATTCAAACAATCATCGCTGATGCTACGACAGCTAACAATACTATTGATGTTTCCTCACTGACTACAATCACCTCAATTAATGCCAATTTGGCTAATCAAACTATCACTGTCAATGGTTCTCAATCTTGGAGAGTGGTGAATTTTGATGATGTTAAAGGGACAAATCAGGCTGATTCTCTCACGGGTGATAGTCAAGATAATCAATTGTTTGGTTATGACGGTGATGACATTATTAATGGGGGATATGGGAATGACAGTCTGTATGGAGGAAATGGAAATGACACAATTATCGGGAGTTACAGCAACGACATCTTAGAGGGAGGATATGGAGACGACATCCTCTACGGAGACACAGGAGAAGACATATTAGATGGCGGTTACGGCAATGATATCTTGTACGGAGGAGCGCAAAGCGATCGCCTGATGGGAGGAGAAAACGACGACATCCTCAAAGGCGGGAGTGGAGACGACATCCTAGAGGGAGGATATGGAAAAGACATCCTCAATGGTGAAGATGGCAATGATAGCCTTGATGGTGGCGCAAACGAAGATATCTTAGAAGCCAGCGCAGGTAACGACATCCTCAACGGGGGAAGTGGGACAGATACAGCAGATTACAGTCAACGCTATCAACAAATTATTCTCACAGCCATTGACCGCATCGACAAAGGCACATCAGGACAAGACCAAATCCTCAACATCGAAAAGATTGTTGCTAACAGCAGTTATCTACACGACATCATCGATGCGTCCACATGGGGAAACAACGCCAGCATCAATGCTAATTTGCAAACTCAAAGTTTAACTGTGACTGATAGCAGTGGTGTGAAAACTCTCAGCGTGGTCAACTTTGATCATGTCAGGGGTACAAGTCGTAATGACATCATCACTGGCAATACTGGCAATAATCAGTTATTTGGGAATGGCGGTGATGACACTATCCGAGGCAGTGGTGGTAATGACACTCTCGATGGTGGGACTGGTAATAATCTTGCTGATTACAGCCAACTTGGTCAAAGTGTTACTTTTGTGCCAAATAACACTATCAAGAAAGGTGCTTTAGGTAAAGACACACTCACTAACATTCAAACAATCATCGCTGATGCTACTAAAGCTAACAATACTATTGATGTTTCCTCACTGACTACAATCACCTCAATTAATGCCAATTTGGCTAATCAAACTATCACTGTCAATGGTTCTCAATCTTGGAGAGTGGTGAATTTTGATGATGTTAAAGGGACAAATCAGGCTGATTCTCTCACGGGTGATAGTCAAGATAATCAATTGTTTGGTTATGGTGGCGATGACATTATTAATGGGGGATATGGGAATGATATCCTTGCTGGTGGTAGTGGTAACAACATCTTAAATGGTGGGGGAGACTATGACACCGCCGACTATAGCCAAATCACCAAAAATATCACTTTCTTACAAACTGGTGTGATTCAAAAAGATGGTGGTTTAGGTGAAGATAAACTAGTCAACATAGAAAAAGTTATTGTTAACGCCAATGCTAGTAGTAACGTTATTGATGCCTCTACAGCAGACTCCAACACATCAATTAATGTGAATCTTAACTATCAGTTTTTCGATGTTATTAGTCTTTCTGGAATTAAATCCTTTGCCGTAGAAAACTTTGATGTTGTCAAAGGCTCAAATCAAAGTGATGATATCGTCGGAGACAATCAAAACAATCTGTTATTAGGTAACGGTGGTAATGACTTTCTAGATGGATATGAAGGCGACGATAATCTCAATGGTGGTAGTGGCGATGATTACATTTGGGGTTACTTCGGCAATGATTATTTAACAGGTGGGAGTGGTAACGACACTCTCATGGGAGAAGGCGATGATGATACTTTGCTTGGTGGTGATGGTGATGACTCTTTGATGGGTGGTGATGGTGACGATATTCTTATCGGTGGTTTAGGTCAAGATAAATTTGTCTTTAATAATGTATCTGAAGGGATAGATATTATTAAAGATTTTAATATTAGTGAAGGTGACAAAATCCAGATTTATCAATTGATGTTCGGCACTTCTAATATTAATGATTTTAGCTACGATCCCTCTACTGGTAATTTGTTTTTCGAGGGAAATAAATTTGTCACGCTGGAAAATCGCCCCATTGGATTTTCTCCTAATTCACAGATAGAATTCATTTGAATATCTCTCAACTAAGAAAATGTGAATTTGACGAACAAAAAAACCCTCTTCAAACCTCTCCCCTGCAAGGAGAGAGGCTTTAAAAACTACATTTATCGTTAATATTTTAGCTCTTTACTCCCCTCTCCGCGTCGGAGAGGGGCGGGGGGAGAGGTCAAAAAAGACTTATCGAACTCGCGTTAGGAAAATGCGGTGATTACTAATTTTTCTTAACCACAATCACCGCATTTTGTCCGCCGAAACCAAAACTTAAACATAATGCTTGGCGAATTTGACGATGATACGCAGTGCTAACAATATTTAAATCAAATTCTGTTTGTTTTAATCCTATGTTGGGGGGCAAAATTTCGTGTTGCATCCCCAACAACGTAAAAGCTAATCCCAAAGATCCTGATGCTCCTAGTGTATGGCCTGTAGCTCCCTTAGTGGAACTAACTGCGACCGTATGGGGAAATAATTTTTTGATCACGCTACTTTCCATCTGGTCATTTAGCTGGGTAGCTGTACCATGAGCGTGAATGTAATCTATATCATGAGGGTGCAGATGACTGCGTTCTAGAGCTTGCTTAATAGCTGCGATCGCACTTTTCCCTTCTAAGTCTGGTTGATTGGGATGATGTGCGTCTGCTGTCAACCCAAACCCTAAAATTTCACCATAAATCTTCGCTTGACGCTTTTGGGCTAAGGCTTTTGATTCTAAAACAAATACAGCCCCTCCTTCACCCAAAACTAAACCTTCCCGATGCAAATCAAAAGGGTAAGCACCAGTTTTCGCTAAAGCACCCATTCGTTGAAACCCTGAAATAGTCAAGGGTGTAATAGGTGCTTCTGTCGCGCCTGCGATCGCTCTTTCACATTGTCCTGTTTTAATTAATAATGTGGCTTGCGAAATTGCCCAAATTCCTGTAGAGCAAGCAGCCATTGGTGCTAAAACTATCCCTTCTGCACCAATTTGTCTAGCAGATGCGATCGCATTCATGTGGGGTAAAGTCTCTAACCAATCCTCTAATCTTTCCCCGATGACAAATGATTCTTGATGGAGAGATTTTGTATACCTATTCCTCGCTAACTTTTCCCAGGATGCTTGATGGCTACGACTAGAGCCAATTACTACTGCACAATCTGGTAATTTTGTCAATAAACCAGCATCCTTAATTGCGGCATCAACAACCAGCTGAGTTAATATTCTTAAACTAGCTGGTTGTTGACCAATTAGACCCAGAGGTAGTTGTTCTAATTCCAGAAACGGTTGATATAACTTAATTCCAGACTCACCAGCAATTAATTTCTGCCAACTCCCCTCTAGACTTGTACCCAAGGCAGAAACTAAACCAATACCAGTGACCACAACTTCAACCATTTCAAAGGGTATAGGGGTGTAAGGGAGAGAATTTTAGATTTTAGATTTTGGATTTTAGATTGAAATCCAATCCAAAATTTAAAATCCGTCTTGGAAAGTTCTGAGCGGAGGAAACCTCCGCTCAGACTTTCCGCAAAATCCAAAATTGAATTACCCAGTCCCTATTGTCCAACCTTCAAATTTTCGCCGCCTTGAGTGACTTTAGCAGAAGTAATGCGATCGCCTTGCTGAATTTTGTTAACTACGTCAAAACCATCGGTGACATAACCGAATACGGCATAGTTACCATCTAAAAATCCTAAATCTGCTAGTGCAAAATAGAACTGAGAAGATGCAGAATCAGGGTCTTGCGATCGCGCCATCGCTACCGCACCTTGTTTATGCCTTAATTGAGGTGCTTTAGTAATACGTGCTTGCTCAAAAGTTTTACTGTAAATCGGGCTAGCTTCCCCTTCGGGTTTGATTTCTAAGGGTATGTAACGTTCTTTCTTACTTACAGCGTCAATGTAACCGCCTGTTCCCCATCTGCTAGGAGGAACGTTTGTGCCTTCTTTACTTTGAGGATCGCCACCTTGCACTACAAACGGCTGGGGATCACGTACAACACGATGGAACACTAAACCATCGTAAACGCCCTTTTGAACTAAATCGACAAAGTTACCAGCTGTGATGGGAGCATTTGTACCGTCTACCTCGATAGTAATCGGCGAGCCGTTGACCGTCATCACCACGGTAGCTTTACCTTCAAGACGGGGTAAATCTTTCATACCTGGAACACTCTCATTCGTATTATTAGATACAGGTGTTGCTTCAGTGGTCGTTGTCGTGGTTGTTTCGGCTGTTGTTGATGCTTGTGAGGAATTAGAACTAGCCTGCTGCGTAGAACAGCCCCCCAACATCAAAGCACCGACTATCAAAAGTGCAACAAAAAATTGTGAAACTTTTAACCGCATTGCCATTACTGACTCAACCAGTGTATCTTAGCCTGTTTTTGTCATGGGGCAAGGGGCTGGAATTAAGTAAAAAGGAAAAAGGAAAAAGGCAAAAGATGTTGATTGTTAATTTACGCCTAATATGAATTAACACTTTGCCTTTTTCATGAGAGCCTTTTTTCTGTTAAAGTCCCTCTAATGGAACTTCTAAAAATCTGGCTAACTCTGCACCTTGAGTTTCTAACTCTGATAGTGGTAATGGTTGTCCTACCCGTGTCAAAGGAATGTCACGACGGCCTTTAACACGCAAATACAACGCGCGCCGAGGATTGATCCCTTCTTTAATTTCTATCCGCACAGATTGCACATCTTGAATACGGGAATCAATTTCAATCCGCCGATTTTTACCAGGAAAACCCCAGCGAAAGATTTTCAAGTAACCAGTTTCCTTATTGAAATCATTGTACCCGCCTCCCAAATCCAAAAGGATAGCTAGCCACAAGTACAATGCTAATAGCAGACCTGCCGTACCATACAGCCCCATTACCAGTCCCTGGGGGATAAATACTAATTGAGACGGGTCAGTAACTATGAGTAAATTAACTTTTAGGTAACTTGAGAGACCTGCCAATAAAAAGCCTGTAGCTCCCATTGTCACGACAGTTGCCCACCAGTAGTTACTAAACCTACGCGAACCGAGGACTTTTTGATGTAGAAGGCGATCGCCTTTGTTAACAGTTGTTGATCCAGTCATTGAACTACCTTGGCCTGTGAGTGCTTCCCTTTCACTAAAAGTCTGCCATTTTAACAGGATGTCTTGCAAGCTTAATGTTTAGTCAATAGTCATTAGTCATTAGTCATTAGTCCTTAGTTTTTTCTTCTCCTACCTTGTCTCCTTTTCCCAATGCCCAATGCCCAATGCCCAATCCCCAATCCCCCCAAATAAGATTTCTGAGAAAAGTTGTGTCAGATTGTAAAATTTCTGATATTGATAGTAATTAGTAGGATCGTGATCAATACTTGATTCCCCTAAGTGGGTTGAGCGAAAACCCGAACAATGTGATAAGTTAAGAAGCATTAAGTTACTACAAGCTAGGTAACTAGCTTGTGGTACGTGTAACGACATATGCCTGAGAAATGCTGACTTTCATAATTAGCAGAATCTCAGAAACTCAGTAGTGGTAAACTGCTGAAACTGTCAAAAAAAACGTTATTTCCTCGCGGCAGTTGCTTACGGGATGAAATTCCTCAAAGGTTCTGCTTAGAAACGTTGCAATTTTAGTAAAAGAGGATTTAGTTAGATGACCATCGCAGTAGGACGCGCCCCCAGTAGAGGGTGGTTTGACGTACTAGACGACTGGTTAAAACGCGATCGCTTCGTATTCGTAGGCTGGTCAGGGATATTATTATTCCCCTGCGCCTTCCTAGCATTAGGCGGTTGGTTAACCGGTACAACCTTCGTCACATCCTGGTACACCCACGGACTAGCATCATCCTACCTAGAAGGATGTAACTTCCTAACAGTAGCAGTATCCACACCAGCAGACAGCCTAGGACACTCCCTATTGCTGTTGTGGGGGCCAGAAGCCCAAGGCGACTTCACCCGTTGGTGTCAACTAGGTGGACTGTGGCCATTCGTAGCATTACACGGAGCCTTCGGATTAATCGGGTTCATGCTACGTCAATTTGAGATTGCACGGCTAGTAGGAATTAGACCATACAACGCCCTAGCATTCTCAGCCCCAATAGCGGTATTCGTCAGCGTCTTCTTGATGTACCCCTTGGGACAATCGAGCTGGTTTTTTGCACCCAGCTTCGGAGTAGCAGGAATCTTCCGGTTCATCCTATTCGTACAAGGGTTCCACAACTTCACCCTCAACCCCTTCCACATGATGGGAGTAGCAGGTGTATTAGGTGGTGCGCTATTGTGTGCGATTCACGGAGCAACAGTAGAAAACACCCTATTTGAAGACGGCGAAGCCGCCAACACCTTCCGCGCCTTCAACCCCACCCAATCAGAAGAAACCTACTCAATGGTGACAGCAAACCGATTCTGGTCACAGATATTCGGGATTGCCTTCTCCAACAAACGTTGGTTGCACTTCTTCATGCTGTTCGTACCCGTCACAGGCTTGTGGATGGCGGCAGTGGGTATCGTTGGTTTAGCACTCAACTTGCGGGCGTATGACTTCGTATCCCAAGAGTTGCGGGCGGCTGAAGACCCAGAATTTGAAACTTTCTATACCAAGAACATTTTGCTGAATGAGGGTATCCGCGCTTGGATGGCTCCTCAAGACCAGCCTCACGAAAAATTTGTATTCCCCGAAGAGGTACTACCACGTGGTAACGCTCTCTAATAGAACTGCCGTTATGGGCGGCGGACGCGACCAAGAATCCACAGGTTTCGCTTGGTGGTCTGGTAATGCTCGCCTCATCAACTTATCTGGTAAACTGCTGGGCGCACACGTTGCTCACGCTGGTTTGATTGTCTTCTGGGCTGGAGCGATGACCTTATTTGAAGTCGCTCACTTCGTTCCAGAAAAACCAATGTACGAACAGGGCTTAATCCTGCTCCCTCACCTTGCTACTTTAGGCTGGGGTGTGGGTGCTGGTGGTGAAGTTATCGACACCTTCCCTTACTTCGTAGCTGGTGTACTTCACCTCATTTCTTCCGCAGTCCTGGGCTTTGGTGGTATCTATCACGCCGTTCGTGGCCCAGAAACCTTAGAAGAGTATTCTTCCTTCTTTGGTTATGACTGGAAAGACAAAAACAAGATGACCAACATCATCGGCTTCCACCTAATCATTTTGGGTTGTGGTGCGTTGCTGTTAGTGCTGAAGGCGATGTTCTTTGGCGGTGTCTACGACACTTGGGCCCCTGGTGGCGGTGATGTGCGTGTAATTACCAATCCAACCCTCAACCCTGCCGTCATCTTCGGTTATTTAATCAAATCTCCTTTTGGTGGCGAAGGCTGGATTGTCAGCGTAGATAACATGGAAGATGTTATCGGCGGTCACATTTGGATTGCTTTAATCTGTATCTCTGGTGGTATTTGGCACATTTTCACCAAGCCTTTTGGTTGGGCGCGTCGTGCTTTCATCTGGTCTGGTGAAGCTTACCTATCCTACAGCTTGGGCGCGTTGTCCTTAATGGGCTTCATTGCTTCTTGCATGGTTTGGTACAACAACACCGTTTACCCCAGCGAATTCTTCGGCCCAACTGGCCCTGAAGCTTCTCAAGCTCAAGCTTTAACCTTCTTAATTCGTGACCAACGCTTAGGTGCTAACGTCGGTTCTGCTCAAGGCCCCACAGGTCTGGGTAAATACTTGATGCGCTCTCCTACAGGTGAAATCATCTTCGGTGGTGAAACCATGCGCTTCTGGGATTTCCGTGGCCCTTGGTTAGAACCTCTACGTGGGCCTAACGGTCTTGACCTAGAAAAAATCAAGAATGATATTCAGCCTTGGCAAGCTCGTCGCGCTGCTGAATACATGACTCACGCTCCTCTGGGTTCTTTGAACTCTGTAGGTGGTGTGGCTACCGAAATTAACTCCTTCAACTACGTATCTCCTCGCGCGTGGTTGGCAACTTCTCACTTCGTCTTAGGTTTCTTCTTCCTCGTAGGTCACTTGTGGCACGCTGGTCGCGCTCGTGCTGCTGCTGGTGGTTTCGAGAAAGGTATTGACCGTGAGAATGAACCAGTAATGTTCATGAATGATCTTGACTAGGTTCTAAGCTTTAATTCATCACTGACAATCGAACGCTTTTGCGGCTCTTGTGTAACAGCAAGAGCCTTTTTCTTTAGGTAAAGAAGCAGAGGGAGTAGGGGAGAATAGCTAATGACTATTGACTGTTGACTAATAACTAATGACTAATAACTAATGACTAAATTCAGAGTTAGACTTGCATAACTTCGACAGCATCATCTGATAGTTATCACATAAAGCGAAAGTTGGATTAACTTTTGTTCACTCAATTACTAACTTAGAAACTATGTTTAAGAATTTTTTAGCTAGTGTTGGCATTGGTGCAGCTAAAGTAGACACACGAATTTTCAATAATTCTGTAATTCCAGGTCAAGTATTAGAAGGCGAAGTCTATATTCGCGGCGGAGATGTCGCCCAAGATATTAATGATATTTATTTAAAGTTGGCTACTGAGTATAAACGAGAAGTAGATGATTCAACTGTGACAGAAGAATGTGTTCTTGTTAACTATCAACTTTTAGAACGTTTGACTATCCAGCCTAGAGAGGAAGTTGTCGTTCCGTTTGCAATAGATTTACCATATGAATTGCCATTAACTTTGGGTAGAACTCCTGTCTATATACGCACAGGATTGGATATCAAATCAGCTATTAATCCCAGAGATAGAGACTATCTAGAAGTACACCCACACCCATTAATGCAAAAGGTTTTGCAAGCGTTGGAAAATTTGGGTTTTCAGCTATATAAAGTTGATTGTGAATACACACATCATTTTGGCGGTGCTTATCCTTTTGTACAAGAATTAGAGTTTCGCCCTACAGGTAATTATCGTAATCACTTGGATGAGTTAGAAGTTGTCTTTCGTTTAAGAGAAGACAGATTAGAAGTTCTGTTGGAAATCGATAAACGCGCCCGTGGCTGGAAAGGCTGGATAGAAGAGGCTTTTGATGTAGATGAGCGTTATGAACGTCTGGTTGTGACACAATCAGATATGTATGAAAAAAATTTAGAAGCCATGATTGATGAAATTATTCACAGGCATCTACATTAATTTCTGTTACTAGCTTGGCTGAGTCATGCCAAGCTCAAAAATATGTATGGATATATCAAAGTTCGGACAGTAATTGAATCTGATTGAGAAGTTATAGCTTTTCTGACTCTAGTGAGGTACACAGAAGAATAATTAACCGCAGATAGACGCAGATAAATTTGTACCTCAGCAGACTAGGAAAGGCTATATTTGCTGACGAAAACTTAATTTCCACCCACATTCATTGCTGCTAACATTGCTTTTTGGCTAACATCTTTATATAGAGTCTCTAAATATTTCATTACTACGTCGCTAGAATTTAAGTTAGTAGCATCATCCTCTGTTTTTCCTAAAGGAATAGCACCTAACATATCTAAAACGGTTTCATTGCTTGATGGTGTAATCACTACTAAAGAAGAATCTAGTGGCTCATTATATTGCCAGCATTCATCAATTTTGACGCTATATTGATGACTATTAATTAGGTGTTTTTCATCATCTATTTTAGTTATATTAACTTCTAATTTCTCACCCCGTAAGTGGCGTAAATCGCTAATAATTTGTTCTTTAGTTCTGCCTCGTAACTGGAATAAAACAAAGGGGTCTTCGCTGAATCTATCGCCTAACTGATAGTAAATTGCGCCGATATGTTTACAAGGGTTAGCCTTATCAGGACAAGAACATTTACTGTGAACATCACCCAAAGTGAAGGGAAATAGAGACAAACCATTAGCAGTGAATACTTCTTCAATATTTTGAGGCATTTCTCCTGCTAATAATTTAGCAGCGAAAACAGCTTTTTTGGACATGGTTTCAATAATATAGCCCCATTCTTCATCACTGAAAGAATCCAGAGAAAGGGAAACTTTATAAGGTTCGACTTCACTACCTTGGACTTTGGCTAATACTTTTGCACCTTTAAATTCAATACTGAGAACGTTACCTTGACGTGCATAGTTTCTAGCACGTTCTAAGCGTTTTTTAAAGCGGTAGGAATCGAGTAGTTCTAACCATCTTTGTGACCACCATTCCCGGCTTGCTTGTAATGTTGTGTTTGTCATAAGTCAATAGTTATTAGTCAATAGTCATTAGTTATTAGTTATTAGTCAGTAGGGGCAGGTTTTGTACAATATTCACGTTACAAAACACATATGTTGATTAAACTCGCCTGTGCATTATTCATTAGCGTTTTGGCTGGGAATTGATATTTGGAGTTTATTCTGTATCTTCTTCGATGACTGCGTTGCGGTCTAATATTAATAAGTTTCGTAGTTGGTCTGTGTCTAGTTCTGTTAACCATTCTTCACCTGCACCCACTACTTGTTCTGCTAGTTGTTTTTTGCTTTCAATCATGTCATGAATTTTTTCTTCTAATGTGCCGGTGCAAACGAATTTATGTACTTGCACATTACGAGTTTGTCCAATGCGAAATACTCGGTCTGTGGCTTGATTTTCTACGGCTGGATTCCACCATCTATCAAAGTGGAATACATGATTGGCTCTAGTTAAATTTAAGCCGACACCACCAGCTTTGAGGGATAAAATCATGATTGGCGGCCCTTGGGGATCGTGTTGGAATCGGTCAATCATTTCTTCACGTTGCTTTTTGGTGGTACTCCCATATAAAAAGAAGATTTCACGTCCAAGATGCTTTTCTAAGTGGGGTTTGAGGAGTTTACCCCATTCGGCAAATTGGGTGAAAATGAGGGCGCGATCGCCTTCTTCTAACGCTGTTTCTAACATCTCTTCTAGCCGTTGTAATTTGGCTGAATTGTGTTGTCCTAAGTTCGCTGCTTTTAAATACTGGGCTGGATGATTACAGATTTGTTTGAGCTTAATTAATAAGGCTAAAATCATGCCTCGGCGTTGCAATCCATCGGCTGATTCAATTTCAGCTAATGATGTTTCTACTACTTGTTGATACAGTGCAGCTTGTTCTGGAGATAAACCACAAAAAACTGTCATTTCTTGCTTTTCTGGTAAGTCTTGAATAATTTCACGGTCTGTTTTGAGCCGACGTAAAATAAAAGGCTGTACCAAAGCACGCAATTGATTTAAAGATGCTGCATCACCGTATTTTTCAATCGGCATAGCAAAACGGCGTTGAAAGAATTGCTTGTTACCTAAATATCCAGGGTTGAGAAAATCTAAAATAGACCACAATTCTTGTAGTCTATTTTCTACGGGCGTACCAGTTAAAGCAATGCGAAATGTTGATTCTAATTGTCTGACTGCTTGGGATTGTTTGGCTTCAGCATTTTTCACATTTTGCGCTTCATCCAGCACAATTATTTGCCAATCAACTGTCTGTAAAGATTTCAAATCACGGTGAATTAATGAATAACTAGTAATTACTAAATCATGCTTCTTGACTGCTTCTTGAAATGTCTTACCTTTGGGACGTTTATCACCGTGGTATTGCATAACTTTCAAAGTAGGTGCAAATTTTTTCACCTCCCTTTCCCAGTTTCCTAACACAGAAGTCGGACAAACAAGTAATGTGGGTTTTTCTAATACATCTTGTTCTTTTATGTGGAGTAAAAAGGCAATAAACTGAACAGTGTTGTGACAGATAATATTGTTAGCAATAAAGTTGTGATATTTACTCACTTCAAAGTCATAAACCCAACCTGTATGCTCAATATCTTCTATACTTTCAACTTTACAATAAAATACCTCCTGCTCAAGCAGATTTTGCAAATAATGCCTAGTTAAAATTAGATTTTCTATATCAATTTTTTCGTATGCGGCTAGTGTTTTTGTAGTCCATTTAGAAAGTTTAAGTTGTTGATATTGACTTTGTGATTCACCACTAATAATTCCGTTAATTGCCAACAAAACTTTCTGCAAACTATCTCTAGAGAATTGCTGTGAACCATTAATATAAACATTATTGTGCATTCCCAAATGTCGTAGGGGTAAGCCTGTATTGTTGATGATTTGGGCAACAATCTCACCAGCAGGAATACCTTCCACATTAGTATTACTAGTTTTGTGACAAATTTCCTCTAATTTTCTTTGCTTGTATGTAATACTAAAGCCTATTTCTTTTAAGAATCTCCTGGCGGAGTTACCACCAATTACACCTATATAGTAAGTACGGAAAATCCGCTTACCATTGGTAGCACATTTACGTTTTGGTGAGATACGTAACCAAATACCAAATCGCCGCAGTAATGTAGAAAGTTGCTCAATTAATAAAGGTGATGCTGTGGCAATTTCAATACTCTGCATACTGGTAACTACAGCAGATTCAGCATCAAAATAGTGACGCAAAAATAGCCGCACACTATTTAAATCTGACTGCATAATCAAGCTGGGGATTGATTTTTCTGCGGATAATTTACCCCAGATATAACCTTGATCAACTAAAAATCGGCGATAGGCTTGGCTGTTAACTCTCAAAAAAGCTGTTTTTTTGGAATGACTAACAATACTAGGATGATTAATTTTAAGATGATAGCGATCGCCTAAACGCTGAAATGTCTCCAGTAAATCTTCTAAGACTGTGGTGTCCTTTTGATGTATGTTCACAGTTCCTTTGTCTAGTAGCTCATAACCTTCCGCAATTTGCCAAGCTAGTAATTTCACTAAATCTGGGTCTTGTGGTCTACCATGCCACAGCATTTTAGATGGAACACAAACATAATCACCAACCTGTAAGTTATTTGTCCAACCATGATTAGTTAATAACTTGTGACGATGTGTAATAGTGACACTGCTACCGTCTTGGAGTGTAATTTTGCGTAATTTTTCCTGGACTTGTTGCCGATATAAATATCTAATGGGAGCTTGGAGAATTTCGCCGGTCTCTTCATTCAGAGAATTAGTCAATAATTCTGTTGTTGGTTCTGTCCAAAATCCTTCTCCATCAAACTTTGTTTCTCCTGCATAATTTGACCAAATTGATTCAGCTGTGAGTAATAGTCCATTCACATTAACTAATGTATCTGGTGCTACACATTTACCGAGTCCCATGTCGTCTGCGAGACACGCACCTAAACCCCAACGTTCTAGAAAAGCTAACCAAGCTGCGCCTCTTTCTTGATAAGGTCGTAACTGTCCTTGAAAGTCTTTTGGTGTGGGTAAAGGTGCAACTGCTTGATTATTAGTTAGCGCGCCAATTAATTCTTGTAAAGCCCCAGATGCTTCAAAGCTAACGACTGGTAATTTTTCAATTACTTGCGTATCTCCCGTACTCAAACGTAAAGCATCTTCCAAAGATAAAGACATTTGTTCTTTTCGAGATGCAAAGAAATTCTGGGCTGTTTTAATATCTTGGGGACGCAATTCCACCCATTCGCCGTTAATTTCTACTAAGGGACTATTTAACGCCACTAAGCGATCAAATTCGGCTTTAGAAATTGTCTGCCCACCGATCGCTAATTGCCATTGAAAGTTTAATAAACTTTGTAATCCTAGTCTTCCCTGCTTTTTCTTGGAAGTTTCGGCGGAAATCTTTAACCCCAAGCGGTTCGCCCAGCCTTCGCGGTTGGCTAAACTCGGCGGTAAAATCACACCTAGTCCGCTATCTTCAAATCGCCAAGCCACAGCTTTAATAAATTCATAGGCTTGGATGGGGGTGAGGTGACAAAATTGGGGTGATTCTGTTTCTAAACTGGATGCGATCGCTGGATACAATCGAGAGGCTAACCCTAAACCCCGTAATAACGCTTCCTGGGGTTGGTCAATGGTACGATTTTGATAAACTAATTGCTCAACGGGATGTTGCCAAATTGTCGCTGCATCTACTAAATATTCTGGATTATCAGCCGCTTGCAAAAAATACGCCAATGTCCAATCAGTTTTTCCCTCATCAGGTGCAAGCAACTGAAAACAAGCACGAAATTGATTTTTAGTGGCTAATTGATATTGTAGCGGCAGCGTCCAAGCTTTTAATGCCGCCTCTAGCCGTTCTACCCCAATTACATCTGCATTGACTGCACCAGATGCAGCAGTTAAAGCCTGCAACCATTGACGCACAGGTAATGGTAAAGCCCCCATCACCCTGGGTTCAAGTAGAGTTTGATTCCCTATCATTTCTCGCACTTGAGCATCAATCACACTGTTGAGAAACGATAAAATTAATTCCTGTGGTTGATAAGGAAAATCGACATACATTGGCGACTGACTAATTTCTTCCCCAGTCCCCAGTCCCCGATAAATCCGACAAACTAACGGCATTTTTGCCGCAAACTTTTCTAACCGAGTCCCATCTATGGCACTATCTAAAAGCACTTGCCATTGAGCAGCAAAATTCCCATTAACTGGTCGTTGGATAATGGGTAAAAACTTAGAACGAGAAATTAAATCTAAACTCCAACGGGCAATTTGTGACCAAAAACGTAAATCTCCACCTAAAAATGTATCTTCTCCGTTGACGATATTTAAAGGTAAAGAGGTGAGAAATTTAGTTGCGGCTAGAGGTGAAAGACAAAAACCTTCGACTAACCAAGGTTGCAAGTATGGTTTGGGATCAGGTGCTGATTCTACAGCCGCCGAGTGTACGGGCGCAATGAATGCTGTGTCTTCCTGGGTGACTTCTAAAATCTGCGTCGGGAGATTAATGATTTGAGAATGACTTGGTAAATTGATTTTTTTAGCAGGTGCAGCTTTAGTACCTGATTTCTGTGCTGTTTGAGTGTTAAAGTCTGCAATTGGAAAATTTTCGGCAATCAACCACTCACTTAACTCTGCTGCTGTCATCGCCAAAGGATGGAGTGGTAATTCACTAAAATTTACATTTACTCGCGGCGATCGCCAAGTTTCACCCCAAATAAATAAACAATTTTCCTGCTCTTTTAATAACCAACTACCATGTAAAATCGCCATTTTTTAATTACTCAGACCTTAATATCATTAAATTTATGAAATATTTTTGGCATTTTCTCAAGAATTGCAATTATTACAAAACTAATATATTCATTTTGAGAATAAATTTAATATTATTAATCATTGTTTAAACTCTATATTTAATTAATATAAAAAATCACTAATATATACTGTAAATACACAAATTATTATTAAAATAATATTCCCTGCGTCCTCAATTCCAGCCAAACAACATTAGTAAAGTTATTGTCTATTCCAAATAATAGCTCTATTCTTGTGGTACTGTACTAGTTATTTTTACTCAGTACCTAACATTGGCTAAACTACCCGCTATCGCCAACAGCACTCAAGAGGTGTTGGGCTTGGCTTTAGGCTACTTGTTGCTATTTATTATGTAATAGAAGCCAGCCAGAGGGCATAAATGTTAGGATTGCCACAGAGAGAGAATAAAGAAAGAGAAGGAAAAAAAGCTGAATGGCAGAATTTGAGAAGTCAATATCCTTCGATGGAAGGGATATTCGACTGAAGGTAGGCTTACTAGCACCGCAAGCCGGTGGGTCTGTGTTGATAGAATCAGGGGATACAGCTGTTTTGGTAACAGCTACGCGATCAGCAGCCAGAGAGGGCATTGATTTCCTTCCCCTGACAGTAGATTACGAAGAAAGACTATACGCAGCTGGGAGAATCCCTGGTGGGATTATGCGCCGGGAAGGTCGTCCACCAGAAAAAGCCATTCTGACCAGCCGTTTGATTGACCGTCCCTTGCGTCCTTTGTTCCCTTCATGGTTGCGGGATGACTTGCAAGTTGTGGCTTTCACCATGTCAATGGATGAACTAGTACCGCCAGATGTATTGGCCGTGACAGGTGCTTCTATTGCCACTTTGATTGCTAAAATTCCCTTCAATGGGCCAATGGCAGCAGTACGGGTAGGCTTGGTAGGTGATGACTTTATCATTAACCCTACCTATGCAGAAATCGAAGCTGGAGATTTGGATTTGATCGTAGCTGGTTCACCACATGGTGTAATCATGGTGGAAGCAGGCGCGAATCAACTGCCAGAGCGAGATATTATTGAAGCGATTGATTTTGGCTATGAAGCCGTGCGCGATTTAATTAAGGCGCAACAAGATTTAGTAGCGGAACTAGGTTTGGAATTTGTGCAGGAAGCACCACCAGAGGTAGACCAAACCTTAGCAAATTATATTCGCGATCGCGCCAGCGATGAAATTAAGAAAATTTTGGCTCAGTTTGATTTAGGCAAAACCGAACGCGATAACGCGTTAGATGCCGTTAAAGAAAATATTGCCACAGCGATCGCTGAATTACCAGAAGAAGACCCCATCCGCGTTGCGGCTAATGCTGATAGCAAAGCTTTGGGTAACACTTTCAAAGACATTACTAAATACTTCATGCGCCGTCAAATCGTTGAAGATAACGTGCGTGTGGATGGTCGCAAACTGGATGAAGTTCGTCCCGTTTCTTGCCAAGTTGATGTTCTACCCAAGCGCGTCCACGGTAGCGGTTTATTTAATCGCGGACTCACCCAGGTACTATCCGCCTGTACCCTTGGTACTCCTGGAGATGCCCAAAACCTTAACGACGACCTCCAAACCGACCAATCTAAACGCTACCTACATCACTATAATTTCCCCCCCTTCTCCGTCGGGGAAACCAAACCATTACGCGCCCCAGGTAGACGAGAAATTGGTCACGGTGCCTTAGCAGAACGGGCAATTCTACCTGTATTACCGCCCAAAGAACAATTCCCCTACGTTATCCGCGTAGTTTCGGAAGTGCTTTCTTCTAACGGTTCTACCTCAATGGGTTCTGTGTGCGGTTCTACCCTAGCGTTAATGGATGCAGGCGTACCCATTATTAAACCAGTTAGTGGTGCGGCGATGGGTCTGATTAAAGAAGGCGATGAAGTGCGAGTCCTCACCGATATTCAAGGTATTGAAGACTTTTTAGGTGATATGGACTTTAAAGTCGCCGGCACAGATACAGGGATTACAGCCTTACAAATGGACATGAAAATCTCTGGTTTATCTTTAGATGTCATTGCCCAAGCCATCCACCAAGCCAAAGCCGCCAGGTTGCACATTCTAGAAAAAATGCTGCAAACCATCGACACACCACGCACTGAAACCTCACCCTATGCCCCACGTCTGTTGACTATCAAGATTGATCCAGACATGATTGGTCTAGTCATTGGGCCTGGTGGTAAAACCATCAAGGGAATTACCGAAGAAACTGGTGCTAAAATTGACATCGAAGATGATGGTACAGTTACCATTTCTGCGGTAGATGAAAATAAGGCTAAACGTGCGCGTAATATCGTTCAAGGCATGACCCGCAAATTGAACGAGGGCGATGTTTATGCTGGACGTGTGACTCGGATTATACCAATTGGTGCTTTTGTGGAATTTCTTCCTGGTAAGGAAGGAATGATCCATATTTCTCAACTTGCTGATTATCGTGTAGGCAAGGTAGAAGATGAGGTTGCCGTAGGTGATGAAGTCATTGTCAAAGTGCGTGAAATTGACAATAAAGGACGGATTAACCTCACACGCTTGGGTATTCACCCAGACCAAGCAGCAGCAGCACGAGAAGCTGCGGCAGTAAACCGTTAAAATCGATGGGGATTTTAGATAATATCTAAAATCCGCGATGCCTTTTCGGTAGGCATCGCCGCCAAGTTTTTGATTACTTTGAAATACAGCGACTAAATCAAGCGACATTCTCACCAAAATCCTCATATTGTGAGTTTGTCGATCGCGACGAAGTTTGGTAAATAAAAGATAGCTGCAATGGTTAGCTTTTGTTCCATACTTAATACCAAGCATTGTGAGTGCTAAACGTTTGCCCGAAACTACTGCCCACGTCAAAATCACTCGCCAATCCTGGCAACACGGCTTCCTAGAAGGCGAAGTGAGTGCAGGTGATTTTGAGTGGCATTTTCAATGGAATTTTCGTCTGGGAGAACTTTCCGTCAAACCTTCCCAGGGTCGTGCTTTAATCAAAGAACCTCTAGGACGATTTTTGGAACAGCAAGATTATCAATTAGAACCAGGAGGAGATTACGCGTTTACGATTCGCGCACAGCTATAGGAAGAGGCAGGGGGGCAGGGAGCAGAGAGCAATGCGGTCTTCTCTTCTCTACGAGAGGCTGCGCCAACGAGACGCTCCGCGAAGGGCTTTGCCCAAGTGGAGCAATTGCGGAGGAGCAGGGGGAGAAAACTAATGACTAATGACTATTGACTAATGACTATTGACTATTGACTATTGACTATTGCCTTTTTATTCCGTCAGTCGGCTTAAATATCTTTCAATTAACAGAATCGCAACTATGTCGTCTATGGGTCGTGGTGGTTGGCGCATTCCCTCTGGAATAAGTTTTGTGAGTCCTTGGGGTGGGTACATCTGCCAATAGCGATCGCGTGCTTCTAGGGTAGAATAACGCTCATCCACCAAAACAATATTGACAGGTTCGACTAATTCTTGTTGTAACTGCTGTTTCCAGCGTTTGGCTGTGGTTTGATTGCCCATTACCAATAAGGAAACAGGGAATCTTTGTCTGAGTATATTAATCGTAGCGATCGCTTCTGGGGAAGGTACGACCTGATGATAATGCAATTGTCGGTCTAATCCCATGATGGCTACACCACATTTATCTTTACCAGGGTCAAAACCTAAAATTACTGGTTGTGTTGGCGAAAACTCATTAGAAAACATAAACTTTATTCCCCAGTCCCCAGTCCCTAATACCCAATCCCCAGTCCCCTTTTAAGTGCTTAAAACCACTTTGCCATTTTGAATTGCTATTAATTTTACTCTCAATGGCCCGGATGTATAAGTATTTTCTGCTGCTACGGCTTTAATTTCTATTGGTTGTTCTAATTGTCTTAATAAAGAAACAAAGCGGATAAAAGTTCCATCG
This sequence comes from Nostoc sp. CENA543, assembly GCF_002896875.1. Lineage (GTDB taxonomy): Bacteria > Cyanobacteriota > Cyanobacteriia > Cyanobacteriales > Nostocaceae > Trichormus. The sequence continues at coordinate 4,525,285 of NZ_CP023278.1, forward strand.
ATTTGTACGCTTTCAACAATTCCGGCATTCCTGGCACGAAATTGGGAGGCTGAAATTAATAAATCTAATCTTTGCCTTAACTCATAAGAGGTCATGGTTTTGAGGTCGGCTGTGGTTGTCGCCAGTACCTCACCTTCAGAAAATACTAAAACATTTCTAGCGGCATCAGCGAAAAATTCTATTTGCTTTTCTCCCCTGACATAATTACCAGCAGAGAAAATTCTGACTACATATTCTCGTCCATCACTAATTTGCTTGATCAGTGGTTCTATCCTGTCGGGAGTCACGCGCAATAACTGCGTATTGGCGGGAGTTCCAGGTTCAGCTAGTTCGATGCTAGCATTGCGGTTGGCTTCTTGGAGCAGTTGCGAAACTAATTGCTGGGGTGTAACTTCTCGACTGATACGCACTACCGCCGCCGCCAACACTTGACCCCGCACTAAGGCCAATTTACCCAAGCGCAAGTCGCGATATGACTGGTAATACTTCTCCAGTCTCGCCACTTCCTGTTCTAGATAGTCCTGTTGTTTTTCTAATTCTTTGAGTAAAGATTCGCGTTTAGCAATTACTTGTTCTCTTTGGGCAATTTCTAAGTTGCGTTTCTGGATGAGTTTATCTAGTTGATCAATTTTGATATCGCGTTGTTTAATGGCTTGTAGACGATTACTCAGTTCACGATCGCGTTCTTCTATGGCTTGTTTGCGGTTACTTAATTCGCGATCACGTTCTTCTATGGCTGTTTGACGTTCAGCAATTTGGGCAATTAAGCGTCTGCGTTCTGTTTCTAGTTGAGTGACGACTGTTTGTAAACCTTTTCTTTGGGAGTACAGGTTTTTCAGTTCGTTTTGGGTGCGCTGGAGTCTTGTTTGGGTTTGTGCCAAATCTTGCTGCGCTGTGAATTTCTCTTTTTTGGTAACTTCTAATGCTTGATTGGCTTGGTTGCGTTGTACTTCTGCTTGAGTTTTCTGTTCTTCTGTGACTTTGAGTTGTTCTCGTTTTTGTCTGAGGTCTTTGAGGATATCTTCTAATTCAAAAACTCCCTTTCGCAAACCATCATCAACTAAAAATAGAATGGCGAGAGTGGTGGCTGCCGTCAACACACCACTGAAAATAGTTACTAGTACAGCCGTGTTTTTGGGACGCAGCTTAAATAGAGAGAGGCGTGCTTTGCCAACCCTGGTGCCGATGCGATCGCCAACGGTGGCAATTACGCCTCCCAAAATTAAAATTGCTGCAATCAGGATGTACCCGGTGGTCATCTTCAGCTACCGAAATGTTTCCAGATACAGCCCACTTCTTTCATTGACACTCCCCATAGCTATGAAACTCTCACGATTAATCATGTATCTCCAGCAGTATTCACAGACTGTTGAGATTGTCTAATTATTTTCCTTAAGGATGAATTTATGGGCTGTATACCCATAGAGATGCGGTCATTTGTGTGTGGAGGATGGGGAGTCGGCAATGGCTAAAGTTGCTCAATATCTGAGATTCACTGCCAACTACAGGTGTGATATAGAGCAATATAGCACAAGACCATTTTCCCCCCAATCCCCTTGATGTTATGTGAACTGACGGCTGAGAGTCACGGGTTTATGCACAGTAATCTTCTTTTTGTGAATGGAAATCATCTTTTTCTCACGTAGATCCCCTAGTAATCTAGTCACGGTGACGCGAGTTGAACCAATGGCTTCTGCGATCGCTTGGTGAGATAGTTTTAAATCAATCGTGATGCCATCAGCACAAGGAATCCCGAAATCGCGACAGAGAATTAACAGAAAACTAATCAACCTTGAACCCATATCTCGGTGAGCTAAGGTTTCAATCATCATTTCTGTTTGCAAAATTCGCGAAGATAAACCCCGCAGCATTAACATTGATAATTCTGGATTCTCTTTGAGTGCTTGCTCTACTTGTTCAATGGGTGCAGAGAGCAATTCTACAGGAGTAAATGCCACCGCATGGTAAAACCGATCAGATTTATTCCCTGTCAATAAAGACAGCACTCCAAAAACGCTATTTTCCCGCAGTAGTGCAACTGTAATTTCTTCTCCTGCCTCATACACCCTGGAAAGCTTCACTGCGCCTTTCAAAAGGAAATAGACTCGCTCGGCAGGATCGCCAGGAAAAAAGATCGTTTTATTGCGTTCAAACGTTTCGACAACTGGCGGAAAAGCTCCAGTTGCCATTTGACGAAAAACATTTGCTAGGGCCTTATCTTGTGTCACGATCATCTCCCTTCCCCTACCCAATGCCGGAATAACAAAAAAGTAAAAACTAATTACCTAAGAATACACCTGAATATTCAATAAAGCACCGTTAACCCAACTGTACTTTCCTATACTCCAACCCATAACTTCATAGCTATTTGTTTATAATGATACCTAATTTTTGCATTTTTTAGCTAGCAATTCTTGATAGATACTTCTGCTTAATAGAACTATCAGGTTTTTCAACTAAAAACTTAAGTAATCTTGAAAATATCTTAAGGAATAATATGTATTTTAAACCTCAAAATCATCATTCCTAATCATCATTTTTGCCAGTCCTGTATAAAAACAAGACCAACAAGCCCCAGATTCTAGTATGCTCATGAAGACAGGAGACAGGGGGCAGGAGACGGAAGGTTAAGGAAACAAGGAAAATCAACAATCATGCCCAATCCCCAGTCCCCAATCCCCCCTTCCCTTCGGGACGCTTCGCGAACGGGGTTCGTCAGTCGCACCCTTACGGGTTCGCGGTAGCGTTGCGTAGCAAAGGCTTACGCCAACATGGGGGAAACCCCCTTGGCGCAGCCTCTCGTAGAGAAGACCGCGCTGACTCACCAGTCCCCAATTTCATCAACCGATCACATCCAAGGTTTCTATGCTGAATCTGAATGGAAAAAATGCTCTAGTTACAGGTATTGCCAATAATCGTTCCATTGCTTGGGGAATCGCCCAACAACTACACGCCGCAGGTGCAAATCTTGGCATTACCTATCTACCGGATGACAAGGGCAAAATGGAGAAGAAAGTTGCTGAACTAGTAGAACCTCTCAACCCCAGCTTATTCCTTCCCTGTAATGTCCAAAATGAGGAACAGATTCAATCTACCTTTGATACCATTCGCGATAAGTGGGGCAGACTAGATATTTTGATTCATTGTTTAGCTTTTGCTAACAAAGATGATTTAAGTGGAGATTTTAGTCAAACTTCTCGTGGTGGATTCGCTACAGCTTTAGAAATTAGTACCTATTCACTAGTACAGTTAAGCGGTGCAGCTAAACCATTAATGACGGAAGGAGGAAGTATTATTACTCTGACTTATTTGGGTGGTGTGAGAGCAGTTCCTAATTACAACGTGATGGGTGTGGCTAAGGCTGGATTGGAAGCTAGTGTACGGTATTTAGCATCAGAACTCGGCCCCCAAAATATCCGCGTGAATGCCATTTCTGCCGGGCCTATTCGCACTTTAGCCTCTAGTGCTGTGGGCGGAATTTTAGATATGATTCACCATGTAGAAGCAGTTGCTCCCCTACGTCGCACCGTTACCCAAACAGAAGTCGGTAACACAGCAGCTTTCTTAGCTAGTGACTTGTCTAGTGGGATCACCGGACAAGTGATTTACGTTGATTCAGGATATGAAATCATGGGAATGTAAAAAAAGTCAAAGGTAAAAAAGCAAAAGGCAAAAGAAAATAAAAGAATCTTTTAACAGTGATCAGTGAACTTTGATCAAGTAATTGACAACTGATAACTGTTCTTAACTTTTATTTTTTGCATCCCCAATCCCCAATCCCCAATCCCCAATCCCCAGTCCCTATTCCCTATGCAAATCAGCGATTATCCCCAAGTTAATTTCTCTTCAGTTCCTCGCATTGCTTCTGTGCATCGCACCACTGGTGAAACTGATGTACAAGTGAGCATCAACTTAGATGGTAGTGGTATTTGCAAAGTCGAAACGGGTGTTCCGTTTTTAGATCATATGTTGCATCAGATTGCTTCCCACGGCTTAATTGATTTGGAGGTGAAAGCTACAGGAGACTGGGAAATTGATGACCATCATACTAACGAAGATGTGGGTATTACCTTGGGTCAGGCTTTACATAAAGCTTTGGGTGATAGAAAAGGTATTGTCCGCTTTGGTAATTTTTTAGCTCCTTTAGATGAAGCGTTAGTCCAGGTAGCACTGGATTTTTCTGGTCGTCCTCACCTCAGCTATGGTTTAACCATTCCTACCGAACGGGTGGGGACTTACGACACCCAATTGGTGCGAGAATTTTTTGTGGCATTAGTCAACCACAGTCAAATGACGCTGCACATTCGTCAGTTAGATGGTATTAATTCCCATCACATTATTGAAGCCACATTTAAAGCCTTTGCTAGAGCAGTACGCATCGCTGTGGAAGTTGATCCCCGTCGTGCTGGGACTATTCCTAGTTCTAAAGGTGTGCTTTGAGGCTAATTCATCAGGTTTTTGATGATGTGAATCAATCAAATAGAGAAAATCGAATTTCGGGGTGTAAATTTTTGCACCCCTATATGTTTTATTTATAAATTGAACCTGAAACTTAAGCTTTCACTAAAGTAATTTTCAATTATTCCTCAATTGAAAACTTTAATCCAAAATCCAAAATTATTTAAATCCATTCATCAATAATTGACTATGGAAGCAAACGTTTTTACTGCGGTTATCTTACCTATAGCCTTGGCTATCATGATGTTAGGAATGGGTTTATCTCTTGTACCGGAGGATTTTCAACGGATCAGGAAATATCCCAAGGCTGTGTCAGTTGGCTTAATTAGTCAGTTAGTGTTTTTACCTGCGATTGGTTTTGTGATTGCGAAAGTGATCCCCATGCAACCTGCGATCGCAGTCGGACTAATTATCGTCGCTATCTGTCCTGGCGGCCCCTCCTCAAACGTCATTACATATTTGGCTAAGGGTGATGTTGCTCTTTCCGTCACACTGACTGCGGTTAGCAGTGTGATTACAGTATTTACAATTCCCGTTTTGGCTAACCTAGCCTTACAGCACTTTATGGGACAAACAGCCGCGATCGCACTTCCCATTGTCTCAACCATCGCGCAAATTTTTCTGGTGACAATTTTACCCGTAGTCTTGGGAATGACTTTAAAACAAATCTTCCCAGAACTGGCTCGTCGTCTAGAAAAAGTCACCAGTAAATTAGCGATCGCCTTACTTGCAACAATTATTCTCCTGTTGGTAATTCGCGAGTGGAATCGTCTTCCGGGCTTCATTGTGCAAGTCGGAGTCGGCGTTGTTCTCTTAAATACCCTGGCAATTGCAGTAGGATTTTATACTAGTAAATTTTCAAAATTAAATCCTGCACAACAAATCTGCATTGCGATTGAAGTCGGCCTGCAAAATGGCACACTTGCCCTAGCAATTACCGCCGGACTACTCAAAAATCCCGACATGGCAGTCCCAGCAGCAGTTTACAGTTTATTCATGAACGTTACAGGGTTTATGGCAATTGTTTACGGCAGAAAACTAGCTGCGATCGCGCCAGTGCGAAAACCCCTGGAGAGTAAGGTTTAGTGGGTGGGGGATTGGGGACTAGGGATTGGGGACTGGGGAAGAGAGGAAAAATACTAATGAGTAATGAGTAATGAGTAATGAGTGCTGACTAATGACTAATGACTAATGACTAATGACTATTGACTAATGACTAATGACTATTGACCATCGACTATTGACCACTTGGAGCCGATCGCAGTTATCCTATTGAGTAACTTGTTACCAACGCTGTGTTAATTCAACTGAGATGAAATCTGTCAAAGACACTGCTGATGCTCAATTGACTACTGAAGATGTTCCGCCAGTAGTTATTACTTCCGGTTTAAGAAAGGTATATCGTACAGGCTTTTGGATGAATCAACAGGTTGTCTCCCTCAAAGGCTGTTCTTTGACTGTTTATCAGGGTGAAACTTTTGGTTTATTGGGGCCGAATGGGGCAGGGAAAACTACTCTGTTAAAACTGTTACTGGGAATTATTCGCCCTAGTGGTGGTAGAGGTTTACTCTTGGGTCAACCTTTAGGCGATCGCCAAGTTAAACAACACATCGGCTATTTAAGTGAAAACCCTTATTTATATGAGTATCTTACAGGCTGGGAGTTTTTAGAGTTAGCCGCCGGCTTATTTGAGATCCCTGTCAGTGTGCAACGTCAACGCATTCCCGAACTACTGGATTTAGTGGGTTTATCTCAAACTGATGCACGCAAAAAACAGATGCGTCGCTACTCCAAAGGGATGTTACAACGGGTGGGAATGGCGCAGGCTTTGATTAATGACCCAGAATTAATCTTTCTAGATGAGCCGATGTCAGGACTAGACCCTTTAGGACGTTACCGGATGCGGGAAATTATTTTGTCACTCAAAGCCGCCGGTAAGACGATATTCTTTAATAGTCATATTCTGAGTGAAGTGGAACAGATTTGCGATCGCATCGCCATTTTGTCCCAAGGTGAATTAGTCTGTGTCGGTTCTCTGGGGGAACTATTAGGCCAAGATGAAACATATCATGTCAAAGGTGAGGGTGGAGATTGGGCAATCCTCAAAAAATGGCTACCTAGTATAGTTTTTGAACCTGACGGTTCTTGGCATGGTGTTCTACAAGGCGATTACTATGATTTTCTCTCTAGTTTGCGCTTGATGGATGGCAGAATTATTACACTTAATTTATCTCGCCAATCTTTAGAAGAGTTTTTTATACAACAAATTAGTCAAAAATCAGAAAATAGGGAATAGGCAATAGGCAATAGGGAAAAAATAATCAATCTCTTATTGTGTGTTTTTTGACAGAAATCACATATTAGGGATAAAAATCTGCTGTATATTTATTGTCATGAATTATTAAAATGTATAACCTTAGATGGGTTTACAAGTAACCAATTAAAAATATAAATTGCTCAAGTAATTACGTCTTGCTTGACATAATATTAGCTGTCATTTAGACACTAATAGCTTTGATTAATTAGGAGATATATAAGTTGTTTTTGCTACATTAACCAAAACTAGAGACAATATAAAATTTGTGCTTGAATACTTGACAAAACTAACTTTTAAAATGATTCATCTCCGTTTCCATTTCACTGTTACCTACTTCAGCAAGTCATTTAAAACCTCAATCAAATCCATAGATTCCATTGTGCTTCATTAAAAATTCAACAACCTAGTCAAAATATTCTTCCGGAAAAGATAGCTTTTTTAGGAAAATGAGATTGTCGGGAAACCTAAATACTTAAGTATAGTCAAGATTAAAATGTTTAGACAATACTTTAACACTTGTAGTCTCAGAGTCTAAGGTAAATATGGTTAACGCAGGTTCGCTGAAATTTCTAGCCCAGCCAGCTGTGGGTGCAGCTTTGTTAACAGCTGTTCATCTCATTTTGCCGTCTGCCAGTTTAGCTCAGGGACAGTCAGTATTTCCCAATTCCCAAACAGTACCTCGGATTAACCGACCCGTATCCACGCCTATCCAACAACCAGATACAAATTATCTGTTAGGCGGTGGAGACCTCATCCGTGTCAATGTTTTTGAAGTTCCTGAATATACGGGTGAATACCAAATTCCGCCCGGTGGTGCAATTAATTTACCTTTAATTGGTAGTGTTTCTGTTTTGGGTTTAACCACTGAACAAGCGGCTGATATTATTACCGAAAAATATCGTAGATTTCTGAAACGTCCGCAAATTTCTATTAATCTTTTATCTCCACGCCCGATTAATGTTTTGGTTGCAGGAGAAGTTACCCGTCCTGGTGCTTATACACTGAGTTTGCAAGGTGGTGCAGGTAACAATCCAGGGGTACAATATCCCACTGTCCTAGCTGCATTGACGACAGCACAGGGAGTTACCTTAGCAGCCGATGTTACTCAAGTACAGCTTAAACGTAAAACGGGGCGTTCTGGTGAGCAACTGGTAACGCTCAATCTCAAGGAACTCATTCAAACTGGTAATACTGCCCAAGATATCACCCTGCGGGATGGTGACGTGATAGTTGTGCCAACAGCCACTACTTTTAATGTGGCAGAAGCACGTAATTTGTTTGCAGCGAACTTTGCAGCTAGCCAAACTGCACCGCGCACCGTCGCAGTTATTGGTGAAGTTTACCGCCCAGGTTCTTACCTAGTTTCAGCAGGTTCGACAGATGGACAAAATGGCACGGCTGCTAGCTCTGGTTTACCCAATGTGTCACGAGCTATTCAATTAGCTGGTGGGATCACATCCCAAGCTGACATTCGCAATATTAAGCTACGTCGCCCCACAAGAGTAGGTTCAGAACAAACTGTAGATATCAACCTCTGGGAATTATTGAAAAATGGCGATGTCAATCAAGATGTAATCGTGCAAGATGGAGACACGATTGTGATTCCGACAGCCACAGCAATCACTCCAGCAGAAGCTACTCAATTAGCAACAACAACTTTATCTCCTGCCAAAATTCAAGTCGGGGTAGTGGGTGAAGTCAAACAGCCAGGAGCAGTATCATTACAAGCGAATAGTTCCTTAAACCAAGCTTTACTGGCAGCTGGTGGTTTTAATGATGCTAGAGCGCGTAAGGGTAGCGTAGAGTTAATTCGCTTAAACCCCAACGGTTCAGTTACTAAGCGTGAGATTAAGGTTGATTTCAGTCAAGGAATCAATGAGGAAAGTAATCCTATTCTTCGCAACAATGATGTGGTAGTAGTTAACCGGTCTGGTGTTGCCAGAACTACTGACGGTCTTAACATCCTAGCAGGGCCTCTAGGTATTATCTTTAATATGTTGAGATTTTTCGGAATTTAATTTCAAATACACTGAGCATTTGGGGACGGAAGTTAAATACTTTCGTCCCCATTGTTTTTTGAGAGTGCTGAGTAGTGAGTGCTGTTAGCGGTAGCGCGGCGTTTAGCCGGTGCTGAGTAATAAGTAATGAGTAATAAGTAATGAGTAATAAGTAATAAGTTATGAGTTATGAGTGGTGAGTTATCAAGTGCTGAGTAATGAGTAATGAGTGAAGTTTTTCTTCCCTTGCTCCCCCTGCTCCCCCTGCTCCCCCATCCCCAATCCCCAATCCCCAGTCCCCAATTCCCGTATTTCCCGAAAGCTCAACAAAAGTCTCTCAACATTTTGTGGTTTACTGGTGATGATGTCGATATAACTATAATTGTTGACTACTCAGTTTATAAAGTTACAAGTTACAAACTCAAAACATTAGACTGAAATGTAGAACATGGTAGTACCATGTCCTTTAAACTAAAATCTCCTTAAAAGCTAATAGGAGCATATATGGAGCCAATTATTGCTGTAGTCTTAGCACTGATAGCCTATGCCTTGGGATCTGCCAAAATCATCAATGAAGGTAATGCAGCCCTTGTGGAACGCTTGGGCAGAAAACACCGTACACTGACACCAGGTTTAAACTTTGTGGTGCCTTTGGTGGATCAGATTGTGATGGAAGATACCACACGAGAGCAGTTCATTGACATTAAACCCCAGAACATCATTACAAAAGATAATATTTATTTAGAAGTTGATGCTGTGTTGTTCTGGCGTATCAAAGATATAGAGAAAAGCTTTTACGCAATTGAAGATTTACAAGGTTCTCTGACACAGTTAGCTACAACCACACTAAGAGAAATTATTGCTCGGAACACTGTGGAAGAAACTAATGTGACGAGGGCGGAGATGGATAAAGCCATCCTAGACCAGTTGAACAGTACAACGATTGACTGGGGTGTTGAGATTATTCGCTTAGATATTCAAAGAATTACACCACCAGAGAGTGTGCGTAAATCAATGGAAGAAGAACGCGCTGCGGAAATTAAAAAACGGGCGTTGATTACGGAAGCTGAAGCGGAAAGACAAGCTGCAATTAAGAAAGCAGAAGGAACTATGACTTCCATGCAGATTATTGCAGAAGGTTTGCGTAGTAATCCTGAAAGTAAGGAAATTCTGCGCTATTTAGTGGCTCAAGATTATATTAATGCTAGCTACAAGCTAGGAGAAAGCCCAAATGCCAAGGTTGTGTTTGTAGATCCTGGTAAAACTGGTGAATTGATGAAGGAAGTCATCGCGGAATCAACTAATACTGAAGGTAATGGGAAAAGTTCTGAACATGGTTAGGGGAGTGGGGAGTGATGAGTGCTGAGTAGTGAGTGCTGTTAGCGGAAGCGGGGCGTTTAGCCCGTGCTGTTAGCGGTAGCGCGGCGTTTAGCCGGTGCTGAGTGTTGGGAATCATTCACCAAACTAAATTGGTGTGGGTAAGCCAATCGTCATTCATTTTTCCAGACTGATTCGCTTGTAGTAAGGGCTTTAGCCCTGGCTTTATGCAACTTAAATAGGGTACAAATCTGGAGTTTGAATCCAAAATCTAAAATTGGTATGATTCAGTTTCTAATTGATTTCCCTAAATATGGCATCTGCAACTAGGGAGACATCGCTGATTTCTTTGACATCATGAATGCGGAGGATATCAGCTCCATTGAAGATGGCTGCACAACAAGCCGCAGCTGTTCCCCAGACTCTGGCTTTTGGGTCTGGTTGATTTAAAATGCGTCCAATAAAACTTTTGCGGGAGACTCCTACTAAGATAGGACAATTAAGCGATCGCAATTCTTCTAAGCGGCGCAAAATTTCTAAGTTCTGCTCATAGTTCTTGGCAAAACCAATACCAGGATCAATGATGATTTTGGTGGAATCAATGCCCAAATCGGTGGCTATGGCTATCTGTTTAGCCAAAAAACTCGCAATTTCTTTGACTACGTCCTGATAATTAGTCATTTGTTGCATTGTCTGGGGTGTCCCTTGAATGTGCATCAAGACAATAGGTACACCTAAACTGGCGGCTGTGGGCAACATTTGCTCATCAAATGTACCGCCAGAAATATCGTTAATGATATCGGCTCCAGCTTCTACAGATGCTTTGGCGACATCAGCCCTAGTTGTATCTACTGAAATTGGTACAGAAATTTTGGGTCGTAATGCCTCAATAATTGGCAATACGCGGTTGAGTTCATCTTCTAGGCTAATTTGCTCGGCACCAGGCCTGGTGGATTGTCCACCGACATCGATAATATCGGCACCAGCTGCCACCATTGCCTGGGCTTGGGATAAAGCCGCCGCAACATTATTAAATTCACCACCATCACTAAAACTATCAGGAGTAACGTTTAATACTCCCATTAGATAAGTACGCTGTCCCCAGTCGAAACAGCGATCGCGTATGATTAAACCCATAAATAAATCAAGTCGGAATGGAATCATCCCGCTAGACTAACGGAAGTCGGAAGTTCATCACTCCCACACTTCCCAGTCGCTAGCTTTTCAATTATGGATTTGGGATTGACGATAGCGTAGCAGGAGCGCGTCTTTTGGATTGGATTCAATCTAAAATCCAAAATCTAAAATCTAAAATTCCTAGTCCCCAATCCCCAATCCCCAACTACTGATAATTGACAATACGAGCAAAACTCGCAGGTTCTAAACTTGCACCACCCACCAGCACACCATCAATTTCTGGCTGTGCCATAATTTCATCAATGTTGTTTGGCTTCACTGAACCGCCATATTGGATAGGAACATTGGGATTCTTTAACTGATTGCGAATTAAGCCAATGACGCGATTAGCTTCTGTGGTTTCACAAGTGTCACCAGTACCAATAGCCCAAATCGGTTCGTAAGCAATTACTAAATTGTCTTGATCAACATTTACTAGGTCTTGTTCTAGTTGACCGATGATCAATGATTCTGTTTCGCCAGCGTCTCGCTGTTGCTTGGTTTCGCCTACACAAAGAATGGGGGTTAAACCGTGCTTTTGGGCAGCTTTCAGGCGCAAATTCACAGTTTGGTCTGTTTCGCCAAAATATTGTCGGCGTTCGCTATGACCGACGATGACGTAACGTACACCAAGTTCTACTAACATGGGGCCAGAAATTTCACCCGTGTACGCACCACTTTCTTCCCAATGGACGTTTTGCGCTCCCAATTGTATGAGGCTACCGTGTAAACTCTTGGATAGAACGCTGAGATCAGTGAACGGAGGACATAAAACTACTTCCCTTTCGGAAGGTGTTTCTTGTAAGGATGGCAGAAACCCTGTCAAAAACTCTTGTGTTTCTGCCTGGGTTTTGAACATTTTCCAGTTACCGGCAATAACGATTTTTCGCACAGGTGATTTAGTCAAGTTCTTAACGCTACTAGATGCACTTTTCAGTCTAAAACTTTTTGGGATGTAATTAGCATCTTAATTCCATTTCCAGCAAAACCTGATACACATAGATTTGCTGTATGATTCTTAATTTTTAAGAAAACCCTCGACAGTAGCAAATAGTCATCTTATGATTAGGTAATCAGCTTGATGTTTGACAAGTCGAAGCGGGGTCAAAAACCCCAGGGATTCGTCAAAATCGCCAGAACCTTGACAACATAATAATTACAGCGTTTCAATAATTTGGGAAGTTGAGAATAACTCGCAATAAGGTGGGCTGAAATCGACCTAATTTTGCGACTCGTCAAAATGCTCCCCAGGAAGCTTGCTCTATATAAGTTTCAGTACCGAGCTGTTTCCATCAACCATTTCCCCGCAAGGGGACTGAAACGTAAATTTTGCAGATTTACAGTTAATCCCTCTGGGTTTCCATCAACCATTTCCCCGCAAGGGGACTGAAACTTTAAAAATCGAGTTTGGATGACATTTTTGTTGTTGTGTTTCCATCAACCATTTCCCCGCAAGGGGACTGAAACTAGTAGTCAGGAACTTAGCAGTAATAGCCGCCGAATCAACGTTTCCATCAACCATTTCCCCGCAAGGGGACTGAAACTTCGCCCCGTTTCATCTTGAACAAGATGGATATTTAACTGTTTCCATCAACCATTTCCCCGCAAGGGGACTGAAACCTAAGGAAGCCGAGGAACTGCACTTTGGGAACACGTTTCCATCAACCATTTCCCCGCAAGGGGACTGAAACCATTGCAAAAAAGCTGATAGTTGCGAGAATTGCGATGTTTCCATCAACCATTTCCCCGCAAGGGGACTGAAACGGTACAAGTAATACACAATTTAATACTTCTTTATTAGGTTTCCATCAACCATTTCCCCGCAAGGGGACTGAAACTCTGTATCATCTTTCAGACCATCAATTGATTTGTCGTTTCCATCAACCATTTCCCCGCAAGGGGACTGAAACCCAGGTTGCAGTTTTCAGAATATGAAATGCAAGGGCAAGGTTTCCATCAACCATTTCCCCGCAAGGGGACTGAAACCGGCAATCCCTCAAATATGGACATATTGTACTACAAGTTTCCATCAACCATTTCCCCGCAAGGGGACTGAAACTTATACTAATAAACATCAATTTCAGATTTATACCAAGGGTTTCCATCAACCATTTCCCCGCAAGGGGACTGAAACGACTAGAAACAGCAACAATCAAACCAGCAGCACCAGGTTTCCATCAACCATTTCCCCGCAAGGGGACTGAAACAGAGTGTTTTTTGAAGTAAATCTGGGGGTGTTAAGTTGTTTCCATCAACCATTTCCCCGCAAGGGGACTGAAACGGGCAATGTGCAGAAACCTTCAAACCGGCTGCGGTAGGCGTGCCATTGGTTTCCATCAACCATTTCCCCGCAAGGGGACTGAAACGTCCCAGCCGTGCCAAACGGAGAAACATAGCCTGTTTGTTTCCATCAACCATTTCCCCGCAAGGGGACTGAAACTATGAAGTTGCCAAACAGGGTAATTTTTCAGGGTTGTTTCCATCAACCATTTCCCCGCAAGGGGACTGAAACTAGCACTAACAGCAAGAGAATCTGATTTATTAGCGTTTCCATCAACCATTTCCCCGCAAGGGGACTGAAACGTTTCCTCAGTCCCAGAAACATTTACCTCAAAGTCCCCAACAGTTTCCATCAACCATTTCCCCGCAAGGGGACTGAAACTAGCAGAAGTTTTCGGGGGTAGATTTGTAGAACGAGGTTTCCATCAACCATTTCCCCGCAAGGGGACTGAAACAAATAATTTACGGCAAGCGCAACTTGGCATCTCGTCGTTTCCATCAACCATTTCCCCGCAAGGGGACTGAAACTATCCTTAGTTGTGTACCTAGTAGATTTCCTAGAAAAGTTTCCATCAACCATTTCCCCGCAAGGGGACTGAAATATCAGCAGACAATTTTCTATAGCGATGAATACCGTTTCTAGTGAACAAAATCTCTAACCATGCCCTACAGTCAATTTACAAGCTATTTTAGAGGATTTCCTTGAGCGATCGCTGTTGATACAGAAAAAGCACGTTCTGAGGTCATTATCAATTTTGAGTTTTTTGGTATGGATGGTGCAAGTGGGTTGAATAATTTGATGTAAAGTGATACGTGTGGCGGCTTTACTCACACATCTACTGTATGCAACCCCATTTATTAGAAGATTTAAGTCATCAAATCATTCCCAATCCACCGATACTAACAAGTAAAGCATCTGGATGGCAAAATGTTTTTTTGGCTTATTATCAACATCCAGGGGCAGAAATTAATCAGCATAATATCCCATTTCATATATTAGAAGTTATAGATTCTAACTCCAGTTCAGACCATGAACGCCGCTTAGATAATCAATTTTTATCTTATAAGCTTAGAGGCAATGAAACCTTTTTTTGTCCTGCTCATACTCAGCATTGGACAAGTTGGCGAGAACAACTAAACTTTACAGTGCTAGTATTTGACCCCAAATTATTTGCAAAATTAGCTAGTGAAACCTTAGATAATCAGCAAATAGAATTTCTTCCACAATGGCAAATATTTGATCCCATTGTTCAGACTCTCACCAGCGTACTCAAAGCAGATTTAGAAGCAGGATGTCCCGCAGGTAGATTGTATGGTGAATCCTTTGCAGCAGCGTTGATGATTCATTTAATTAAACAATTTACCGTATCAAAACTCAATAGTTTTCATAATTATGGAACATTACCGAAACATAAACTTAAAATTGTCTTGGATTATATTCAAGCAAATTTAGCCGAAGATATTAGTTTAGACAATTTAGCTGAAGTTGCAGGAATCAGCCAATTTCACTTTGCTAGATTGTTTAAGAAATCAATGCACCTACCACCACATCAATATATTATTAGACAACGTATAGAACTAGCAAAACAATTACTTCAAAAGCCAGAATATAACATTACAGAAATTGCTTTAGAGTGCGGTTTTGCCCATCCGACTCATCTTAGTCGTCATTTTCGCCGCTTAGTTGGGATGTCTCCTAGTGAATTTAGAAAGTTATAGCAAGAATGTGCTGTGTTGGCAAAAACAGGCGCGACTTGATTTTAGGGATATCGCTAAAGTGTGAATTGTTCTACACTAATTCACTCAATTGTATGCTTAATAATCTTCCAGCTAAGATGATAGAACTAAATGGGGTTGAATACTTTGTTAGAGATTCCGGTACAGGGGAAGAAACTGTTTTATTAATTCATGGTTGGCCTGACGACGGCAATTTATGGAAACATCAAATAACCGCTTTATTAGAACATGGATATCGTGTAATTTGTCCAGATTTATTAGGTTACGGTTTAAGTGAAACACCTACAGATATAAGTCGCTATCAGTTGGCTAATTTAGTCAATGACATGATTTCCCTGCTAGAGAAATTAGCAGTTACAAAAGTCCATTGTATTGCTCATGATTATGGTGCTGTTATTGCTTGGGAACTAGCAGCACACACAGAAAAATTGCAAACATTTACAGCCATGTCTGTAGGACATTTGGCAGAATTTTTAACAACATCTCTTGAAAATGTGCAATTTTTGTGGATTTACTTTTTAAATATTCATGATGTCGCGCCTCAACTATATCAAGTCAACAATAGTTACTTACTTCGAGAAGTTCTGCGTAGTCATCCCAACAGAGAAGAGATTTTAGAAAATACTCTCAAACCAGGTATATTAGCAAATATGCAGCGACTAGAAAAAGCCAATCCCGTACCTAATTATTTGCTAGCTGCTTTAGCTGGAGAATTACCTGAACCTGTAGCAATTCCAGTTCCTACCTTTGGTATTTGGGGTAATCAAGATGAATTTTTATGGGAGTCACAAATGCGAAATTCTGGAAAATACATCTCAGCAGATTGGAAGTATGAAAAGATTACAGATGCAGGTCATTGGTTTATGCTTGAGCAACCACAGCAGGTAAATCAATTATTACTAAATTGGCTCAAAAAACATTCGCTTGAATTGAATAATAACTAAGGAGTAGGGATTAGGACTAAGAAACATAAAATTTCATGATTGGTTGTGTTTTGTTAGTGAATAGCTGACTTTAAATCAATACGGTTCAGTTAAGAATAAATGTAGGTTGGGTTGTAGCTTGCTTCCCCGTAGGGGTACGAAGTGAAACCCAACAAATCGGCGAAAATGTTGGGTTTTGTTCCTCAACCCAACCTACGCGGTTTAAGGTTTTTGACGCTAACTGAACGGTATTGGACTTTAAATTAGGTATTTACTAGACAACTTTGACTAACTCACGGTCTATGGTTGTCATTCCTAAACTTGCACGAATTTTACTCACTTGTACATCCCAAAACTGATCCCATTTTTGGGCTATCAGTTTACCCTGAGTCTGAGAACCTAGTCTATAGCCGCGAGCTATTTCTGTCATTAAATCATTCAACCTTGTCGGTTGATAAAGACTGATCATTACCATACCAAAACTTACTAACATCACACTGATAGGAATTGGAGTCTGAGCTAAAACGAATGCTTGGAGTCCAATTTCCCCAATAACATCAGTATCAAATCCCCTGGAGTTTAGACTAAGCAGCAAAAAATGACCCAGGAAGGCTGAGTTGAAAATAAATAGGCATTAGACATAAAAATCGACAATCTTAAGCAGATTCTGATTGTTGCTTACGTGGCTTAGTTGTAGTTTTTCTAACAACAGGATAGCGAATTCTACGTTGTCGGGGTTGTCCAGTCTTCCAGCCAGGGGACTTTCCGCGAGGTTTGGGCGGACGGGCAGGAGTACCAATCGTCGCTAAAATACTTCCCATCGCCTGAGCAACCCTACCTGGAGTCAAACTAACTAATAACTTTTGCCAAGGTAAAGGGTTGTCTGCAACGATATCACGGGCTAACCACAATTCCCAAGTCATGATGGGCATTAAGTCACTCCAACGCTCACATTGCTTAGGGGTACGTAGCTTGGGAAGAGTCCAGTGTAAGCGTTGCTTCAAAAAGCGATACCAGTGGTCAACAGTAAAACGCCGCAAGTAGAGTTGCCAAACTTCTTCTAAAGGCGGCATTTGTTCTCCCAGCCAAGCCAACCACAAAGGTTTTGACACCCGCAAGTTGCCAAGCTCATCAAGACGCTCAACCCGAATCAAGGACATCGGACGTGTAGCGGCTTTCCGAAAATGAAAATTTGACCACAAGCTCACCTTGATACGTCCTAGTTTTGGATGATTTACTTCTATAGTTTGAATGGCTTGAGTCCATGTCGAAGCATCATTCAACTTAAATTTATCACCATGTTTTCTCGGTCGTCCCTTGCCAGAATATGGTGGTGGTGCGCCCCATAAACAAAGATTTGAACGCAAACGTACCAAAATGTCTGCTTTAATATTACTCGTCTTCAAAACGAAAGGAGCGCACCCGTACTCACTATCCCAAACCGAAATTGGTCTGGTAGGTAAATTTTCACAAACTTGTTGTAATTGCCATGCTGCTTTCTGGATTGGGCTTTCCCAACTGGTAATTCGCTCGTGTCTCAATGGTAATGCCCAACTGCCCGAACTCTCCGGTATCCAAGCAATGGTGCTATAGCCCCTGACCAATGGTGATTGGTTTGTCACCTCCCATTGAGACACTGCTGTGTTCAATTGTCCTTTCCTGTAGCGTTACCGCATCTGGCCTTGGCCAAGCTGTATGGTCGCCAGCCAACAACGGACGACCCTGGTGTGGCATCTGTTTGATGTATAACTGCATCAATTTTTGTCGCTGTGGCCTGCTATCTTGTAACGCTTCATAAATACTTGACCACTTGCGTCTAAATGCTGGTGATAGTGATAAATCTGCCAAACTGTAAGCGTTCCGAGTTAGCAATATTGCATCCATCAGTTCAAATGTTGCATCATGCGCTCTACCTAGATAGTTATACGCTGCTTGACGAAATTCCTCTAATTTGGCACGGTTCATATTGGCAGATGAGAGTTGGTGGTTCTTCTCTCAGCTTCTGCTAATAGGGGACTGTGTTCAAGCACACCCCTTATTTTTCGTTGTCGCACCGGGAACTAGTCTAAACTCCAGAATCCCGCAACTATATGATAAATATCATGGGTAGAACGCCACAGCATTTTGAGATAGGAAATGTCATCAACTACAGGGACTTTTTTGTAAAAATCAGGGTCGAAACCTCTAGCTTTCATCTCTCTAGCGTAGATATGACCTAAAGTTCCCTCTGGAAAGTTAGCTAATTCATCTAAATCAAAAGGTACAGGTAGCCAGCGTTCCTGAAATAAAGTATTGACTTCTGGAATTTTCTTTAATTCATCAACTGCTAACTGTGCCATTTCTGTTTGGTCTAGAGCATCCTCAAAGTCAAATACTGGGTCAGTATTACCATTTCTGGGTTTGAGGCTGCTAGCAGCTAAAAATTCAATATAGGCGAGGAGTCCTTTATCGTTGTTGTAGTTAATTACATTATTCATGGTTATTTTGTTAGTTTAATATTTACACGCCAAGTCTAGAGGAGAATATTTACCTCAATTTTTGGCAAGCTAATCAAAATTTTCATGAATCTCCAGAGGTATTTGTAATCATCTTGAATTTTATTTTTCATTTATAAATGACCTTTAAACCAATACAAGTTCAGATAAGTATAAATACAAACCCCGATTTTTTACATAAATCGGGGTTTTTTAAAACTTCAACTATTTTCTTAACTCAAATATGCTGACTTAAGCATTCACTAAATTTGCACAGTTCAAAACTTTTTCCTGAAGCCATTTATACCAACTATCTAAGCCTGCACCTGTAGTTGCAGAAACTTGAAAAATTTGGATATTGGGATTAACTTGTTGGGCATATTCTATACAACGCTGCACATCAAAGTTGATATATGGTAATAAGTCTATTTTGGTAAGAATCATAATCTCACTGGCACGGAACATATGCGGATATTTAATCGGTTTATCTTCGCCTTCTGTCACTGAAAGAATTACAACTTTTGCCTGTTCTCCTAAATCAAATAAAGCGGGACAAACTAAATTACCGACATTTTCAATCATTAAAACTGAGTTTAATGGCGGCTTAAGTTGTTCTAAACCCCTTTCAATCATTGATGCGTCTAAATGACAGCCTGTACCCGTATTAATTTGCACAACTTTACAGCCTGTTTCTTTAATCTTTTGAGCATCATTAATTGTTTCTTGATCGCCTTCAATGACATTTATTGGTAATTGATTTTTTAAATCATTAATTGTGCGAGTTAATAGAGTAGTTTTCCCCGCACCAGGAGAACTCATTAAATTTAATGCCAGAATATTACGACCCTTAAACCATCCCCGATTTTGGGCAGCTATTAAATTATTCTTACCTAAAATTTCTTGTTCTAGAGATATGGTTGTTCCATGAATTTTTGCATGAACGTGAGATGCTTCATATTCATGATCATGGGTATGGGTAATTACTGTACCATCAGGTAAAGTGTGTGTATGGTGATGGTGATTGTGTTCTATTTCCCCTGTTTCTAAGTTAGTAATTTTGCCTTCAGCATCATCAGAACAACCGCAAGTTACACACATACTTCCTCAACCTCTATTTCTTTAATTTTTAGTTCTTCACCAGTGAGAATATCTAAGTGAACGCTACCACATTTACATAGACCAAATGGTTTGTCGATGGCAATTTCTGCACCACATTGGCGACATTTGGCTAAACCAGGAATTTCAATAATTTCTAAGGTTGCACCTTCGAGAATTGTGCCTTGGGTACAAATATCAAAGCAAAAATTAATCGCCTCTGGCATAATTGCCGAAAGTTTGCCAATTTCTAAAGCAACTCGGCGGACTTTTGTACCTTGGGCATATTCACTCACAATAGCGACAATATTTTGTATGATTCCTAGTTCGTGCATGAAAAAATTTACTCTTGATTAACAAATTCTGGGTAATTGATCACCAACTAACATATCAATAATTCTTTCTGTACCGAAGGCAGTTTTTAATAAAACTACACCGTGCGGTGAATCAATAACTTCACCAATAATACAAGCATTTTTACCAGATGGATGAGACTGCATAGCCGCTAAAACTGTTTCGGCTTGTTCACTTTTAACTACTACTACTAATTTGCCTTCGTTGGCTAAATATAAAGGGTCTAATCCCAAAATCTCACACATTCCTTGAACTTCTTCCCGCACAGGAATAGATGCTTCATTAATGCGAATACCGACATTAGAAGTTGAGGCAAATTCATTTAAAACTGTGGCTAATCCTCCCCTTGTAGCGTCGCGCATAGCGTGGATTTCGGGGCAAACATTGAGGATAGTGGCGACTAATTCATGTAATGGCTGACAATCACTTTCGATGTTTGTATCTAATGCTAATTCTCCACGGGCAATTAAAATTGCTGCACCGTGATTTCCTAGTTCACCATTAATAATGATGGCATCACCAGGTTGAATATTATGGGCGGAAATGTTAACGCCTGTAGGGATAATGCCAATTCCAGCCGTGTTAATAAATAATTTATCCGCCGCGCCACGATGTACAACTTTAGTATCTCCGGTGACAATTTGTACTCGTGCTTGTTGTGCTGCTGTTTTCATACTATTGACAACGCGCCGCAAAGTTTCTGTGGGTAATCCTTCTTCTAAAATGACGCTGCAAGTTAAATATAAGGGTTTAGCACCACTGACTGCTAAATCGTTAATTGTACCGTTAATTGCTAGTTCTCCGATATCGCTACCAGGAAAAAATAAGGGATCTACAACATAGGAATCGGTAGTAAAAGCTAGTCTATCTCCTTGTAGTAAAAGTTGAGATAAATTAAAGCTGGCTTGGTCTTCTAATTGCGAGAGAATGGGGTTATCAAAACTACTGACAAAAATATCATCAATTAAGTCGCGCATCGCTTTACCACCGCTACCATGTGCGAGGGTAATCTGTGTATCTTTGATTGGATGATGGCGACGACGATTTTGGGTGATTTTTTGTAATAGTGGGTTAGGTATTGAGTTGGTTTTTGAAACATCCATTTTTTATAATTCGCAGTTTTTAATATGGAATATTAGGGTAAGGTGAGTTACATATTTGGTAACACACCTTACTATTTATTTGTCAGTTTTATCTACCTGTTTCATCGTGTCTACCACGATGGCGATCGCAGTGTAAAATACCATTAACAGCCCAGTTTTCCCGCTCAAATTCATCGATGTGAATTGTAATCCATTCAGGCTTAGTATCTAATGCTGCAACCATCGCATTAGTAATGGCTTCTACTAAATGCCGTTTTTTTTCGATGGAGTGTCCTCTGGCAATTTTTACGGTGACAAATGGCATACAAATGTTCCTCGCAGTGTTGTTGTGTGGAGTGTATCGCTGCTTTTTGGAGGTTATGGAGATGTGACTGCTCTTTGTGGCATTGCAGTCGAAAATCTGCCATATTTATAGTATGCGGCACAAGCCCCTTCAGAAGAAACCATGCAAGTCCCAATTGGGGTTTCGGGTGTGCAAGCTGTTCCAAAAACTTTACATTGCCAAGGTTTCAGCACTCCTTTGAGAATTTCACCACATTGACAAGCTTTGTGGTCAGCAATTTTTTGGTTAGGAATGGTAAATTTTAATTCCGCATCAAATTGGGCATATTCTGGGCGAATTTTTAAGCCGGAGTTGGGGATTTCATTTAAGCCACGCCATTCAAAAGTTTCGCGGACTGCAAATACTTGATTCATGGCTTTTAGTGCTATTTGATTTCCCTCTTTTTGGACTAATCGATTGTATTGGTTTTCGACTTCACAGCGATTTTCTATTAGTTGCTGTAATAACATCCAAATTGATTGGAGAATATCTAAGGGTTCAAAACCTGAGACAACTATGGGTTTATGATATTTCTGGGAAATAAATTCATAAGGTGCAGTACCAATTACCATACTGACATGACCAGGCCCGACAAATCCATCTAGTTGTAAGTCTGGGTTATCTAATAATGCTTCTAAAGCTGGAATCACTAGAACGTGATTCGTAAACATACTAAAGTTTTGAATATTTTCCTCGGCTGCTTGGAGGATGGTAAAAGCGGTGCTAGGTGCTGTAGTTTCAAAGCCAATACCAAAAAATACTACCTCTTTATCGGGGTTATTTTTAGCAATTTGTAGGCTATCGAGAGGTGAGTAAACCATGCGAATATCTGCGCCTGCGGCTCTGGCTTGTAGTAGGCTATATTTAGAGCCGGGGACGCGCATGGTGTCGCCAAAGGTTGTTAAAATGACATTGGGATTTTGAGCGATCGCGATCGCATCATCTAATCTACCCTTGGGCATGACGCACACTGGACAACCAGGCCCGTGAATTAGTTCAATGTTTGCTGGTAAGATTTCTTCGATACCGTATTTAAAAATAGAATGGGTATGCCCGCCGCATACTTCCATAATTTTTATATGTTTATCTATTTGGGAACTTAATTTTTCTATTTCCCGGCGTAAGGCTTCGGCTTTTTCTGGTTCGCGGAATTCGTCTACGTATTTCATAATTTTAGGGAATAAGGAATAGGGAATAGGGTTCGGGAAATAGGGCATGGGGTATTGGGCATTGACGTAAATATTTCTCCCTTGTCTACCTTGTCTACCTTGTCTCCCCCTGCCCAGGTTCTCTAATTTTGAATTTTGAATTTTGAATTTTGAATTTTGAATTAATTAGCCCCCTGCCCCACTGCCTCCTGTCACTAACGCGATTTCTTCTAATAATTTAAGCGTCTCTGCTGCTTCTTGTTCGTTGATTCTATTCATGGCGAAACCAACGTGAACTAATACCCAGTCTCCTACGCATGATTCGGGGGGATGTTGTTCGTCTACTATGCAGGCGATGTTTACTTGGCGTTTGACTCCACCAATGTTTACTATGGCTAGTTTTTGGTTAGTGTCACTGATTTCTACTATTTGTCCGGGGATTCCTAAACACATTTTTATGTTCCTTGGTGGGGTGGGAGGAAGAGTTTTTATCACGCATTCGCCCTTGGCGTTCCGCTTGCAGTAGGCGCAAAGACGCAAAGGTATAAGAGGGGTTTTTGGGTGGGGATTTATGAATTTTTGATGGCGGCGGTGATTAGGGCTTGTCCTAGTGATAAACCACCGTCGTTCGTGGGAATTAGGCTGTGGGTGAGGATGTTTATTTGTAGTTTTTTTAATTGGCTTTTTACTAGGTTTAATAAAATTGTGTTTTGAAATACTCCTCCGGTTAATACAACTTGATTAAATGTGTGTTCTTGATGTAGGAGTTTAACCATTTCTACAATGACATTAGCTAAACTTTGATGAAATTTAGCGGCTATGATTGGCTGGGGTGTCTGTTGCTTAATATCATTAAGTAAATATTGCCACATGGGGCTGGACTCTATACAATAAATACTATCGAAAAAGCTCAGACGAAAAGGGTAGTTTGCAGTTTCTTTAGGATTATTTAATGTGTGAATATCGGCTATGGCTTCAAGTGCGATCGCAGCTTGTCCTTCATAGCTACATTCTGCGGTACAAATGCCAATAGCCGCCGCCACAGCGTCAAATAGTCTTCCGACTGAAGAAGCTAAGGGGGCATTAATACCTTTTTCTACAAGCTGATTCAGCAGTTTTATGGGCTGTTGATTTAAAAATTTTAAGATTTCTAAATCACTATATTTTTGTTGGCAATCTTCCCAAAGATTAGCCGCAAGTAAATGGGCGTAGGTATTTCGCCAAGGTTGATAAATTGCTTGTTCACCGCCAATCATTGCTACTGGTTTAAAGGTGGCAAGGCGTTGAAATTGGCGATAATCAGCTAGTAAGAATTCTCCTCCCCACAGTTTACCATC
Source organism: Nostoc sp. CENA543 (assembly GCF_002896875.1). Taxonomy (GTDB): domain Bacteria; phylum Cyanobacteriota; class Cyanobacteriia; order Cyanobacteriales; family Nostocaceae; genus Trichormus. The sequence continues at coordinate 4,549,323 of NZ_CP023278.1, forward strand.
TGCGCCATAGCCTAAACCATCGCAAGCAATACCTAAAATGGGATTTGTATCTAGGGGAATACTATTTTCTGCCATGCAAGCGGCGATATGGGCGTGATGATGTTGGATGGAATAAACGGGGAGATTGTTTGCTGTGGCGAGTTCTTGACCGAGTTTTGTTGAGAGATATTCGGGGTGTAAATCGACTGCGATCGCTTGTGGTTGATGTTCAAATAAGTTTAAATATAAATTGAGTGTATCTTGATAAGCATTCAACGCTGCCGCGTTTTCTAAATCTCCTAGATGTTGTGAGAGAATAGCTTCCCCTTCTCTTAATAAGCAAAAGGTATTTTTTAACTCACTCCCCATTGCTAAAATCGGCGGGACATTATCAAATCCTGGTGGTAATTTTAGCGGTGCTGGTGCGTAACCTCTAGCCCGACGAATTGTTTGTAATTTATCATCAACAACCCGCACCACAGAATCATCTACTCTATTGACAATCTCTCGATTATGTAAGAGAAAATAATCAGCAATGTGACTTAATTTTTCTCTAGCTTCATCATTATCTATACATTGCGGTTCATCCGAAAGATTACCACTAGTTAATACAATCGGACGATTCATCCGCCGCAAAATTAAATGATGTAAAGGTGTATAAGGTAGCATGAAACCCAGAGTATTTTGCCCTGGTGCTACGGAAGGGGCTATAAAGTGCTGAGTGCTGAGTTGTGAGTGCTGAGTAAGCAGTTCTTTAATTTTGAATTTTGAATTTTGAATTTTGAATTGATGTGTCCCCAGTCCCTTTTTTTGTAACAATACAATAGGTGCGGCTGGACTTGTTAATAATTCGCGTTCTTGATCATTAACAAAACAATATTCTTCAATAATGGCAATATCTCGCGCCATCAAGGCGAAGGGTTTATCATAACGTTTTTTACGCTGACGTAATTTTTGTACAGCTGCTTCTTGTGTCGCATCACAAGCCAGATGAATACCGCCTATACCTTTAATAGCAACAATTTCACCCTTTTGCAGTAAGGTACAAACAGCGTCTACATCATCCAACATTGAAAACATGGAAGCCGTCACAGGTTTACCATCAGCCCGTTCTAGCCAAGCTTGGGGGCCACATATATGACAGGCTACGGGTTGGGCGTGAAAGCGGCGATTTTCGACATCGTGATATTCGTCCTCGCAGTTGGGACACATGACAAACGCAGACATACTAGTGTTGCATCTGTCGTAGGGAATGGCGCGAATAATACTTAAACGGGGGCCACAGTGGGTACAGTTGGTAAAAGGATAACGATAAAAGCGGCTAAAGGGGTCAAAAATTTCTTGCTGACATTGGGGACAAGTCGCCGCATCAGGGGAAATTTGAGTTTTAGCAACACCGCTAACACTACCAGAGATGACAAAATCATCAAAATTCAACTCTCCTGGATAGGGAGTTCTGACGAGTTCGGTAATTTTTGCTAGCGGGGGACATTCCGACTGTAATCTGGTGACAAATTCTGTTAATTCAGTTTCATCACCGGCTACCCGAATTAACACACCTTCCCCATCATTACAAACATCTCCCCGCAAACCGCAGGCTTTAGCCAGACGATAAACTGTAGGGCGAAATCCTACCCCCTGTACAGTACCGCGAACTCTAATTTCTTCAGTCGCCATAGTTCATCCGCCATAGCAAAATTCGGTTATTGCCAGAATCCGAGATTACCGCCGTTTTGCCACAAACTTTTATTCCGTAACACCAATTTAAGCTGTGGCGTGTGGGTGTTCCGAAGTTGCGATTTTCGCTTTTACTTTGAAAGGTGTCTTGCCCAACAATCCCATCTGCCACAGCACCCTGCAATGATAATATTGACTCTGGCTGCTTCCATCCTAACAATCGAGAATTAGCAGTATCTGCCACTAATAACCATTCTCCAGCGACAGCTACACCATAAGGCATACTCAAACTACTCGCACTAGGGAAATAAACTCCCTGGTTCATCTCTACAACATCAAAATTTTTCTGTCCTAAAACCACCGCACAAGGGGCATTATTTTCTGTTGGTATCCCTTGCCAAATCATCACTCGATTATTACCCGCATCGGTGACAACTAAATTATCATGCCAAATTGCAATATCATGACACCAACGCATACTCGCCGCCGTCGGAGAACCACCACCATTTTCATTGCGAGATGTCATATCCGGCTGTCCTAAGACTATATCAGCTGGTTGTCCATTTTCTGTAGGTAATTGCTGCCAAATTAATAATCTTCTATTACCTGTATCTGCTACAAATAACTTACCTTGATGATAGAAAATACTATAAGGCCAGTGCATAGTATGCGCCGCAGGTTGATGACTTCCCCTATTTGGTTGATTGTCAGTAAAATTAGCTTGTCCTAATACTAAATCCGCAGGAACATTACTATCTTCTGGTAATTTATGCCAAATTAAAACCCGATGATTCCAAGCATCTGCTACGGCTAAACCTTCGCCACACACACAAATACCCGTCGGTACGCTAAAAGTGTTTCTTCCTGGTGTACCTTTAGCATTTTGTCCTTCATGATAAAAATCTGGCTGTCCAATTACCCAGTCAGCCGGTTGACTATCTTTTGTCGGTAAATTACGCCATCCTAATAAGCGATGATGTCCTGTATCTGATACCCATAATGAACCGTTTTCAGATACTAAACAAGCACCACGGGGGCCAAACATTGTGGTAGGAGTTGGTGCTAACGGAATCGCCAATAATTCTGGGTTGAGAATATCACCTAAAATCACCTCTGCACCTTGAGGTGATAAGGGTAAATTTGGGGTAATTTGTGTTAAATCTATGTGCAAGGTTTGGTTTCAGGAAATTGTAGAGATGTGTTGCTAACTAATATTGAAACGTATTAGCGAATTGTATTATGTAGCAGCGATCGCAATTTTTTTGTAGTTGATCAATATCTCCTACCGCACAGCAATTACTGTTGTAATTTCCGGACAATATTCTTTAATTGCCTGTTCTACTCCTTGGGATAAAGTCAAAGTAGAAGCCGGACAATTACTACAAGTACCAATTAACCTGACTTCCACTGTATCAGGTGGTTTGATGGCTACTAATTCCACATCTCCATTGTGACTTTGCAAACCTGGACGCACTCCATCCAGGGCGGCTTGGACACGTTGTGAAAGTGGTGGTTTGGGCGGTTTAACTAACTCATGATAAAGCAGAACCCCGTAGACAACTTCATCCTTAACCGCATTTTGTAGTGCTGGTAAGGATTCCTGCTTCACACTTTTAATTAACCGCGTCAAAGCTTCTTTATGTAAATCTTCAATTGCCCTTTTAAACCCAACAGCTACACTACGCTGACTTTCATCCCAATTAGAGATAATCGCCTCAAAGCGGTTAATTTCCGTTACTAATTCTTCTAAATCACTCATGAATTACCCTCTCCCTCTCTCTGCGCCTTTGCGCCTTTGCGTGAGATTTACACCCCATAATCAACCTCACTTCATCTTCAAATCCTTAAAAAGCCAAGGCATAACCGCACCCGCAACCACACTAGAAATCCCTACAACATATGCTAAAGGCAACTGCAATAAAGCCAGCAAAACAAACGTAAAAAAACCAATACTAGACCCAATTACAGTTTGTCTAACCACATAAATCGGATCACGCAGTAACTTGCCTTCAAAAAATAATTTGGCAGAATACCACCCAATTTTCAACATAATTTCCCCCGAATTAATTTATTAAAAAACTCAGCCAAACCAACCCCAAAATTATCGCCGGAATTGCACCAACAGGGCCAGCAAAACTACCAATGATAGCCGAGAATTCATAACCGAACTCTTTACCAGCTAAGACGATACACCCAATAGCACCACTTAGCATTGATAAAGCGATCGCAATCAACACCCAAACCAATCCAGTGATGAAATTAATATCACCTGCTGCCAAACTTATCATTAAATCTGACATAATTTTCCCCTCTTCATAAAGATGCACTAACGATTCATACTCACCCGAATTTCTGCGTTGACATCTTGCAACGCCTGAGAAACTGCTGCTGCTTGTTCTGTTTGTTGATACTGGCTAAATAATTCCCAAGCTTCTTGATAACAATCACGGGCTTGTAAAAGATTCTTGGGATTACCTAATTCTGGTTTTTCTGGGTCGTCTGGTAGATTAAATAAGGCGTTAGCTTTATTGGCGATGGTGTTAGCATACTCTAAAGGAGTATCTTGAGCATTACGCACTTTGAGAGCTTCATTATAAGCTGCGATCGCTCGCAAATTATTCTCCACTGGATGGGAACTTTGTAAATATTGCAAAGCATTACCCAAGTTGTTTTGCAACATCGCATATTCTCTGGGATGATCAATCAAATTAATCTGCTTTAAAGCTGCTTCAAAAGTTTGCACAGCCAAGCCTTCACAGAGATTTTGCTGTTCCGAATTCCCAGACATGGAAAGATAAGCGATCGCAATATTATTTGATAAAATCGCGTATTCTTGTGGATAATCTTGGCTTGTAAATACCCGCATCGCTTCCTGATAAATAGCGATACTGTCTGTTACTCTCGCCAAATTAAATGGCACTAAAGACTGTAACACCAGTCCCAAATTCATCTGGGCTTCTGCGACTTCTACCGGTGCAGCTAATTGCTGTAATATTGGCAAAGCCTCCTCATAACCAGCCTTCGCCCTTAATAATAATTCTGCCCCCACATCAGGAATCGACTTTAACGCCCCTGCCATCCCAGCTTGCGATCGCGCCTTCCAAAGCGGATAATCAACATCACAAAGTTTATTTGCTTGTTGATATAACTCCACTGCATTCCATAAATCCTGGGGAGTTTTCGGTTTTTTCTGTAAACCTTGTGCTAATTCAATCAGCATTTGGATTTTTTCTTCTGTTGTTGCTGATTCTGATGTAATGGCTGCAAGTGCGGCTTTAACTGTGGAATCTGTAAGGCTGGGAGTCATCTAAGGTTACTTATGAAATGTGAGGATAAAAAAAGGTTGATACACTTAGATGTAAGCAGCTTCTGTGAGCAAAAGTTTTAATTTCTATCTTGCTTTATACAGTAATATCAGCTGCTGTTTGCCGAGCGAGATCAACTGCAATGAAAAGTAGTTTAACTCGATACTCTTGAATAGATTGAGGCAATTTTAACCAAAAAACTCTTTATTAAATTAATTGATTTGTATTTCTTCATATATCTATGGATAGATACAAATATTTATACGCAATATTCCTAGGCTCATAACTGTATTTGTGATTACAGTTTTTGTCTTAAAAAGCAAATATTACGCTGGTTTTACTCCAATACAATCCGTTATAAACCACTTAAAAATAAGTGAAAAAATATTTTTTTGTGTAAATAAAGTAATTAATTTTTATAAATTAGACCCTATATTTACGCAAAAATCAACGATACTCAAGAATCATGAAACTAAAACTATTTTGTTAACTCAGATAGCAAGAAGAGTTTTGGCTAGTTTTTAGGTGTGTCACCATTCCCTCATAGGATCAGCAAAGATCATCTTTTTAGCCTCAAAATATCTGCACCAAAAGTCTCATTGATTCTGAGCCATATAGAGACAACAACACAAACGAAGCAACAAGCCAATGACTAACGTATTATGGCTTCAAGGTGGAGCCTGTTCTGGTAACACCATGTCATTTCTCAATGCGGAAGATCCCACAGTCTGCGATCTGATTTCCGACTTTGGTATTAACGTCCTGTGGCATCCTTCCTTGGGAATCGAACTTGGTGATAATCTGCAAACGCTCCTACGGGATTGCATTTCCGGCAAAATCACCTTAGATATTTTGGTATTTGAAGGGACTGTAGTTAATGCCCCCAATGGTACAGGGGAATGGAATCGGTTTGCAGACAGGCCGATGAAAGATTGGTTAAGTGACCTTTCAAAAGTAGCCGCATTCGTCGTTGCGGTAGGAGACTGCGCCACTTGGGGAGGAATCCCCGCTATGACTCCCAACCCCAGCCAATCCCAAGGCTTACAATTCCTCAAACGCAAAGAAGGCGGCTTTTTAGGTAAAGACTACAAATCTAAAGGTGGCTTACCAGTAATTAATATACCCGGATGTCCTGCCCATCCTGATTGGATAACACAAATTTTAGTGGCGATCGCCACCGGACGTATAGCTGACATCACCCTCGACGACCTCAACCGTCCCCAAACCTTCTTCAAGAGTTTTACTCAAACCGGCTGTACCCGCAACGTCCACTTTGCCTTCAAAGCCGGGACTACCGAATTTGGGCAACGCAACGGCTGTCTATTTTACGACTTAGGTTGTCGCGGCCCCATGACTCATTCCTCCTGCAACCGTAGGGCTAATTCATTGTCAAAAGAGAAAAAAGCTGATTTAAATCATGGCAGAGAAATCGAAGTGCTTTGGTCAATGAGCGATAACCCTGGCCACGGAGCAGATTAATCACGAAAGTACGAATGATTGACCAGTTAGTAGCAGCATTGTAAGTACGAATGGGAGCAGTATCTTCACCAAAAACAACATCTTTGACCCAATGTAATCCGTTCTCAATATCTCGATGTCCGCGAATAGCATGAGCAAAGTGAAGAGCAGATGTCTTGAGACTACTGAGGTAGTAACTCAAAGTTGCAAAAGATTGCCCATCTCTGGAACCATGACGCTCAACAACAATCAAGCTTTGCGCCTTTTCCCAACTGGGGTCAATGCCATCCATCAGTTCATAGACTTTGACACTACGTTGAATAATACGTCCGCGTGTGCGTTCGATTTGAATGTCGATAGCATCTGGGAGAAGTTGTTGTGAAATGGTTTGTGCATAATTCAAGAGTTTGGGTTGGTTGGCTTTAATGCCCACTAAGTAATCATTGCCACTGTTAACAATTAACTGCAAAGTTTTTTTTGACAATGTAAAGCATCAAAGGTCAACACTACACCCGTCAGTTCCAAAGTCTGGATTAGTTGTTGTACGACTTTGATTTCACTTTGTTCATTGTTCTGGAATTGCTTCAAAGCTACCACCACTCCTTTGTGATGACTGTATACAGAGACGACATTAACAAAGTTTTGGTAGGACTGATTGTGTCCAGTGACCGTACTTTTGATACTTTTGCCATCCACGGCTAACCATTCTCCCGCTTGGATGTCAGCATCGATTTTTGCCCACCCAACAAAGCTCTCTGTCAGTGTTTCAAAGTCTAATTGCTCAAACAGCCGCCGAAAAGTCGAATCACTGGGCAAACGCTTATACTTGACCCCTAAATGTTCACATAATCCTTGATAATGTCGTACACAAAAATCTTCTAGTGCGGTATATCCGTAGCATTCACTTAATGTTCCTAAAATTACTAGCAATAACATTACCCATAGTGGATAACGTTTGCCACGAGGAGCGCGATAGTCTTCTATGCTTTGTAATGCCGCTATCAAACTACTACTCATTTCACACCACAGTACACTTGAGGTCGGGATGATTTCTAGTTTAATTTTTCTCTCATTACAATGAATTAGCCCTAGTATAGCGGGGGATTCCCAAGCCTCACGACTTAGGTTTCTGTTTCCTTCCCTTACGGGTTTTTTGCAACTGCCCTTTAGACTTATGCCTATCAGGTCTTACGTTCGCTCCACAGACTGTACGGGAGTCGCTACAACGGGGGGAACCCCCGCAACGCTCGCCTACACCCTAATAACCCTATTTTTTACTTCATTTTGAAATCTTTGAGAAGGAAAGGCATGACTATGCCTGTGGTTAAGCTAGACAAAGTGATTGGTAAACACAAAGGAATAGCTAATTGAGCGGCTATTATTAGCACAAACAAACCGATACTAACACCAATTGCGGTTTGTCGAATAAAATACTGAGGGTCTCGTAGTAGTTTGCCTTGAAAGAATAACTTTGCCGAATACCAACCTAATTTCAACATTTTTCCTCCTAAGAAAAACTGGTTACAGACAAGAGAATTTGTTTGTTTTATTCATCACAGGTAGTAGAAATCACCTGTAGTTAATCGCTAAAAATTACCAATTACACTTAAAAGAGCAAACCCAATAATCATGGTAGGAATTACACCAGTTGGCGCAAATAATGCACCCAATGTTGCAGAAAATTTATAACCTATATGTTTTCCAGCTAATATCATTCCGCCAATTGCGCCACCAATCATTGATATGACTGTCGCAACAACTAACCACAATAATCCTGTAACTAAAGTTAAATCACCTGTCACCATACTTGTGATCAATTCATTCATGTTTGTAGATTCTCCTTGTTCATAATGGGGGATAGGGCAAGTCAATTTTGACTTATAGATTGATATTTCTTGTACAATCTACAATCCTGATCTCTGGTCTCTTCAGAGAGGTATATTGACTTACACAGATAGGAAATTGATGAAGCGGAATGCCCCTTTGATTTGGGAATGTAGAATGGGTAAAATTTCTTATCATGCCCATTCTGTTATAATTTAAGTAATTATTTCTTTAATATAAAACATTCTGATTCTAAAATTCTAGAGGATAATTGCTGTTTGCGTTTCCGTTTAAACAGTTTATAATTGTTATTATAGGATTTCGAGATACTCAAATCCCCAGCTTCTTTAAATAAAGTGAGGATTTTGTTGATCAAAAATGTTTGATGATGAATTTAATTTTAGTATTTATACTCAAAAAAATCTCTCTCATTATTCATGTTTATCAATAAAAATCTGTCTGATAAATTACTATTGGTACCAATATTATTTAGCTTTAATTTTTATTTAAATATTAATTTTTCTTTAATGAAAGCTAATTTAAGCAAAAAATAGCGTATTTTAATAATTAAAACTCCAAGTTTATCACCAGGTGAAACTCTACAAGCGTCAACACCTGCGTCATAAATAGTAAACACATAGACAAATAAATAGCCAATGACTAACGTACTCTGGCTGCAAGGTGGTGCCTGTTCGGGCAACACCATGTCTTTTCTTAATGCCGAAGAACCGACAGTCTGCGATTTAATTGCGGATTTTGGCATTAAGGTACTTTGGCATCCCTCCTTGGGATTGGAACTAGGCAACAACTTACAAACCTTACTTTGGAGTTGCATTAGCGGCAAAATACCTCTTGATATTTTGGTATTTGAAGGTAGTGTAGTTAATGCCCCCAACGGTACAGGTGAATGGAATCGGTTTGCCGATCGCCCGATGAAAGATTGGCTGACTGACCTATCCAAAGTTGCTAGCTTCGTTGTTGCAGTAGGTGACTGCGCCACTTGGGGCGGTATCCCAGCCATGTCTCCCAACCCCAGCGAATCCCAAGGATTGCAATTTCTCAAGCGTCAAGAAGGCGGCTTCTTAGGTAATGACTTCGTCGCTAAATCGGGATTACCAGTAATTAACATTCCTGGATGTCCAGCACACCCCGACTGGATTACGCAGATATTAGTGGCGATCGCTACTGGACGGATTGGAGACATCGCCCTCGATGAACTGCACCGTCCCCAAACCTTCTTCAACACCTACACCCAAACAGGTTGTACTCGTAACGTCCACTTTGCCTACAAAGCCACAACTGCCGAATTCGGTCAACGCAAAGGCTGCTTATTCTACGACTTAGGTTGTCGTGGGCCTATGACCCATTCCTCCTGCAACCGTATCTTGTGGAATCGTGTTTCCTCTAAGACTCGCGCCGGAATGCCCTGTTTAGGTTGTACAGAACCCGAATTTCCCTTCTATGACCTCCAACCAGGTACAGTCTTTAAGACTCAAACTGTCATGGGAGTTCCCAAAGAATTACCCCCAGGAGTTAAAACCAAAGACTACGCCTTACTTACGATGGTTGCGAAGAGTACAGCCCCACATTGGGCAGAAGAAGACTTTTTTACAGTTTAGTCATTAGTCAATAGTCATTAGTCCATAGTCCTGGTTTTTGGCTATTGATTGTTGACTGTTGACTGCTGACTGTTGACTCTTGACTCTTGACTATGGACAAATAATCATGGGAAAACAAACATTAGACATCTCGCCCGTCGGTAGAGTCGAGGGTGATTTAGACGTTCGGGTAGAAATTGCCGACGGACAAGTAGTCAACGCCTGGACACACGCCGAACTATTTCGTGGATTTGAAATTATCCTCCGAGGCAAAGACCCCCAAGCCGGGTTAATTGTTACACCTCGGATTTGCGGTATTTGCGGCGGTTCTCACTTGACTTGTGCATCCTGGGCATTAGATACAGCCTGGGGTACAGAAGTACCTCGCAACGCCATCTTAGCTAGAAACCTCGGTCAAATTGTCGAAACTATCCAAAGTATCCCCCGTTACTTTTATGGATTGTTTGCGATCGACTTAACTAATAAAAAATACCGTAGCAGTCGCTACTATGATGAAGCTGTCCGCCGCTTTGCCGCATTCACAGGTAAATCTTATGAACTTGGCGTGACAATCTCTGCCAAGCCTGTAGAAATCTATGCGTTGTTAGGTGGTCAGTGGCCTCATTCTAGCTACATGGTTCCTGGTGGTGTGATGTGCGCCCCCACGTTAACCGACATCACCCGCGCTTGGGCTATTCTAGAATACTTCCGCACCAACTGGTTAGAACCTGTATGGTTGGGCTGTTCTTTAGAACGTTACGAAGAAATCAAAACTTACGATGACTTCATGGCTTGGTTAGATGAAGACATCAAACATCGTGAGTCAGACTTGGGTTTCTATTGGCGCATGGGTCTAGATATCGGTCTAGATAGATACGGTGCTGGTGTTGGTAAATACGTCACTTGGGGATATTTACCTCATGAGGATAGATACCAGAAGCCGACCATTGAAAGCCGCAACGCTGCGATGATCATGAAAAGCGGTGTATATGACAGCCTCACAGATACTCACACTTTGATGGATCATACCTTCGCTCGCGAGAATACCACACACGCATGGTATGACGAAGGCACAGCAGATATCCATCCCTTTGACCGGACAACCAACCCCACTCAGAAGAATACTAAAGATTTCGATAATGCCTATTCTTGGTCGAGTGCAGTTAAACACGAAGACTTCGGACGCTTAGAAGCTGGTGCTTTAGCTAGACAGTTAGTTGCTGGTGGTAAGCATGGTGAGTCTTGGCAACACTACGATGGCTTCATCCTGGATGTATTCAAGCATTTTGGTGGTGCAAATATCCATGTGCGTCAACTAGCACGAGTTCACGAACAAGTGAAACTGTACCGCGAAGCTGAACGTTGTCTGCGTGAGTTTGTATTAAATGATCCCTGGTATATTAAACCCACAGAAAAAGACGGACGCGGTTGGGGTGCAACGGAAGCGGCGCGCGGTTCTTTGTGTCACTGGGTAGAGGTAGAAGGTGGCAAGATTAAGAACTATCAGGTAATTGCACCTACTACTTGGAACGTTGGCCCCCGTGATAGTGAGGGAGTACGCGGCCCGATTGAGGAGGCTTTGGTTGGTACGCCGATTGAAGATCCTACTGATCCGGTGGAAGTAGGACACGTCGCGCGATCGTTTGATTCTTGTCTGGTGTGTACTGTTCACGCCCACGATGCGAAGACAGGCGAAGAGTTGGCACGTTTCCGCACTGCTTAAGTTTAAACGCAGGTGGCGCGGAGGTATGCGCGGAGGTACGCGGAGAGTTTGCTAGTAATTAATGAGTGGCTAATGGCTAGTTATGATTTAGTTAGTCATTAGCTCATTAATATTTCATGGTTGAGAATTGCTGAGTGCTGTTGGCAAGATATGCTTGCCCTCAACTACAATGCAAGAACAACTCTCTAGGTAAACAAAGAACATGAAACTTTCAAAGTTATACGTACTTCCACTTGCAAGTGTAATTGTTCTGATTGGTATTTTATTTGTAAAAACTCCTACGGCGAATTCTTCAGATTGCCATCAAGCAAGTTCTACACTAAAGAACTCAAAAGCTGCTGATGAAATTGTTGACACAGATGTTCTAAAAGAAGGGCAGGTCTTTGTAGTTCAGACAAGAAGTAAAGGAGTCGAAATTATAGAAGCAGGCAGGGTAATGACTACAACGAAAAGTTTCCTTGTCACTATAAAAGATGAGAAAGGTAAAATTATTAGAGTATTTCAACGTTTGGGTAGAGGGTCAGACCTCATCGCCACTGCCCAAATGTCCAAGGCTGAAGCTCGCCAATTATTAGAATCAGGTGGGTTGCTTGTAGAAGAAATTGAAAGACAGTAGAGATCGCAAAAAATAACCATGACAGGCGATCGCTTTGAGAACAGCGATCAATGTGATCTCTCTTCCCAACACAAGCATAGTTTTAGCTAGAAGCGTAGGCGTAGCCCGCCGGAGGTATCGCTTGTAAAATACCAACAAGTGCGATGGATGAAGCTTCACCGGAGGCGATCGCACCGCACTCAGATATTCTATATTTATCAGTTATTTGCTCAATAATATGGAGGTGTAAGTATTTTAAACACCTACACTCCATACTCTAACTAATTAAGGATAGTCAAAAACTACCCGACCACCCGGCCGCCAATCACAATGAATAAAACCTCTGTGCATTCCTCTACCTAATCCCGTACAATCAGACGCGCGGCAAATTTCTAGTAGCCTTTTAAAGTTACCATCTACAGGACAAATATCCAAAGCTAAACCATTAATATGTTGAGAATAACGCGCGCCTCCTATGCGACGATTTACAGATTGTGGACGATAAGCAGAATTGATAGAAATAGGACTGTCATATTTATCACGGATTTTGCCAAAGCCTTTAGCTGCTTTGATAATGTTGTTAATAATTGTTTTTGATTCTGGGTTACGTTCTGGATCACATCCTTTTGTCACTTCCCCCCAAGTTAAAGGAATACCAGCAATTATCAGTTCGTTTTCGTAAACTAATTCCCCTGTAACTAACTTCAAAGAACGTCCCGTTTTGCTACCTATAGTTGATGCTGGTAAAGGTTTTAATTGTTGAGTTTGTTCTTCAATAGTCTGATGGTTTTCTGCTATTTCTAATAGAGCCGATGCAGTAGTTGGCCCCAACATATCGGGAGAATCTAGCCAAACACTTTCTTTAAACTCTGCAAACGCTTTTTGACTGAGTTCGCCAACAATACCATCAACCTTCCCTTTATATAATCCTTTGGTAGTGAGTAAAGTCTGAATTTCTTTAATAAGTTCAGGATCAGCTTCGGCGAATTTAACTGTGGTATTGGCAGATTGAAATTTTTCTAAATTAGGAAATTCTACGGCAGTATCTGGCATAGATGCTTCTCCTTTTTTTTGGTTATTGATTTGATTTTTTAGTGATTTTTTAGCCCAAATACGAGTAAAACATAAAATAAACAACACCATTTCTCTTGCTGTTTTCTTTATTATTTGTCTAGATTTTGAAGTAACTTTATTGCCAAAAGTTCTAAAATCTAACGTTTTTAACCACTTTTCTTGCCTTGCTCGTATTTCTGAGTAGTATCCAGTTATTATTATAACGGCATAAATTATACATAGTTAATTCCTAAATTAACCGTTACATTTGCCTATATCCTGAACATAGCTAAGTTTTAGTATTTTTGACTTTGCTTAAAATAGTATTAAATTTGACAAATATATCTTGACATATTCAAGGTTAATTGACTAAGTGTACTTCAGCAACTTGTGTACACCGTAGCAGAGAAATAGGGAAACAAGAAAATTTAGTTTCCTCTCATTTCAAAGGAGAAAGGCGAGAGTTAGGGTGAGGTAAAAATATTTGATATATTCACGACTTTTCCAACACCCTCTTATGTTTCAGACTTCCATGTTGATTTTTCTCCTTTTTGCCAAAACTGCTGGAGAATTTCACTAGGTTTCCTATCCCAAGTGTCAATATGTTCGTAAATTGAATTATTAGCATTGAGCTTGTAGGTTGAATAACCATTGAAAAACATTCGCGCTTTCCAGGGAACACGCAAAACACCCCTGACTGTCCATTTTGCTATAAGAGTATCTGTAGCTGATTGATAGACTTCATGCACATCAAAATATATTTCCGTAAAAAATAAACGCGCATGAAATCGTAAAGTCCAAAATATAATGCGGTAATTAAACTTATATTTAAATTTATTTACAGGGTCTTGAAAGTAAATATCTTGGGTGTAGATGTCGTAAGAGATATCTTTCTCAAACAGAGTCGGTAAATCCTGTTGTAGAATTTTAATTACTTGTTCGATTTCTAAGCGAGATTCCACAAAATTTATCCTCTATTTTTACTGAAAGACCAACAGCAGGATAACCATTAATATTCTATTAGCTAATGAACAGAAAAAACTCAAAATTCAAAATACTAAAATTCTTTTATTTTGAATTTTGAATTTTGAATTTTGAATTGTCCCTACTACCGATGTTCCATCAAGCGTTGTTTAAGTCTCTGGGGTTCACCGCTATCTACGAGTTGACCCTTTTCTAGTAGAAAAGCACCATCGCAGTAATTCAATTCGTCTAGTCGATGTGTCACCCATAAAGCAGTGATTCCCCTACTTTTAACCAGGGTGCGGACACTAGCGACTAAGTCCAATTGGCTATCTGGATCGAGTAAAGCTGTGGGTTCATCTAATAATAGGACTTCACAGTGACGAGCGATCGCACCTGCTATTGCTACCCGTTGTTTTTGTCCGCCACTAAGGGCATAAATCGGGCGTAACTGGAAAGCACCTAAATTTACTGCCCCCAACGCGTCTTTGACTCTAGCTTTCACCGTTGCAATTGGCAGTTTTTCCTCCACCAAACCGAAAGCCACATCTGCACCAACCGTTGGCATCACTAATTGATGATCAGGATTTTGAAAAACAAAGCCAACAGGATGCAAAACCTGAATTTCTCCAGAAGTGGGAGCGAGAAGCCCCGCCAACAGACGAAGTAGAGTAGATTTACCACTACCATTTGTACCCAATAGCATCCAAAACTCACCCCTGGGAACTTCCAAAGAGCAAGATGCAATTGCTGTGTCACCATTAGGCCAATTGAACTTTAAATCTTTAACGATAATGCCCGCTTCTGCCATGAATACACCTGCTTGGCTTACTCAGCAGCTAAGGCAAAAAAGCCTGGTGGTTTACCGCTACTGGTAGTCGCGCCATCTTTTTCTGTAATCTGGACTCCAGAAATTTCACTAGCACGCACAGCTATTTTCTTCTCTGTTTTCCCTTCACACTTGAGTTCTACAATGTCAGGATTACCAGAACGCATAGCCGCCAAAATCAGCTGATAAACCGCCTCTGCGTCCTCTGCTGTCTTCCGTTGAACTGATACAGGGAAAGCAGTATTTCTGATGCTTAAGTCAATGGTAAACATTTAGCAAGTAACTACATATAACTGTAGGACTCATTTTAGCGTTAGGGAATGGGGAATGGGAAACAGGAGGCAGGGGGGCAGGGGGCAGGGAGAAATGAGGAAATTTTTCTCCCCCTTGCATCCTGCACCCTGCACCAATTCCTCTTGTATTCCCCACGTCCCATAAATAAATTTCTGTATCAAAAATAAATTTCTCACAAATATCCCTGGAAAAATTAACGATTTGCGCCTAGAATTATTAGAGTCAGTAAAAAATTGTAAACTAGGTTGACAACCTGGTAATACTCTTGTAGGCAGCTAAATCGTGCCAGCCTACAGGTAGACCCGTAATTATAATATTTGGAGTTTTCCTTTCATGACCATCGCAGTAGGACGCGCCCCCAGTAGAGGGTGGTTTGACGTACTAGACGACTGGTTAAAACGCGATCGCTTCGTATTCGTAGGGTGGTCAGGGATATTGTTATTCCCCTGCGCCTTCCTAGCATTAGGCGGTTGGTTAACCGGTACAACCTTCGTCACATCCTGGTACACCCACGGACTAGCATCATCCTACCTAGAAGGATGTAACTTCCTAACAGTAGCAGTATCCACACCAGCAGACAGCTTAGGACACTCCCTACTACTGTTGTGGGGGCCAGAAGCCCAAGGCGACTTCACCCGTTGGTGTCAACTAGGTGGACTGTGGCCATTCGTAGCATTACACGGAGCCTTCGGATTAATCGGGTTCATGCTACGTCAATTCGAGATTGCAAGGTTAGTAGGAATTAGACCATACAACGCCCTAGCATTCTCAGCCCCAATAGCGGTATTCGTCAGCGTCTTCTTGATGTACCCCTTGGGACAATCGAGCTGGTTTTTTGCACCCAGTTTCGGAGTAGCAGGAATCTTCCGGTTCATCCTATTCGTACAAGGGTTCCACAACTTCACCCTCAACCCCTTCCACATGATGGGAGTAGCAGGTGTATTAGGTGGTGCGCTATTGTGTGCGATTCATGGTGCAACAGTAGAAAACACCCTATTTGAAGACGGCGAAGCCGCCAACACCTTCCGCGCCTTCAACCCCACCCAATCAGAAGAAACCTACTCAATGGTGACAGCAAACCGATTCTGGTCACAGATATTCGGGATTGCCTTCTCCAACAAACGTTGGTTACACTTCTTCATGCTATTCGTACCCGTCACAGGATTGTGGATGGCGGCAGTGGGTATTGTCGGTTTAGCACTCAACTTGCGGGCGTATGACTTCGTATCCCAAGAGTTGCGGGCGGCTGAAGACCCAGAATTTGAAACTTTCTATACCAAGAACATTTTGCTGAATGAGGGTATCCGCGCTTGGATGGCTCCTCAAGACCAGCCTCACGAAAAATTTGTATTCCCCGAAGAAGTATTACCTCGCGGTAACGCTCTCTAATGTTGATGATTTAACATTCATCATTTTGTCTGAATTGTCAAAGCCCCGCATTTTCGCGGGGTTTTTTCTTGAGTAATGGTTAGCATCTCAAAATTGATATGCTATATTAGTCGAAGGTTAACACCCAGAGCTAAACACTCTGCCTTTTTGAGAATAAGACCGATTAGGCAACAAGGAGGTGATGCCCATGATAGAAAGTAGTAAACGCATGGGTCATCAGGTTGCAGTTAGCCGGCTGTGCGCCGGGGCTGTTCTCTAAGAGTTAGCCTTAGTCTGCTAGTCAGATTAAGTTAGCTACAAGTAGCTAGGCTAAAGCACGGAGTTCCTTCCGGCAGTCTGGTTGCAACCTGAAGACCCGCTAGACCGCTCTGATTTAGTTCATCTGACCTAAAATCAGAGCGGATAGTTTTTTATAGGTATTTTCAGATTGATAGTGGCGGTTAACAGGAAACAGGGAATTTGTATCGGGGATTTAAACCACCTTCAAGACCTAGCATTTATGAGGTGAAGGACTAAAGCTTTTTCGATGAGATAGGTTACGGCAACACTAAAAATAATTCTTTGTTTCCCAGCTATCCACTCCTAAGCGGTTTATTGAATTTTGAATTTTGAATTAATATGGCGCAACTACTAACGGATATAGAGATTCAAGCACAAGCGAAAAGTCTTTCAGAGTGGACAGTAACAGACTCAAAACTACAGACTACCCGCATATTTCCAGATTTTGTCACAGCGATCGCCTTTGTCAATCAGCTCGTCGAACCAGCTGAATCAGCTGGACATCATCCAGATATAGAGATTTCTTATAACAAAGTGCAAATTACATTAACAACACATGATGCGGGCGGCTTAACTCAAAAAGATTTTGATTTAGCAGCCATTATTTCTCAAATTAGTTAAATACTTGGTGTACAGCCACTCGCAGCCTTGTATTACTTAATAAATATAGCTAGAGTAGGGAACTTTTAAAACCCTACTCTTTCTTTTGATATATGGATGAGCAATTGTGACAGTTAATGAGGCGAACGCCCATTACTTGCCATATAGCGGAAATATTCTATAATAACAAGCTATATAGCTATGTTTTTGCATAAGTTAATTACATCAATTTTTAACATTGCGTTAATCAGTCGTTAGCTTGGCGAAAACTAAAATTGTAGTAGTGGCAACTAGGCCTCATCAACAGCTTTTAGTGAAGATGTCGCATTTTGAGAATTAGGTGCAGCGAAAACAATTACCTATAACAAGGTGTGAGGAGAAAAGTAGAAATGTCTAACATATTGTGGAAATCCCTAGTGGTTAGCCCTGCGGTATTAGGAGCAACGCTGTTAGTTTCAGCAACAGCGATCGCCGCACCCAGCACCACCCCAGAAGTAGCAACAACCGAAGTTCCTACAACTGAAGTAGCAACAACAGAAACCGTATTACCGGAAGTTGCTCAACAACCAGCTATTGTGGCACAAGCAGCCCCAACAACTGAAGATACCAAAGTAATTGACCAAGTTAACCGCTACAGTAACGAAGGTAGAACTAACAACAGCCAAGGTCAAGTTACCTCTGTTTCTCAGTTCTCTGACGTACAACCCACCGACTGGGCATTCCAAGCATTACAATCCTTGGTTGAGCGTTATGGTTGTATCGCTGGTTATCCCAACGGCACTTATCGCGGTAACAGAGCTTTAACCCGTTATGAATTCGCAGCTGGTTTAAATGCTTGTTTGGATCGGGTAAACGAACTGATCGCAACAGCTACAGCTGACTTAGTCACTAAGCAAGACTTAGCAACCTTACAACGCCTGCAAGAAGAATTCTCTGCTGAATTAGCAACCTTGCGTGGTCGTGTAGATGCTCTAGAAGCTCGGACTGCGGAATTGGAAGCTAACCAATTCTCCACCACCACCAAACTCGCTGGGGAAGCAATCTTTGCTGTCACCGATGTATTCGGTGATGATTTGGGCGATAGAAACAACACCGTCTTCCAAAACAGAGTTCGTCTCACCTTAAACACAAGTTTCACAGGTAAAGACCTATTAACCACTCGCTTATCTTCTGGTAATGCTCAAGCTTTTGCGGGTACTCCTCAGGGTAGTGGAGAAGCCTTACAGACCTTCCAAGTTACTGGAGGAAGTAGCAACAACAATGTACGCATAGACAAACTAACCTACGAAACAGACTTCGGCCCAGCTAGAGCTTACTTAGCCGCTACAGGTGGACGACACAGCCACTATGCTGCTGTTAACAACCCCTACTTCTTCGACAAAACAGACGGTGGTAACGGTTCCTTATCCACCCTGTCCTCTGAAAGCCCCATCTACCGGATTGGTAGCGGTGCTGGTTTAGCTTTCACTCTCCCCTTTGGTAAAGGTGGCGGTATCTTCAGACCAAGTTCCTTGACTGTAGGTTACTTAGCATCAGAAGCTAACAACCCCAACGACAGCGCAGGCTTATTTAATGGTAACTACGCTGCATTAGGTCAATTGAACTTTAGTGTAGGCGATCGCTTGGGGTTAGCTGCAACCTACGTTCATGGTTACACTGGTGCAGGCAGCAATTTGTTCGCAGATCAAGACAACAACATCTTAGTCGGTACTCGACAAGCCAACGAGTTAACCAGATCCGCCTCCAGCAACTCCTTCGGTGTATCCGCAGCCTTCAGACCTAGCGACAAATTATCCATCAGTGGCTTTGTTTCTTACACTGATGTGACAGTCAATGGCCCCAACAACGATAAAGAAGTTTGGAGTTACGGTGTTGGCGTAGCTTTACCTGACTTTGGTAAGCAAGGTAACGTCCTCGGTATCTTCGCAGGCGCGCAACCCTACTCACTCGGCCGACTCAACCCTGGACAAAACGAAGTTCCTTACCAAATTGAAGGTTTCTACAAGTATCGCGTTTCTGACAACATCTCCATCACCCCTGGTGTCATCTGGTTGACCAATGTTAACCAAGGTAACAGTGATGATGCGATTATCGGTACTTTGAGAACTACTTTCACCTTCTAGAGTCGTTCTAGGTTTGCAAAACCATAAACTCAAAACTTTAAACTGAATTTAACCCCGCTTGGTAGCGGGGTTTTTTATTTCGCTAAGTCATAAGGCAGAAACCCTAGTGATGAACCGGAGTATACTAGAAGAGGATGGAGTTGATTCCTTAACTCACGCGATGTGCAACTTATTTTTGAAACCCCTCTCCATAGAGCGAAGCTCTTCTCGTAGAGTACCTCTCACGCCAGTTGCTACAACGGGGGAAACCCCCGCAACGCACTGGCTCCCCTGCAAGGAGAGAGGCTTTAAATCTTACTCCCCTTCCCTACAAGGGAAGGGGTTGGGGGTCAGGTTTGAGAGAAATTTGCACACGGCGTTAACTCCCTCCTAAATTCATTTATCACTTAATTATTTTGCTTGTGGAACTATCGTGTAAATCAGAATACGCAATTCTTGCCTTACTAGAAATGGCAACTCATTACGAAAACGGCGAACCAATGCAAATTCGACAAATCGCCGCCCAACAAAACATCCCTGATCGTTATTTAGAACAGTTACTAGCGACCTTAAGACGGGGAGGTATCCTCAAAAGTCAACGCGGTTCTAAAGGTGGCTATCTTCTAGCACGAGAACCGCGCAAAATCACGCTATTTGAAATACTGGAATGTTTAGAAGGCTTAGATGTCAAGACTGGTGAAGATAATATCAGCACCAAAACATTAGACAGCGCAGTCATAGAAGAGATTTGGCAGGAAGCTTGTCAAGCGGCTAATTCCGTGTTGAAGAACTACACTCTTCAGGATTTATGTGAGAAGAGAGATTCTCGGCGGCAGTTGGATATTATGTACTACATTTAGTCATTAGTCATTAGTCATTAGTCAACAGTCATGATTTGAGACTGTGGACTATTGACTATGAATGCTGAGACTATAAATAGTTAGGTTAATAAATAACGAATAAGGAATAATTATGCGGATTGCTGGTAATATTACGGAGCTTATTGGGCGGACACCCTTAGTGCAGTTAAATCGCATCCCCCAAGCTGAGGGATGTGTGGCACAAATTGTAGTCAAATTGGAAAGTATGAATCCCTCGTCCTCTGTGAAGGACAGAATTGGCGTAAGCATGATTAATGCGGCGGAAGAAGAGGGGTTAATTGCGCCCGGCAAAACAGTATTAGTAGAACCGACATCGGGCAATACAGGTATTGCTTTAGCAATGGGGGCGGCGGCTAAGGGTTATCGCTTAATTTTAACTATGCCAGAAACCATGAGTGGTGAACGGCGAGCCATGTTACGAGCTTATGGTGCAGAATTAGAACTGACTCCTGGAATGGAAGGAATGAGTGGGGCAATTCGACGGGCGCAGGAGATAGTAAATACTACGCCGCATGCTTATATGTTGCAGCAGTTTCGCAATCCCGCTAATGTTAAAATCCATCGAGAAACTACCGCCGAAGAAATTTGGCAAGATACCGATGGCCAGGTAGATATGATTGTGGCAGGAGTGGGAACAGGTGGTACGATCACAGGTGTAGCAGAAGTGCTGAAAAGTCGTAAACCCAGCCTGCAAGCGATCGCAGTTGAACCAGCCAATAGCCCAGTGTTATCAGGAGGTAAACCAGGCCCCCATAAAATTCAAGGGATTGGTGCTGGTTTTATTCCCCAGGTACTCAAGTTAGACTTAATTGATGAAGTGATTACAGTCACCGATGAAGAAGCGATCGCTTATAGTCGGCGTTTAGCTAGAGAAGAAGGGCTATTATCTGGAATTTCCAGTGGTGCAGCTTTGTATGCTGCTATTCGTGTAGCCCAACGCCCAGAAAACGAGGGACGCTTAATCGTGATGATTCAGCCCAGTTTCGGCGAAAGATACTTGAGTACACCGTTATTCCAAGACTTAGAGGCAAAAGTAGCCACTAGCATCAGCTAATAATCAATGGGATGAATGGCCGAGTTTAAACAAGATTCCAACCACTACGAAACTCTCAAAGTGAGTTCTAACGCCAGCCAAGCGGAGATTAAACAAGCCTACCGCCGCTTGGTGAAGTTATTTCATCCTGATAGTAATCAGGAAACCGCAGATAACGAGCAGATTATTCGCATTAACGCAGCCTATGAAGTCTTAGGTGATAGTCAAAGTCGTATCAACTATGACCAACAACTGCGGGATCAATCTCAAAACTTAAATGGTAATCGTCAACAGCGCACAGCATCAGCGCAGAAACATTATCAAGCCACACGTAAATCAGGCAAAGATGTTGACGAGCAAGTAGAAGAATGGCTGAGCGTAGTATATCACCCAGTGAACCGCTTACTGTGCAGCATTCTCAACTCCCTAGAAGAGCAAATTGAAGAACTAGCGGCTGATCCCTTTGATGATGAATTACTAGATGAATTTCAAGAATATTTAAAAAACTGTAAAGCCGACCTGAAACAAGCCCAAACTACTTTTCGTTCCTTACCAAATCCCCCTAGTTTAGCCAGAGCCGCCGCCCACATATACTACAGCCTCAGTCAAGTAGGAGATGGCTTAGAAGAGTTATCTTATTTTCCCCTCAACTATGATGATCGTTATCTGCACACGGGGCAAGAACTATTTCGTATTGCCACAAGATTACACTGTGAAGCCCAAGCATCGGTGGATTAGATGGGCATGGGGCATTGGGCATTGGGCATTGGGCATTGGGCATCGGGAGACAAGGGAGACAAGGTAGAAAAAGTATTAATGACTAATGACTATTGACTAATGACTATTGACCAATATGAACCAATGGCTACCTTGGAATCCTAGATTAAACAAGTTAAAGGCTAAATTGCTCAATGACCCGTATTACCGATTACAATCTGGGGAAGAAATCCAGATAGCGGCTCAATTGGGTATCCGTATTGATGCTAATCAAGCAACTGTAGACGATTGGTTACGCTTACCTGGTTTATCAATTCATCAGGCGCGATCGCTTGTGGAATTGTCTCGTTCTGGTGTAAAATTTTACTGCGTTGAAGATGTGGCGGCAGCTTTGGGAATGCCTGCTCCACGCCTAGAACCATTGAAGCCCATACTAAATTTTAGTTATTATGACCACGAGTCTCTAGTTAGTTCTACTGCTGTAGTAAATGTCAATACTGCATCAGTGGAAGAGTTAGCTCAACTGCCGTTTATAGATATATCCTTAGCTGAAGCAGTTGTGCAGAACCGCCTCCAGTCTGGAGGGTACCGCGATTTAGCTGATTTTCAACGTAGATTGACAATACCTGGGGAAGCGATCGCGCAATTGATGTATTTTTTAAGGTTTTAGGCTAGAAAAGGGAACAGTTTTAGAGAGTTGGTATCAGAGTCTTAAAGAGCAATATTCAGTCATAATTTGTCCCCATTCCCCATTCCCCATTCCCCATTCCCTACCCCCACCAAAGAACTTTCTCAACCCGCCCCTACTTAGATGACCCCTACACGTTCCGGTGGCCAAAAGCGGAAAACGGCTCTACCGATGATATTTTCTTGGGGTAAGAAGCCCCAGTAACGAGAATCATTACTGTTGTTGCGGTTGTCTCCCATGACGAAAAATTGGTCTTGGGGGACTTTTACTGGTGGAAACGGCTGATTGGGTGGTTCAGCGATGTAGTCTTCAGCTAATGGTTGTCCATTGAGGTAAACTTTACCGTTAGCAACGCTGATGACTTCCCCTGGTAGACCAATTACCCGTTTAATAAAAGCTTGGTCTTTGGGGTATCCCCGCTTTTGTAATTCTGCTGGTGGCTGAAAAACCACAATATCCCCAGATGTGGGCGGATGAAACCGATAAGAGACTTTTTCCACCACTAGGCGATCGCCTTCGTATAGAGTAGGAAACATTGACTCGGAAGGTATGTAACGAGGTTCAGCCACAAAAGTCCGAATCAATAGTGCTAAAACTAAAGCGATCGCGATGAGGGTAAAATTTTCCTGCCAATTTCGCCATGTTTTGGACGGCGCAGTAGTTTCTTTCGGATTATTTTCCTGAGAATTCATAGAATTTTTCAGCCAGTTGAACAAGTATAAATTCTTGAGCTTCATGCTCAATTTTTGCCTGTAAGCAAGCTGTTTTATTGACTTAGCCTACAAGCACTAATTCATAATACGGCTATCTTCCATATTATTAGGCCAGTCAAAATTCCAATTTGAATAATTTTACGCGATTATTTTGTTGTCAATCGGTAGTGAGAAATCGCGAGACCATTCATTCCAAGAACCAAAGTAATTTTTGGCGTGAATTCCCGCTTGTTGCAAAGCAAACAGCACATTCGCTGCCCTAGAACCTTTAAAACAATAGATATACACAACAGACTCAGAATTAATACTTAGAGATTGGCAAATTTCTAAAATCTCTGCTGTGGGGCGAAACATCGGTATTCCTGATTCCGAAGTCATCAGACGATGCCATTCTAACCAAACGGCGTTGGGGATTCTGCCTTTGCGGGGGCAGAAATCCACACCATAGGGTGAAGAACTGATACCTTGCCACTCATCGCGATCGCGCACGTCTAATTTAATAATTGCGGGGTTGTTGATAGCCTGCAACATTTCGATGGTTGTCACCATCATCTCAGCTTGGGGATGCAATCTAAATATGCTGCTTTCAACTTCTGGAACTTCATCAGTAATAGGTAATTCCGCCGCTAACCAAGCTCTATATCCTCCATGTAAAACAGACACATGAGGACAACCCAAATATTTTAATAAGAAAGCGGCTCTACAAGATTGACCATAACCTCTATTGAAGGCATCTTCATACACAATTAAATGTTCTTTACCGGATATTCCTACCTCACTCATAATTTTGGCAAAATATTCTTGCAATTGTTGGAATCCGGCAGGATAGGAATTATCTAAAAGATAAGTAAAGAAATCTCTAATATTGATAGCTTGAGGAATATGGCCAATAGCATATTCTTCTGGAGAGCGCGTATCAATAATGACAGTCCTTGGGGATTTTGCTGCTAACAAAGACGTGAGTTCTTGAGGAGAAATGAGGAGATTTATATTCACGCTTTCATGCTGTTATCGTCACAATAGGCATTATCGCCTTCTGTCAATTTGCACGTTGGCGTAAAATTTACATAATTACGAATATTGAATGTGAGGAGTGGGGAATGGGACTTGAAAATCTCAAACTACCGCAACTACAAGCCAGCAAAATACAGCAGAAATATCTTCTTCTTCCCCCACACCCCTATTTTCTCTGTTTCCCCTTTCCCCTTTCATACCAATTCACAAAAAATGTGATTCAAATGCAAACGCCAAAAGCTATGCTGAGTCACATTTTCTTAATTTTGAATTTTGAATTTTGAATTTTGAATTTTGAATTGATATTACGGTGATGTTTCCCGTAACAACGCACGAAAGCCTAGCTGTTGAAAATGCTCGTTGGCAGTTAAGGCTTCAGTAATACCACAGAATTGCATAACAATAAAAGATACACAATCTACAAATCCCCATTCTTTTTCAGAGCTTTCGCAATATAGTTGGAAAGCTCTTTCGTAGAGTTCCTGAGATAAAGGCACAATTTCTACTTGTGGATCAGAGGCTAGAGAATTTAACAACATGATCGCCTCATGACGATAGGGTTGTTGGCATAAGATATTGCCAATTTCTAGCATGACTGTTTGGGTAGTAATTAAACGTGTACCTGCTGCTTCTATCAAGCTAGCTAAATGTAAAGCTCGTTGATGTAAATTATCCTGGGGTGCAGCTAAGGCAATGGCAAAAGATGTATCAAGAAATACTTCAGGTTTCATAGGGAATTTCCTGAACGTATAAATACTTGTCAATGTTAGCAGACAAATCCGGCGGACTATGCAATTGTAGCGATCGCGCCGTCGCTAAAAAAGATACAGTTGCTTGTGCCTTATTCGGTAGTATTTCTATTCTTAAGCGTACACGGGTATTCACAGGTAAAGCGATCGTCTCTTGGGGATAAAATCCTCTACCATCAAATACCGCCGCAATAAAGTTTTCTCCCATATGCCCGCATATTCTAGAAATAGTTTGTGACATCTATCCTATGCGCTGATTTCCGCAAATGGTACTGTTGTAGCTACTAAAAATATAGCTAAATATTTTGAGATACTGGGTTTGTAGTAAGGACTTTAGTCCTGATTTGAAAACTAAAGTTCTCACTACAAACCTTTACTGATTCGCCTTGCTCATCAAAATGATGAGATACTTTTTGAGTTGGAAACCCCTATCTAGCAACAGCTGGAGAAGTTACAGGGGCTAGTCCTACTAAGTTCTCACTCAGATCCCACATCCTTCTAGCTATCGCGTCATCACTGGCTTGGGGGGAAACTTGCTGCACAAAGGATTGGCGGTCTTTCTTTTGTCGATTTCCCCAACTCCAATACGCACCAGATTGGGCATATTCAGTATCAGCAGTCACCATTGCTACCCGTTCGCCTGCTAGTTCTTCGGAGACGAAACCGCCTGTAATGCGTTGTTGGAAGATAGGGAACAGTTTTTGGAATAGGGGATAGTGGTTACGGAATAATGCTGTTGTGGCGACACATCCAGGATAGAGAGAATTGAAGATAATACCTGTAGATTCATGATATCGCCGATGCAATTCCCGCATTGTGAGGATATTGCAGACTTTACTATCTTTATAAGCTTTGACGGGTTCAAATTTCTTCCCATCAGCCATTGTAATGGGGTCTTTGAAACCTTCTGCAAAACCTTTCAAATCGCCCAAGTCTGGACGGGGGGGAATTTTACCGCCGAGTTCGTTGGGGTTATGAGTGACTGTTCCTAAAATTACGAGTCTGGGCTGGGAAGATGATTTCTTCAAATCTTCCAACATCAGGTTACACAGCAGAAAATGGCCTAGATGATTGGTGGCCATGGTTAATTCATATCCCTCTGGGCTGCGGAGTGGTTCTTTGATGAGAGGCATATAAATTGCTGCGTTGCACACTAAAGCATCTAGGGTTCTGCCTGTGGCGCGGAAGTTCTGCACGAAGTAACGCACACTGCCTAAAGATGCTAAGTCAACGGGAATGATAGTGTAGCTATCTTGGGGAATTCCTACGGACTGGGCAGCTTTTTGAGTTTTTTCAATATCCCGGCAAGCCATGACTATGTGCCAATTTCTTTTGGCCATGGCTTTAGCGGCGTACAACCCAACCCCCGAAGATGTGCCTGTAATAATAACTGTTTTGCGTGCTTCCATTCTCTTGGGACTTCTCTAACTTGCATTAATTTTAGTTTTTTTATGATCTCATACCATGTTTGCCGTCAGCTAGCGGTTTTGAGGAGACAGGAGGTAGGAAGTAGGGGGTAAGAGGTGAAAATCTAGGTAACAAAAGGGTTTTAGAGGTTAATATTTCTTTGCATAAGTTGTTAATTTTTTTGTTAGCTCAACATATTGATACAGATTACAAAAAATTCGTGTCTTGTAGAAATTTCAAAATGGCTTGATTCACTTCTTTTGCTGCACCAGTTGAGGCATCGTGACAACAGTTATCGATGATTTGCAATTGGGAATTAGGTAGGCGTTGGTGTAATCTTTCGCCATGAGTGGAGGGAAACCAACTATCGCGATCGCCCCATAAAACTAATGTGGGACAATCTATCTTGTCTAAATCAGTTTGAATTTGACTAAGCAGATTGGGTTTATTAGCTTGCCAATCTTCAATTTCTTTTGCTGCTATTTGTAATTCTTCGGCAACTTTTACCAGGGTACCAGGCAGTTCAATAAATGGATAAGTAATCCAATAAACATCTTCTGGGGTCAGAATTGAGGGATCAAATAGCACTTTGCGCCTTTCTGTGGCCATCACTTCGCGTACCAGTGGCGCGAACCAATAAGCTAAACGTAAATAGTCAATTGCTTGTAAGACTTCTAGCGGAGTTTTGGCGAGGATTTCCATTGCCCAATGTGGGAGGCGTTCCGCAAAAACCGGCGCATTCATCACAATTAACCTGCCGATTAGTTGGGGATTTCTTTGTGCTAATGCTAAAGAAATTAATGCCCCAATGGATTCTCCCACAATAATAGCTGGTTCATCACATAATCCTTGAATCACTCTTGCTAGTTCAATTACTTGATGCCCATTTTTCTCTCGGCGTAACCAAGGCTTATCTGAAAATCCAAAGCCTTTAGCATCAAAACAAATGACTCGAAAGTGCTTAGATAAAGCAGCTACACTATAACGCCAATTATAGCTCCAGCTTCCCATACCATGTAAGAGAAAAAGCGGTTTTCCTGTGCCTTTTTCACCATAGGCAATCTGTACAGGATACCCGTCAACATCGCTAATAATTAGACTTTGCCGTCCTTGGGGAAAAGTCGCTTGCCACCAATCTTTCATCAATGATTAATCTCAAAAAATTTTCAGGCAGTTGATAGAGTTATAATTACTACCATGTTGTAGACTAATCAGACAATAGTAAGCATAAATTATTTACTTACATTTCTAACGCGGAAATTTTAAGTGTTCTTCTATTAGCCGGATATTATATTCATTAGCTGTCCAAGCAAAGTCAAACAAATCACCCAGCAAGGGAATCATACCTACTAAACTATCAATAATAATATTGACGATCATTTTCCTGAGAATTGCTTTAGGTATACCCAATTTTGAGGCTTCAATCACAATATAAAGAGACAGTAGCAAACCTAAAACATCACCTCCGACGGGGATAAATCCGATCATGGGATCTAAACCAACAGCGATGGGTGTACCAGGAATGCCAATAACTCTATCTAAAATCCGACTTAAAAACCGGAGACGCTTTAAAGTTGTGGCTTGGGTATGATAGTCAACATAAGAGGCATGGGGCATGGTAGGCGATCGCTCATTGGTAATAAAATTGTTCAATATTTTGACATAGTTATTAGTCAAGTCAACTTACTGTTGATCTTTGAGGGAAGTTTGATACACTTTGGCACGCATATCTTCACCAACAATCACATTTAATTGATCACCGATTAATAAAACAGCTGCACTCATCCACAGCCATAGCATTAAGACAATCACCGTTCCTACCGCACCATAAACTTTGTTATAGTTGCCGAAATTAGCTACATACAGCCGAAATAAAGCCGATAACATTGCCCAAAATATAGACGCAAGCATCGCCCCTGGCATAATTGGTGTACCTGAATTCCAAACGCTAGGGCCGTAGCGATAGATAAAACTAAATGCTGTAGCCACAATCCCTAAAGCTAACGGCCAACGTAATAATTGCCAAAGATTTAATAAGAAAATTAAAGATGAATTACCACTGACAACAAGCCCCAAAATTAAGTCACTGAGAAAGACTAAAAAAGAAGCCAACATTAACAATAAAATTGTGCCTACCGTCAAGCCCAAAGAAATAATTCTCCCTTTCCAAAAAGGACGAGTCTTTTCTGGTGGTACTTGATGGATTTGATCAAAGGCTGTCATGGCGGTACTCACAGCACCAGAAGCAGTCCACAGGGCAATGATAAAACTCAAGGAAAATAATCCTCTATTTTTAGGGTGGGCTATTTCTTGGTTAGCGAATTCTCGAATTAGTGTGATAGCTTCATCTGGTGCAACTTGACTGAATTGTTGCGCTATTTGTCTAAAAGTGTCCTGCAAAGATTCTTCAAGTAATCCAATGGCGGTGAGGATGGCCAGAATTGCCGGAAACAAGGATAACATGGCATTAAAGGCGATTTCTGAAGCCAATCCTAAGAGCCTTCTAGTAATTGTTCTAGCAACGGTTTTCTTCAGTGTCCGCCAGGTGAGATGGCGGAAAAATCTGACAAAACGAGGTTGTGGCATAACAGTAGTTGCAGATAGTTGAGCAAAATGAAAACTCCTCAGAGACGAACACCCTGGTATCAAATGTTAAAGCTTGTTTGTACCTATTAGCCTAGAATGTTTTGCAGATAGTTTCCACAGCTAACTGCCTCAGTAATTTTACTGTAACTTCAGCAGTAATCATAAGTTAATTCAATCCCTGGATTTAATGCTAACTATAGTATGTAGAACTTTAGTATGCAGAAGTTTTACTACTATGGTTAGCCATTTCTTGTCAAAGTTCTATGAAGACTGAAATACTCCAGAAATTTGGTCAAAGAGTAAGAAATGAAAGACTAAAGCAAGGACTGTCTCAGGAAGAATTAGCGGAAAAAGCTGGTCTCCACAGAACGTACATAGGCATGATCGAAAGAGCAGAAAAAAATATTACTCTCATTAATATCAATAAAATTGCTCAAGCCTTAGATATTTCTATAGATGATTTGTTAAAAGGAATTAATGAAAAATGAATCTGAATCAAGAAGAACAATGGATTAAAGAAATACGCCAATACTGTCGTTCATTAAACATATCCACGAGTGATCTATACAAGATAGTAACTGACTTAAAAGTAGCTCCTATGATTCGTGGGAAAGCATTCGAGTTTTCTATGTATTCTAAGTTAAAGCAAATATTACCTTCTGAAGATTGGACAGTTGTTAAGCCAATCATTAATGCACAAACTGGAAACCATGATATTGACATTATGGTAATGCACAATAAAACTAAAAAAATAATATCAGTAGAATGTAAGTTGGCTGGTAAAGGAATGTTTAGTGTTGCGAAAACATCTAAAACGGGATTTTATAAAAAAGGGGATTATCTAATTAAAGTAAAATGTATGCGTTCTCGGACGACTAAAACACCTGAGAAAGTAAATGCAATGGCACAAAAGTTTGGCGTAAGTCCCCAAATGTTTCTTGCTCATAGCGATCAATATCGGGTTGGGAGTTTTGATGTAGTAGCTACATCTGTAGGTAATGCTTTCTACCAAACTTTAGAAGATAATGACGGAAACTTGATGTATACATTTGAACCTAGTGAAAAAGGTTTAGAGTTTATAAAAAAATTCCAACCCTCTGCAACTAATGAAGAGTTTCTACAAGAATTTGTATACAATAAAGTGTATTTAGCTTGTTCATTAGATATCACTGTTTCCCATAATAGTGGAGTAATTTGTAGCAAACAAGCTTGTTCAGATAAACATAACTGTGGCTTTATTCCTAACTATCCAATTATTAACTTTGGAAATATTGAAGAATTACCAAACAATATAGCTCCTTCTCCTATTAATAGTTGGGTTGACATAAATAACGGTCTTGATTTTTTTGAAAGCATCTTAGACAGAATTTAAAATCCTATGGCCAGTTGTCTGGATTCGTAGGCGATGTTAGATGTAGAATCATAATTAAGTATAAAAATTTCTTTACCTTTATAGCGTTCTCCTTTAAAATTATTCTCTTTTTTATGACCTTTTCTTTGATCATCAGTTCTATTAATTGTGTAATTCCATTCTTTATCATGTATTTCTGTAGCCCATTCATACAAATCTCGAACTTCTGGCGTATTATCATAAGTCAATAAAAACTTAATTCTATGCTGATGTTTGTTGAGTATCTTAACTAATTTATAGTGATCATTCTTAGAAAAAGAGTGAGTATAAAACTTATCTTGATCTGCATTAAAATAAGGAGGATCAATAAATAAAAAAGCATTATCAGGTGTAGTGTTTATCACTTCTTCAAAATCTAAACAGGTAATTTTGGTGTTTTGCAATTTCTCTGACGTTCTACGGATATTTCTAGGCCAATTCTCTGGTCTCATACTATATTTATCACCATATCCCCAATAACAGTTTTGAGGTTTCATTATTCCTGAGTAAGAGGTTCGGTTTAAATAAAACCATCTAGCTGCTGCTTCTAGTTTATTTTGGGGCTTAAATTCATTTTTATAATACGAATGTCTCTCTTTAGTGGCTGGCTCACCACTTAAATAATTAATTAACTCCTCTGGATTATCTCTGATAGTTACATATGTATTTATGAGTTGCTCATCAATATCATTGAGCCAGTTATTAGCAACTTTAGCTTTAGCAAAAAAAATAGAAGCTCCACCAGCAAACGGTTCAGCATAGTATGAATGAGGTGGTATATGTTCCAATATCAAGTGACGAGCATAAAACTTGCCTCCAGCATAACGAAATGGTGAATTAATAGACTTATTCATAACAACTAGATTTCTATTAGTTTCAGGTAATCATGGAAATGCTAACTATAGTATACAGAAAAATATATGTCAAGGTTATAATTAGACCGTAATTGCTTCCAGTGTATGAGGAACTAGACTATTTTGAAGTGCAAGTATAAACGCCAATTCTTTTTTCTGAGTCAGATAAATTAAATATAAAGAATAATTGCGTATGAATTTTAAATTGCGATAACTATAACAAGCTCGACGATAACATAATCAGGTGCAAAAATGACTGAAAGCATTGAACTTGGTCAACATATCACACAACAATGGTTAGCTGAAATTGAGTCACTCAAACAGCAGCTAGTAGAACAACAGCGCGATCGCGATGCAGCTTGGGAAAGTGCGGAGAAGTGGCGTAAACTCTATAACACCGAAGCCGAACAACGTCGCGCCGATGCGGATTTGTTTCGTCAAAATAGCGCATCCCTAAAGGCAGAAATTCAAAAACTCAAAGGAATTGACACAACCACCTTACCCAAGGCTATCAATGTGGCAGCAATTCAGCAAGAACTCGCTGCCATCAGGACTGTAGAAGATTTGAAAACCAAACTAGTCTCGGTAATTCAAGAACGCGATCGCTTGCAGCAGGCTTTGAAGACAGAACAAGAAAACCACGAACAAACTCGTAAGAGTCTGACTACTGCTTTAGGTGATGCCATTGATAGTTTAGCTAAAGAACGCGCCGGTACAGGGGGCGGAGTGGTTAAGGAGTCTGTTTAGTGAAAAGCGATCGCAGAACTTTTTGGTCTACTGATTGTGAGATTTACATAATGTAGAACTACTGGAAAAAACTAAAATATATTAAGCAATGTAAAAATAATAAGATTCAGTTCGTAGTAAGGACTTTAGTCCTTTTCGGAAAACTAAAGTTCTCACTACAAACCTTTAATTATTTACCTTGTTCTGACTTGAAAAAGGGGTGTAGGGGTATAGAGGTGTAAGGGTGTCAGGGAAAGACTTTTTCATGTTTTCTTGTGTACGCAGTTCATGAGGGCTACTTAAGTCCTGTTGACGATTGAGTATGACAAGCCCAAAAGAACAGAGACACAATACTCAATATCGTCAACAAAACCAAAGATGGATTTTAACTGCCAACAAAAAGCTATCAAACCTTGGCTGGATCATATGGTACCCAAGTGTCGCCTTGACATTGGAAGTCTTTCTGGTCTTTACCCATTGTCACTACAGCACCTGTTGAATATGTTTGACCTGCATATGTACAGTCTCCACCAAGAATTTGTTTTTGCTCATGTTCAGAAATTTCAATCAATTCGTCTTGTAAATTTGCGAAGTTAATCATTTGAAATGTACTCCTGTATTAGTCATGATTGTGTTTTAGACATCCCGAAATTAGAGTATGGACTAGCAACCCATATAAGATTTAGAACTGCTTTGTCTCATTCACAATGAATGTAAATATTTTTGCTTGTCTATTTACTTCTTATATGGCTGCCACTGCCATGTCCCATCTGACATACAAGTTTTATCGTATCCTTGACTACCCTGCTGAATTGTAGAACCTGTTGAATATCTTTGACCTGCATAATAGCAATCTCCACCGAGAATTTGTTGTTGTTCTTGTTCAGAAATTTCCATCAATTCGTCTTGTGGATTTGCAAGGTTTAGTTCATCAATTGCGAACTTAATCATGATGTAGCATACTCCTTTATTAGTCATAATTGTGTTTTAGATAGTGATTTTTAAATCACTCACCACACTTTTATGTTGTCTATTTTTGAGATGAATTTCAAGCATTTTTAGAATGATAAAGTGACATAAGAGATTTATTTTTAATCGAGTATGATAATGTTTAAGTTAGAGAAAATGCAGTATTATAACACTCCGATTTTATATATCAATTTCGGTTTTATTTTTAGTTCTATTTCAGCATATTTTTAATTGAAACATATGATGTTCACTTTCTCATATCAGAAAAATTGAATTCAAGATTTTTCAAAAATAAAATATTTATGTCCTACTTTCCTAGTTGGTGAAAAATCTAAAAAATCAACACGCCAAAAATCAACCCAAATAAATATCGGGTTGATAAAAACAAATATTCAGATTTGAGAGAGAATAGATTTATTACATCTACTCCATAAAACTCTATGTTGCCACTTCACACATCAGTTGAGACGGGCTGTAGTCATCTGTAATCACTCGTGGATAAAGCATACATACAGCTTTCCTTTCCTGTTACCACTATCAACAGCCTCTACAAACAAAACCTGGTGGTAAATCTGTGACTAAGGTTATTTTTTATGTAGAATTATCTTCGAGCAAAATGCCATTAAACTACCTGATTTCTGATGGGTATTGTTGGATCTGGTACGGCAATAATTCCAACAGTTGAGCCACCGATCATTCCTGATAAAACATCTTTTGAACTGTAATCACCGAAACCACCTGCAATGTTTCTTGCTTGTTCATTAGATAATTCTGATAAACCTAAACCTTCGTGACGACGGGCAATAGCATTATTTATTGCATTATCAATTAGGTCATCAATTTGAATTTGACTGCTATACTTTTCCATTATGAATTTCCCCTTGATTGGTAATTTTGAAATTTTCAAAATATGGAATAGCTGATTGCCAACACCATATTACACATTGTAATCATGAGGAACTGACTTGTAATTAATAGTTCAAATTATGATGAGACTAAACTAAAACTTTTACAGCACTTTTGAAGTAAGTGAGGTACATCATGAGTAATGAGTAATAAATTTACTTATTACTCATTACTTATAACTCATGACTTTTTGCAATTAGTGACTGTACCTCATAAACTGGTGCAATTTTTGAGGGTGTCAAAATTCATACAGAATATATGTCATTGCGAGTAAAGTGAGGCAATCCCAAAGTCTCTGAGATTGCTTCGCTTTGCTCTCAATGACGATTAATATTGGGTAACGCTTGCGCTTAACTCAACCTACCCAAAGTCTTCTCAGTCCCTAATCTAAAATCCCATCGCTTTAGCGACATCACCTAATTCTGCCTCAATTCCCTGTTTAAATTGGGCGTGGCTGTGTTTAATCGCTGTATCAGGGTCTTTCAAACCGTTACCAGTCAAGACACACACCACGGTTGCACCTGTGGGTACTTGGTCTTTCACCTGTAACAACCCAGCGACGGAAGCCGCACTAGCAGGTTCACAGAAAATCCCTTCGGATGAGGCTAAAAGTCTGTATGCGTCGAGAATTTCTTCGTCGGTAACGGCCTTAAATTGACCCTGGCTGGCTGATTGAGCCGCGATCGCTTTATCCCAACTAGCAGGATTACCGATACGTATAGCTGTGGCGATGGTTTCGGGATGGGTGACAGGCTGACCATTTACTAACGGTGCTGCACCTGCGGCTTGAAATCCCATCATCCGGGGTAGGCGATCGCATTTTCCGGCTTGATGATATTGACAAAAACCCATCCAGTATGCTGTGATATTCCCGGCATTACCTACGGGGATACATAACCAGTCTGGCGCATCACCCAAAGCATCGACAATTTCAAATGCTCCGGTTTTTTGACCTTCGAGACGGTAGGGGTTGACGGAATTCACCAAGGTAATAGGATAATTTTCCGCCATATCACGGACAATTTCTAAAGCGCGGTCAAAGTTACCCTTGATGGCTAAAACTTCAGCACCGTAGAGTAAAGCTTGCGCCAACTTACCCAAAGCGACATAACCGTCAGGAATTAACACAAAAGCCTTCATTCCCCCACGGCGCGCATAGGCGGCGGCGGCGGCGGAAGTGTTACCGGTGCTGGCGCAAATTACAGCTTTCGCGCCTGCTTCCTTGGCTTTAGTAATCGCCATTGTCATCCCTCGGTCTTTAAAACTACCAGTGGGGTTAAGACCGTCATATTTCACAAATACCCGCACTTGTCTACCGATACGTTCTGCGATCGCTGGCACAGGAATCAAGGGAGTATTACCTTCTAATAAGGTGACAATCGGCGTAGTGTCGCTGACGGGTAGATACTCACGATAGGCTTCTATGAGTCCGGGCCAGGGTTGGCGATGAGTTTGAGCAATAGACAAGCTTACAGTCACGGGCTTAAAAATTAATTCAAAATTATATTATGGATGATCGTGGCAATTACTCAGCCAATCAATTTTGGATTTTAGATTTTGCGGAAAGTTCTGTAGGCGGGTTTCCCGCCGTAGGAAACTTTTCAAGACGGATTTTGGATTGGGATGCAACCTAAAACCAAGAATTCGCACAGTCAAACAGGGTTTGTCTGTAGTGTGCTTTTTTGATGTCTGAGGTTTTTTACTCCAGATATTATCTCTGTTTGTATGAATATTTTACAGATAATTTTGATTTTATTTAACTAGGGGTGTAAGGGTGTGGGGGTCTAAAAACCTATACCGATCAGCAATTAATGTTAGCCCAAATAAAACTTATGGAACAGACCACTAGTTTTACCAAAAATTAAGTCATGTATTTCCCCTACACCCTCATACCCCTATACCCCTACACCCTCTATTTGTGGTCTAGTGTATTGGCTAACATAGGCGGGTATTTCAATACTTGAGTCCAATCTAGAATCACTGATGGGTGTAGCCGCAGTCAGTTTTAAAGGAATTTCCCCAGCCCATACGGGGATTTGATAATCAGCTTCGTCATCTAGAGGCCCACCAGTGCGAACCTTGGCTGAGGCTTCGGCTAAAGGTAAAGACAAAACTACAGTTCCCGCTAATTCTTGACGATTGGGCGATCGCACTTCTTCCCATCTTCCCAAAATAACGTGTTCTGTGAATGCTTTGAGGGCGGCAAGTTTTTGCTCTGCGTCTTCTACTAATGTGGCTTTACCAAAGACGACGACTGAGCGATAATTCATCGAATGGTGAAACGCCGACCTTGCCAAAATTAGTCCATCAATTAACGTCACTGTGACGCAAACATCAAGGCCTTGTTGGAGTGTTTTTAACATCCGGCTAGCAGGTGAGCCGTGAATATATAGTGTGTCTTCTACTCTTCCGTAGGCTGTCGGAATTACCACAGGTTGTCCTTGGGCGACAAAACCGACATGACAGACTAATCCTTCATCCAGAATTTGATAAAT
This sequence comes from Nostoc sp. CENA543, assembly GCF_002896875.1. GTDB lineage: Bacteria > Cyanobacteriota > Cyanobacteriia > Cyanobacteriales > Nostocaceae > Trichormus. The sequence goes on from NZ_CP023278.1 coordinate 4,586,119, forward strand.
CACGTCAGATTCATATTTAGCTCTTTGAGGTACGCGTTTAACGGTTGTTCTGGGGCTAGGTGCTTGTTTTTGAGACATAACTGTCAATTTCTACTCTATATCGTTAGAGTATTGAGGAAAATGGAATGGCACAATAGCCAATTTCTCATTAAATAACCAGTCCACTTGTGAAAATTCAAAGTTAGTCATTAGTCATTAACGTGAGTTCGACGAAGTTTAAAAACCCCTCTCCAAACCTCTCCCCTGCAAGGAGAGAGGCTTAAAAACCTTAATTTTTCGTTGCCCTTTAAATATATTTAAGCCCCTCTCCGCGTCGGAGAGGGGTTGGGGAGAGGTCATCAAACTCACGTAGTCATTAGTCATTAGTTTTTCTCCCCCTGCCCTCTGCCCCCTGCCCTCCACCTCCTCCCCCATCATGGACTTTGCAATTAATATCGACCCACACGCGCCTTTACCTCTGCATCGCCAAGTTTACGAGGAACTACGCCAAGCTATCCTTACGGGGAGATTAACATCTGGACAAAAGCTGCCTTCAGGGCGATCGCTTGCTCAATTACTTGGTGTTTCCCGTGCTACCATCACTCAAGGTTATGAACTACTTCTGAGCGAAGGTTATCTAGAAACCATTGTGGGTTCGGGAACTTTTGTTTGTCGTCAACTTCCTGACGATTTACTCAACGCTACACCAACACCGTCAAAATCATCACCAGCAAATTCTCCAATACCGTTATCAGCTTATGGTGAAAGTCTAAATGACAACGCATTTTTGCGCCTCCCAGAAACAAAACTAGAAATCAGTTTTAGCTACGGTAGGCCTGCTTTTGATCACTTCCCGATAGATTTATGGCGCAAGTTAATTTCTCGCTATTGTCGCTCTCATCCAGAGGTGCTAGATTATACTGCATATTCTACAGGATATAAAGCATTACGGGAGGCGATCGCTTCCTATATTTCGCGTTCTAGGGCGGTAAATTGTAGTGCTGAACAAATTGTGATTGTCGGTGGTTCACAGCAAGGAATTGACCTAATTACACGTTTGCTCATTGATCGGGGTGATTGGGTTGCTGTGGAAGAGCCAGGCTATCTGGGTGCGAGGCGGGCTTTTTTAGCACAAGGAGCTAAGTTATTTCCCGTAGCTGTCGATCAATCAGGATTAATAGTTGATGAACTAAAATCAAGTGAAATTCCTAACATTAAACTTCTGTATATCACGCCGTCACATCAATTTCCTACAGGGGCGGTTTTATCACTCCCCCGCAGGCTAGAGTTATTAGCTTGGGCGCAAAAATCTGGGGTGATGATGATTGAGGATGACTATGATAGCGAATTTCGCTATGGTGAACGTCCTATTCCAGCTTTGCAAGGATTAGATCAAGGTAACTCGATTATTTACGTCGGGACGTTTTCTAAAGTTCTATTTCCGGCTTTGCGCTTGGGTTATTTAGTTTTACCAGAAAATTTAGTTCATGTGTTTGCGCGGGCGAAATGGCTAGCAGACAGACAATGTAGTCTATTGGAACAATACGCCCTGACTGATTTTATTACAGAAGGACATTTAGAACGGCACATTAGACGGATGCGATCGCTCTACAACCAACGCCGACAAATTTTAGTAAAGTCTTTGTTTGAGCATTTTGGCGACAGTGTGGAAATTATGGGAGAAAATGCGGGGATGCACCTGATGGTAAAAATCAATACGAGAATTCCTGATGATGAAATTGTCAAACGGGCTGCATTAGCTAACGTCGGTATCGGCGCAGCCTATCCACAATATTTAAAGGCTAGTCCTGGTAGTGAATTTATCTTTGGATATGCGGAATTAAGTGAACAGCAAATTCAAGAGGGCGTTAGACGACTAGCTAAGGTAATACCAATTCAAAATTCAAAATGACGCTCGCGGACTCGCTAACGCTGCGCTAACAAAATTCAAAATTAAGAATCAAGACAGAGCAAGCATTTGGGGCTGTATATCTGTCGCATTCTTTTTTCAAATTGGTATAATTTCTGACTAGAGGACAAAATGACGCAGTGGTGAACGTCTCCCGAAACGCCACCAAATAGCCAGCACATTTTTCTGACTTAAGTCTTGATGTACAGCGTAACGCAAGCGCAGCATTTTGTAACATCTATCTTGTGCGTAAGTCAACAGCCAAGTTTGTTCATAGCGCACTAAATCTTCTATCCACACTGGGTCAATGCCTTCGGTTTGGGCGACATTGATGATAAAGTCAGCAAAAGCGATCGCATCTTCGCGATGTTTTTTCACACCCTGGGGAATAGTAGTTTCTGCATATCGCCAAAACAGTGTCGGGAAATTTTTCCCCAACGCTTTGGCTGTGCGTGGTAGCATTTCCCGCACTTCTCCTAACCGCTTCCACTTCAAGGAGTTAGCAAACACATTCACCTGTGCGGCTGAAAGTTCCGCGAATTGTTGCGCCTCATCGTCACTGAGTCCCATTTCTAAACCAACGACTTGAGGATTGGCAAAGAAACGCGATCGCAATTCTGTATTAGTGTAAAGTTGGGCTAAAAGTTGCTGGGTTTGTTTTAACCCCATCTCCCGTGTCTCCTCCCAATTTCTCGTGCTTGTTGCAGTTCTGCTGTCAACTGTGCAAATTCTGGTATATTTTCATCCCTTTCTAAAACGATTCCTTTTATCCCCACACGCGCCACCACTTCATCAATAAGTTCCCAGATTTGAGGGGGTGTAGCTTGGGAATGACTATCAATTAGTATGCCATCATGCCAATGTCCACCGACAAAATGCAACTGTACGACACGTTCCCAAGGCAAATCTTGCATAAATTGCTGCACATCATAGCTATGATTCACCGCATTAATGTACAGGTTAGTCACATCCAATAACAACCCACAATCAGCTTTTTCGACAACTTCCGCCAGAAATTGCGCTTCGGTCATTTCTGCACCAGGAAGAGTCACCATGTAAGTAATATTTTCCAAAATTAACGGCACATCAACCCAGCGTCGCACCTCTGCAATATTGCGACACAGAACTTTTACAGCTTCTTTGGTGTAAGGTAGGGGTGATAAATGTCCAATATCAACCCCACCTGCTTTCGTAAAGCAGATATGCTCACTCCACCAAGGCGGGTTAAGTTGTTTAATTAAGGCTGCTAGTTGACGAAGATAATCTGTGTCTACACCTTCCGCACTCCCTAAAGATAAATTAATCGCGTGGGGAATAATGGGGAAATGGCTGGCTAGTAATTCTAACTCTTGCTGTTGTTGCCAAGATGGTTGTAAGTAATGTTCCGCCACGACTTCTAGAAAGTCCACCTGCTGACGGTTGAGAAATAAATCACTTTTGAACGGTTGGCGAAATCCCAACCCAACGCCTAAAGATGGTAGGTGAGTGAACATGGAAGAATTAAACCAATTCGCAATTCGCAATTCGCAATTCGCAATGGACTAACGTCCTGCTACGCTAACGCAATTACTTGTTGTAAGGGGGATTTAAACCCCTAAATTTTGTTAAAGGTAAAAGGTAAAATTTAGCTACCGCCACAACCACCACAACCACCACCGCAGGAACTACCGCAGGAACTACTGCTACAGGAACTACTACTACAGGAACTACCGCCACCGCAGCCAGAAGCACCACTGCATGAACTACTAGATGAACTAGAACTACTGTATCTGCTAGTTGTTTTGGGGAATTGTGGGGGGAAGAAGATTTCGTGATAGGGGTTGTAAACTGTTCCTGCTAGGGCTTCCACGCCAAACAGTGCGACGAGTAAGTTGTATTCTGACAAAGAAGCGGTTTGAGATTTGGCTTTGGATTTTAATTGTGAGAATGTTTCCTGTAGTTGTTGCAGATATTTTTTGCCTCGATCATTGAGTAGCGATCGCTTACTAACTAGCCACATTAACCAGATAATAGAAGCTACACCCATGATTATCAGAAAGCCAACGTTATAGCGTCCTTTAGCTAAGGCAATCAGGAGTTTATAACCTCCAAGGCTAAAAATAATCATTGCCCCTATTAAGCCGACTTGAATCCGCCATTGGTGATGGTTGGTAGTAGTCAGTAATTGTTCACTGTGCAGTTGTTCTTCATAATTGTGGCTGTATGGTTGCACAACTTGACTTGCTAACCACAGAGATGCTGTTGCTGTGGAGGGGATAGAAATTTTCTGAAAAACTGCATTTTCTATCGGCTGCAATTTAGCCACATCAGGATGATCTGGTGTTTGGCTGATGGACTGTTCACTAACTTGCAAATAACCTTGCAAAATCAGATTAAATAATGCTGTGTGAGCGATTCCGGCATTTTGAGAACGCAGATAAGCAATTTTGTAAGGATCTGGATTGGCAGGAATTAACGGTAAAGGCTGATTTTTGTTGGGATCTTGCACTAAACGCCAACAAACTACCAACGTTATGGCAATTACAGAACCGTAAAGCACTAAAAAATCAGGCCCATACATATCTGCAATCGGGTTATGCAGCAATGAATCCATTGCTTAATACTCCTTGTGAGGAAATTACTGTCAATGAGAGAAAATGAACGTCAAAATATTTGCAGCGTTTTTACAACATCTCGTTTTCTCAACTCTGTACGCCATTATAGCACAGTATCTGATCGCACCTGTTTTTACATAGAGTTACGGTGAGTTTCAAAGGTTAAGTATTCAAAAGCAAAGTTTATTTTTTGGCTATCCTGGAAAAGTAAATGATTCTCCTAATTTAACAATGGTTGCTTTACCTGATAGCATTTACATGAGTGCAGCAGAATATCTGGTTTGGGAATCCACCCAGGAACTACGCTATGAATACTGGGATGGTGAAGTCGTAGCGATGACTGGCGGGACACGCAACCATAATCGCGTTTCTGGAAATTTCTTTAAAGTTTTAGATGATGCTTTAGTCAATCGCTCCTGTGAAGTCTACATTGTAGATGTAAAGGTGCAGGTAGAACCAGGGCATAAGTATTTTTATCCTGATGTAGTGGTGACTTGTGATGAGCGCGATCGCGATCCACAATGGATACAATTTCCCTGTTTAATTATCGAAGTTCTATCACCTTCGACGGAAGCAGCTGATCGGGGTAAAAAGTTTGCTGCATATCGTCAATCTGCCACTTTACAAGAATACGTCTTAGTACAAGTAGCACAACCAGGAGTAGAAGTATTTCGACGCAATGAACAGGGTAAATGGGTACTGTCGGAGTATAGTTTGAGTGATAAATTGCTACTAGAATCAGTAAATGTAGAAATTGCGATCGCCTCTTTATACCGACAAGTCGAGTTTGAATCGGAAACCGTCGAAAATCAATAGGTGATATTCTTACCGATTGGTATTTTTGTAAACTAGCGTATACTTGCTCACAGTGTAATTTGTGCATTTATACAATGGGGAGTATTTACCACAGCATGATTTTTTCTCTCTATCGCTCGACAATGGAAAACACTCCACTTATTCGGTGTCTGTCTAAAATTTTATACTTACTATTGAAAATAAGCGATCGCCACAGTACACTCAAGGCAACGCACAGCATAGCATCTATATCAGGAGAATGTATTTACTTTGCGTATTGCCCACTGTGTCAAATTTAAAGATAAATTATGCTCAGTAGCGTTGACCGTTTATTGTTTGTCCGGCGAGTCCCGATTTTTAAAGAATTGCGGGATGATTTCATTGTCCGCCTGACTTCAGTGATGCACGAGTTGCATTTTCCAGCGCATCATACCATTTTTCGACAGGGAGAAGAAGGGCGATCGCTGTATATAGTCGTCTCCGGTAGAGTCAAAGTCCATATTGGAGAGAAACAACTTGCTGTTGTAGATCAGGGAAAATACTTTGGTGAAATGGCTGTATTTGATACTCAACCCCGTTCCGCTACCGTCACCACCTTAGAACCATGCGAATTTTTGGAACTCACCCAAGAGCAACTTTATGATGCAATTGAAGAAACTCCCGAAATTGCTGTGAATATTATCCGTGAGTTATCCCGTCTAGTTCGCCGACTGAATGATAATATCCAATTTACAGCTTCAGGTAGGCATTAATCCAGCATAAAATAGGCGACGAGATAGGGTTGATGATGAAAATTTATATCTCTTGAGAGTTGATGTTGTGTGTGTTCGCCGCAGTAAAATCAACTTGCTTGTAATTCATATTTGAGTCAAATCTAGCATTCTCTAAATTTGCCCCTCTGAAATTAGTAATACCATTAGTGGTGATTTCTTGGATAGCTAAATTTAGCGATCGCATTGTCATAGCCAGTAAAATCACAGTTAAAATTCCCAAAATACTGCCCATTAGATAATTGTGGGTACTCAAATAAGCAAAGGCGACACTACTAATTAAAAAAGCTAAACCATAATTACAAACAAACCCCGCAACTGCAACAATTACGCGCATCAAACCATTCTTAAATACAAAACACAAAATTGCCACTATTATGGATGATACTAGTGCAGATATTACAGCAGCTTGGGGGTTTTTATTTTGCAGAATACCGCCATAATAGAAACCAATTAATGCTGCTGAAGCCACACCTGATATAGTTGTAATTAAATTTTCTAAGCTTAATTTTTGAGTAAAAACTCTCCTCAAACTTGCACCTATCCCAGAAATTGCCAAGCTGATAACTAAAGCTTTAGTATATGACCATGCGGGTATTTCTGGAGTGTTTCCTAGTACCCCGAATGCCATCTCACTAACTGCTATAAAAGTTAAGCATAAAACCATGAATGCAGTGATTCGCAAACTCATAAATATTTTAGTTGACTGACCAAATTTCGCTTTCACAAAATTAGCTCTTTGTAATTGTGCATGGGAAAAATCACATCCACGCACATCAGCACCGCTAAAATTTGCGTCATGAAGTTGTAGTGCTTTAAATGAGCGATTTTGCAAATTTTGGTGACAAAAATTGAAATTATCACTATTCATCTTTCAGCTTAAAGTAAAATTAAATTAATTTCCCATTACCAATAAATTAGCAAATTTGACAATGCAATGGCGATATATTACCAAGACATCTAACTATTACTGTATTGTCGGTACTATTTTCTTATCTTTACCAATATTAATGTATGGTTGGGGTCATTTTCGTCGTCCACCCCGCAGCGAAACACAACAAGAATTATTTCGGGGGATTGTTTATCAGCGTTTGATTGAGTCGAATCCACGTCCTGTAATAATTCATATCGTAAAAATTGATTTAAATACACCTGGAATTAAACCATTTGTAACTCCAGATATTGAGAATTTATCAAAAAATATCAGAGTCGGGAAACAAGAAATTATCGACAATGAAACCAAAGCGAGAACAACATCTGAATTTGTCGAAGAATTTCAAGTTAAACTCGCCATCAACGGAAGCTATTTTCGTCCTTTTAGGGAGGTAACACCGTGGGATTATTATCCTTACAGTGGAGATAAGACAAAGGTATTAGGACAAACAATTTCTAATGGTAAAACATACGCTAGTAAAAAATCAAGCTGGTATGTTTTATGTTTTACTAACAACAATCAAGCCCAAATTCCAGGCGGTGAAGAATGTCCAAAAAATACTATTCAAGGACTAGCAGGAGATGACGTATTAGTTTTTCAAGGAAAACCCAAAATAAATATTTATGCAAATTCCTCAACCGACAAACCATATTCGAGAGTAGTTGCAGCTACCGACAAAGCAGGTAAGCAATTGTGGTTAATTTTGGTAGATGGGAAACAACCACTATATAGCGAAGGATTTACTAAAAGAGAATTAACCCAATTTTGTCATAAATTGGGTGTTTATAATGCCATAAATCTCGATGGAGGAGGTTCTACTACATTGGTAGTAGCAAACCCAGATAAAGAGGGGAAGCCAAAAATTTTAAATGCTCCCACCCATACTAAAATACTAATGCGCGATCGCCCAGTTGCTAATCATCTGGGATTCTATATAGATTAATATTTCACAGCCGCAGATATGGTAGCTTTGCGTTTAGAAAAAGTAACAGAACAGCACGCACAAATTCTCTATCCATACATTAGTAACCCAAAAATGTATGAGTATTTAGAAGAACCAATCCCCACTATTTTAGAAGTTCAGCAACAATTCCAGTTTGCAGCCTTAGAACAATCGCCAGATAATGAAACTATGGTTTGGCTGAAATGGGTTGCTGTCACTCCTCAAAATCAATATGTTGGTCTAGTGGAGATAGGTATTTTTGATGACCAATATGCAGAAATGGGCTGTATGACCTTTGTGGATTTTCAAAAGCGAGGATATGCACCTATTTACTGTTCCCTGGCTATAAATGAAGCCAAACACCGCTTTCAGCTTTCAGATTTACACGCATCAGTGAACGAACATAATCTAGCTTCCCGTAAGGTAGTAGAAAAACTGGGATTTAATTTAATTAAAGTTAACCAGAAAGCCGAGTTGATTAAAGGTAAGCTTACTGATGAATTAATTTATCGCTTAACATTTTGAGTTGAGATATTTAAAGTTCAGACATTGTTGGAGAAAATTGTGAGGAATTTCTAAACTGTTTCCCCAGTGCAGATGAATGTAGGAAGCATGAATATTTTTTGGTGAACACCATCCCTCAAAGCCTAAATTTTCTTCTACATCGAAGCGATAAGTTGTAAATAAAGGCTGTTCACAATTTGAGATAACATGAGAACGATGAAACTCATGTCCATATAGATTTGAGCCTGCTTTGACTAATAAATTATCTTGCAAAGCTACAGCACGACGATAACCCAAAGTCAGCTTTTTATCCATTACTGCTGATGTGGGTAATATTCCCACCATCGACCAAGATTGACCTTCAAAATCAATGATTTGTTCGCATAAATACATTAAACCCCCACACTCTGCTATTGTAGGCATTCCGTCTAAAATAGCTTGTTTAACACTTTCACGGGCGTTATTATTAGCCGCTAATTGTTGAGCAAATACCTCTGGAAAACCACCGCCAAAATACATTCCCTGCACACCTGGGGGTAATTCTTTATCCGTTAAAGGACTCCAAAAAACTAATTCCGCACCTAAATTTTCTAGAATATCTAAATTATCTTGATAGTAAAAATTAAAAGCGCGATCGCGTGCTACAGCAATTTTAACGGGCATACAAGAGGAATTGGAGCAGGGAGCAGGGAGCAAGGGGAGAAAAATTTCCCCACTTCTCCCTGCACCCTGCCCTCTACCTCCTATATCCCAGTCCCCAGTCCCCAACAAAGGTAATAAAGTTTGCCAGTCAAAGCAAGTATCACCTAAATCAGCGAGGCGATGAATGACTGTGTCTAGTTCGGGGAGTTCGGCGGTGGGAATTAGACCTAAATGGCGGTCAGGAATGGTAATGTTATCTTGACGACGCAAAACGCCCAAAATAGGTAATTGTAAGGGTTGGAGGGCATTTTTGAGGAGAGAGAGATGGCGATCGCTCCCTACCCGATTCAACACTAAACCGGCTATTTTAATTCTGGGGTCAAATGAGCAATAACCGTGAGCGATCGCTGCTACCGAACCAGACAAACGGCTACAATCAATTACCAACACTACAGGTAAATCTAATAATCGTGCAATATGCGCCGTACTAGCAAAGTCAGTGCTGAGTGCAAAGTGCTGAGTGCTGAGTACATCTTCCTTTCCATACTCAATGCCCGATGCTCGATGCCCAATGCCATCAAATAACCCCATCACCCCTTCGACTAAAGCATATTCGCTTTCTTGATGATGACGAGCAAAACACTGACGAACATAGGTTTCCGAAGTCAGCACTGGGTCTAAATTCCGACAAGCGCGCCCTGTAACATAAGTATGAAACATCGGGTCAATATAATCCGGGCCGACTTTGAAAGATTGCACCGTCGCACCACGCCGACATAAAGATGCTAAAAGAGTGAGTGTGATTGTTGTCTTACCCACTCCACTACGTTCCCCAGCAATAACTACAGCCATAAAAATCAGGTGATGTCTTGATTCATTCCACTATCTCACCATTGAATTTTAAAGCATACATGATTTTGAGTTGGCACTACTTACCCATTAGTTGCGTCACGTTCGTAGTGAGGACTTTAGTTCTGATTCTGTGAAGGACTAAAGTCCTCACTACCAACTTGAATAGAGTAAATTAAGCTCATTAATCTCAGTGTAAATATTTAGAGAATAATGCCAATTTCATTCCAACCCAAAAGCATCAACATTAACGTTTGGTTAACCAAATTACCCTTTATTTTCCGATTTCAGACCAAAAACTTCTTTAATTTCCGGCGTTTACTTCCCATACTATTTGCTCTATCATTCACTACAACTTTACTACTGGGCAATTTCCAGCCAATCAATGCTCAACTACCCCAGTATCCTAGTCAAGAAATCCGTGGCGTGTGGCTGACAAATAATGACTTTGACATCCTTAAGAATCGTGCCAAAGTGCAGGAGACATTGTCACAATTGCGGCGATTGAACTTTAACACAGTCTATCCAGTGGTTTGGAATGACGGTTACACAAAGTATCCTAGTGCAGTCATGGAGCGGATGAATATCCCTTTTTTCTTTAGAGGGACACAAGGTCAAGATGTGATTGCAGATGTGCTGAATCAAGCGCGCAGTCAAGGATTATTAGCAATACCTTGGTTTGAGTTCGGTTTCATGGCTCCCTTAACATCGGAATTAGCTTCACAGCATCCAAACTGGTTGACACAAAAGCGAGATGGAACTCAAACTTCGATTTCGGCTGCGGGTGAAGTCGCATGGCTGAACCCCTTCCACCCAGAAGTACAAAAGTTTATTACTGACCTTGTGGTAGAAATTATCACCAAATATAACGCCGATGGGATTCAATTTGATGACCACATGAGTTTACCTGTGGATTTTGGCTACGACCAATACACAATTAACCTCTACACCCAAGAAACGGGAAATCCTCCGCCACCTAATCCCCAAGCGCAAGCATGGATGCGATGGCGTGCTGATAAAATCACAGCTTTTATGGTGCGGCTAAATCAAGCTGTGAAAGCCATAAAACCCAATGCCATTTTTGCGGTTTCTCCCAATTATTATGACTTTGCTTACAAATTTCAACTGCAAGACTGGCTCAGTTGGGTGCGCTTGGGTGTGGTGGATGAGTTGGTAGTTCAGGTTTACCGTAACGATTTACAAAGTTTTGTCAGTACAATTATCACTCCAGAAATTGTAGAAACACAACAATTGATACCTACTGGCATAGGAATCATGACTGGGTTGAGAAATCGTCCCGTTTCCATTGCACAAATTCAGTCGCAAGTGAGAGCCGCACGAGAACGCGGTTTAGGAGCAGTATTTTTTTATTATGAAAGTCTCTGGGAATTCGGCTCAGAATCCGTAGAGCAACGCCAAGCAGCGTTTGAGCAAATGTTCCCCAGTCCCGTTGTCCGTGATCCTGCTCAATTTAGACCCCGTAAACCTAGTTTTGACACCATATCACTACCTTTGTATCCCAGAGGCGCGGACGGTTATTTTTTAGAGGTAGCAGTGGCGAATGGTCGCCCTAGAAGGGTGCTTTTAGATACAGGCTCGGCTGGTTTAAGAGTTCCCAGGGAGTTTTTAGGTAACGCGCCTATTCAACAAACAGGTCAAAAGGTGAGGGAAGTATTAAGTGATGGCACGGTATTAGAAGGTGATTTAGTTTATGCTAATGTTCAATTTGGCCTGATTTCCACTGAAGAACCTGTTCCAGTGCAAATAGTCACCAGTCGCCAATGTATTCCCCAAAAGCCCAATTGCTCTGCCAAAAGTAGCACATCATTTTCTGGTATCATCGGTGTCAATTATGCAGAACGCGCCCTTCCCTATAATCCCTTGAGAAAACTGCCGGGAAATTTGAGTAATGGATTTATTGTGGTGGGAAATCGTGGGGGTAATAACAGTAATTTAGTTATTGGGTTGACAGATAAAAATCGCGCCGGATTTAGGATAGCAGCTTTAAGTCCACAACCTGCGATGGGTGGGATTCCTGGTAATAGATGGGATTCTAGACTAAGTGGAGTTTGTTTAGCGATCGCTAATAGTGCTATTAAAAATACTTGCAATGCCAGAATGGTAGTTGATTCGGGAATGAATAGCAGTTATGTTGATTTTAAATCTGCCGCTTTGATGGGTAAACTCAAACAGGGAAGATTAACTGCACAAAATACAGTGAAATTATCAATTCCCCGTGTGTTTGACTATAGCATTGCTCCAGGTAGCCGCAACGGCTTTAATGTCTGGAGTGTGAATCTTGCTCAACAGCTAGACCAACCAATGGTAGTCAATAGTGGGATAGCATTATTTGATAGATACAATGTGCTGTTTGATGGTGTTAATGGTAGGGTAGGTTTTCGCGATCGCAATTAAAAACGAATAAGAGTGTAAGGGTGTACGGGTTTGCGACACACAACCCATACCCTATAATTACTCACGACTCAGGTGTAATTTCTACTATAGTTTCTAGCCAACTTTGCAAGTCAGCCAGACTAGTAAAATCTAACAGTGCCTCGCCTAGATTTTCTAATTGTTCTAGCGATAATGTTTCAATGCGTTCTAGCATTGGTTGGGGTATTTCTCCCAAGCGACGGGAGAGTTGACGTAAAATTAGCGACCTTTCTCCCTCTTCCTTAATTTCTCGGTAAACTCTTGTTTCCTTGAGTGTAATCCCTAACATTGATTCGACTTCCTTACGACTTAAGTTTTCAAACTTGTACACCATAATCGTCATCACTAGTTCTATTATGGTGCAATTTACGTTTTCAGGTTCTTCAACAGAAGCACGTTCAATTAAATATCTCGCTTCCTGTGGTGCTTGTTCTTCTTCTACCGTAGTTAATACCATCAATGCCACCCACATTGGCAATTGGCGAATATCCCCTAGTTCATCTAAATACACCCGATGTACTTGGTTACTATTCAGTAAAACGCGATAGGGATAAATCTCATTTTGTTCAATGCTACGCGTAGGATAAATCATTACCGCTTGCCAATCAGCAAATCTTTGCCGATTACGGTAGAAATATAAAAAAGATTCAGCAAATACTCTCTCATAAAGTTGTTCATCTTTCTGGAATTGTACTTCACAGAAATATACAACCCCAGGAATTTGATTTTCTGGTGGTAAAAATACCCCATCAATTTCAAATTTTGGTTCTTTGACGGCTACGGAGTCAAATTTGTATTCGCCTGCATTGATAGGGGGATTTGTCAATAGTTCAAATAATAAATTGGGGGATTGTTGAAACAGTTTATAAAATATCGAATCTCGCCGCATGGAAGAATTTCGTCAATCTATCAAAACTTTTTTCTCAAGCATAAGAACCCCAGTTTTTTCAAGAAACTAGGGTTCTGATGTTAACGTGAGTTCGACGAACAATAAAACCCCTCTCCAAACCTCTCCCCTGCAAGGAGAGAGGCTTTAAAACCGACATTTTTCGTTGATATTTTAGTTCTTGACTCCCCTCTCCGTATCGGAGAGGGGCTGGGGGAGAGGTCAAAAAAGACTTATCGAACTTACTACGTTGATGTTAATGATATCTTTGTTTCTGAGCTAATAACAATTCTCCAAAATCTAGCAGCAGATGCAAAAGTGAAAAGCCAAATGGCATCTGACTATCTCTAATTGTGAATTGAATTAACTTTTTACTCCTAACTGCACAACTTGTGCAATGACAGTGAGGCTTTCTTCAAATAAAGCTTCCCGACCCCAGCGTTGTACCTGCTGACTGAGTAAGGCTTCTGCTTTTTGCTCAGATAAAGAACTCACTTGTTGGAATAAACCCGCAGATTGTGCGCCACCGTGGGTTTCCATCCGCATACAACCGCCAGTCTCAGAACAAATGACAGTACCACAGTCTGCTTGAGCATTAGTAGAACTTAGGCGTAAAGCAATTAAATCACCCACAATTTCGCCTACATCAGCAACGGGAACTCCGGCTAATTCGGCTTCTATTTGTCGTTGATTTTGGCCAACAAAGCGAATGCGGGTAATATCGTAATCGCCGGTTTCCTTTTGATAAGAAACTGGTTGCCATTGTAAGCGACTCGCCAACCAACCTAAGAATAGTAAGGCTTGGGCTGGGTTGCCTTTTTCATAATCTAGTGTCACCCGATCAATTTCACCCAAAGCCGCACGACGATGGGGAGGATCGTAAGCTTCGGCAGTCAATTCTTGCCATGCAGAGAGTCTGCGCCAGTTCAAATCAGCTAGAGGTACACCATTTTCTACTAATTCTTGTAAGCTGATTAAATCTGTTTCTGGCTCGTTAAAGTTACAAGAATCAACGATAACGTTGTTACAAACTGCCGACAGTCGTTTAAATAAGGTGTTGTTGGGGTCTGGAGTCGCTTTCCACCACAGGAACTTGGGCAAACCACCAATCAATAATGCTGGAATCATCCCGCCTACCCGTTCTAAAGCGGCGGTAGTACCACTCAAGGTGATGTATTCACAGCAAATCAATGTGCTGGAAGATTGCTTCTGAATGGGACAGTAGGCGGAAACTTGGGCTTTTACGCCTTCATCTTCCCCAGCAATGGGACACAAAGCGATGATGCGGCAAGGGTTACGAAGGGCGATTTCGTCGGCAATTCTAGGGCTATTAGCGGCAAGACTATAGGATGTAGAACCGTTACCGCCTTCCCCTGTAACGCCATTACCTTGACGTTTGGCAAATTCTTCTCGGAGTATAGCCAAGGTTTCAGGTGTAGCTGTGCCGGTTTCTGGAAGTCCATACTTGACTTGCACTCGCCGCAAAGCTGCATCTGTTTGGGGGCCTAAAATCCCATCAATGGGGCCATTGTAAAATCCCAGAGACGATAACAAATATTGAGTTTCTTCTGGTTCGTAAACTACCAGAGTAAAAGTAGTAGCACGAGTAGCCGCAGGTAACGCCCCATCTTCGCCGGCGATGCCGTAGCTTTGCCAAATTTGATTAAGTTCCGCTTCGATTTCGGTAAGCGAAATATCCTTGGGGGCTTGTAGTGAAAAAATGGTTGAGGCTTGGGAAGTCATAGTAGTTGTGATGTTGTCAGTGATCAGTTTGGAATTGAGGGTGTAAGGGTATAGGGGTGTAGGGGTGTGGGGGCGAGAGAGACAAGGTCAACAATTTCCTATTCCCAATGCCCCATGCCCAATCCCCAATCCCCAGTCCCCAGTCCCCAATCCCTAATTCCTACAGTCTGCGCCAGCGACGACCGTCTTGATTAATCAAAAGTTCTGCTTCTGTGGGTTCCCATGTACCTGCTTCGTATTGGGGAACAATGGCGGGGTCGGCGGGTGCGTCCCATACGGAAAGGGCGGGGGTGACGACTTGCCAAGCTGCTTCTACTTCGTCGGCACGGGTGAAGAGTGTTTGGTCGCCCATCATACAATCTAAAAATAGGCGATCGTAGGCATCGGAAGTAGCAGCAATCCCAAAGGAACCATAGCTAAAATCCATATCTACGGAACGGGTACGGAATTCTGCCCCAGGCATTTTGACATCAAAACGGAGCGAAATCCCTTCATTGGGTTGAATTCGCATCGCTAAAATGTTGGCGTTTCTTTGCTGGGCAGCAGATTGGAACATCCGTGAAGGCACATCGCGGAAGTGGATAGAAATCTCACTGACTTTTTTCGGCATCCGCTTGCCAGTCCGCAGATAGAAGGGGACACCTTGCCAACGCCAGTTATCTACCATGAACTTCATTGCTACGTAGGTCGGGGTGGTGGAGTTGGGATTTACTCCTGGTTCTGTCCGATACCCTGGTACTGGCTGCCCTTTCATCCAACCTGCGCTGTATTGTCCGCGTATGGCTGAACGTGATAGGTTATGAACATCAGCTAACCTTGTAGCTTGTAAAACTTTCACTTTTTCCGTGCGGATACTATCAGCATCCATTGCGTTGGGTGCTTCCATTGCGGTGAGGCAGTAAAGCTGCATCAGGTGGTTTTGCAGCATATCCCGCAGCGCGCCGGATTGTTCGTAGTAGCCTGCGCGGTCTTCTACACCTACGGTTTCCGCTACGGTAATTTGAACGTGGTCAACAAATTGACGATTCCACAGGGGTTCAAAAATGGCATTGGCGAAGCGGAATACCAGGAGGTTTTGAACTGTCTCTTTACCCAAGTAATGGTCGATGCGATAGACTTGGTTTTCTTGGCAATATTTACGGACTACTTTATTGAGACTTTGGGCTGATGCTAAATCGCGACCAAAGGGTTTTTCAATCACTAGACGATGTTTGTAGGGGTCGTCTAGCATTCCGGCTGTGCCTAGTTGTTTGATGGCTTCGGGGAAGAAGTTAGGTGCAACGGAGAGGTAAAACATTCTGTTACCTCTTGTACCCCGTTGCTGGTCTAATTCGCTTAAGAGATTTTTCAGTTTTTGGTAACTCTCAGGATTATCGATGTCTCCTGGGCAGTAGAACAGACCTTGAGAGAAATCTTGCCAGAGTTCTTCAGGATCTACGCCGCCGTGAGCCTCTTCCATCCCTTTCCGCATTTGCTCGCGGAAGTATTCATGACTCCATTCACGACGCGCCACACCGACAATTGTAATTTCTGGGGGAATGCGTCGTTCTTTGCGTAATTTGTACAGTGCGGGAACGAGTTTGCGCCAGGTTAAATCACCAGACGCGCCAAAGATAACGATGATTTGAGGTTCTGGCATCCCTTGTTGTTGCAAACCAACGCGCAAGGGATTTTCTAGGAGACTAACCATATGAGTTTTCGATTCTAGGTGGGAGGGTGGGGATTGGGGAAAAATTTTAGATTTTGGATTTGCGATTTTGGATTGAAGTTCAATCTAAAATCCAAAATCTAAAATCTAAAATTCCTAGCCCCCTATACTGGTGACAATAGCTTGACTTTGCGCTCTAAAGAGTTCATTAAGGACTGGAAAGGTTGGACAAATTTGTTAATACCTTCGTTTAACAGTTCATCCATAACAGCATCGAGATTGATATTGATGTCAGGGTCTTTGAGGCTTTCTATGAGATGGTAAGCTTCATTTACTCCTGTTTCTAGACGATTAGCTACATGACAGTGTTCAGCACAGGCGGTAATTGTCCCTGGTGGTAGGGTGTTGACGGTATCTGGGCCAATTAACTCATCAACGTACATAACATCGCTGTAATTGGGGTCTTTGGTGCTGGTGCTAGCCCACAGTAATCTTTGCACTTTTGCACCTTGGCTGGCTAGTGTTTGCCAGCGATCGCTCTCAATAATTTTTTTGTACTCTTGATAAGCAATCTTTGCATTTGCGATCGCTACTTTACCTTTGACGGCTCTGAGTCTGGCTTCTAGGTTAATATCATCAACACCACGTCCTAATTTGGCATCGATTTTGCCGTCGATGTTGGTATCAATACGACTTAAGAAAAAGCTAGCGACAGAGGCTATTTTACTGATATCTTTACCTTCTGCTACTCGTTTTTCTAGCCCCCGAATATAAGCCCAAGCTGTATTTATGTAGCTCTGTACAGAAAATAGCAGGGTAATATTGACGTTAATACCTTCAGCTATTACTTGCTCTACAGCAGGCAATCCGGCTTCTGTACCAGGGATTTTAATCATAATGTTCTCTCGACCTATTTCTTGAAAATAACGTCGAGCTTCATTGATTGTAGCTTGGGTATCGTGGGCGATGGTGGGTGGTACTTCGATACTCACATAACCATCTTGTCTATTGGTAGCTTCATATACAGGACGCAAAATATCACAGGCATTACGGATATCTGCAAACACTAAGGATTCATAGATTTTGTATGTGGGTAATTTTGCCTCTATGCCTGCTTCAATATCAGCATCATAAATTGCATTATCTGCGATCGCTTTTTCAAAAATCGCCGGATTGGAGGTAATGCCACAAATTCCCTGATTTTCCACTAGGTTTTGGAGTTCCCCTGATTGCACAATATCACGGCTCAAATTATCCATCCAAACACTTTGGCCGTACTGTTTTATTTCTAGTAGATGATTGGTGGCCATATTTATTATCTAACTCCGTTAATGATGTTTCTAAGTGAGTTTGACCAAGCCCATCAAAGTCAAAACTTTCATGGGGACTTTTGCATTGTTGCTTCGTCAATCACTTATGACATCGGCCAGCTGAGATAATCTCTCAAGGTCATCCAAAAATTGTTACAGAAAGTGCTGAGTGCTGTTAGCGGTAGCGCGGCGTTTAGCCGGTGATGAGTGCTGAGTAATAGTTTTTCCCCCTGCGCCCTGCTCCTCTGCTCCCCTGCTTCCTCAATGACCATTCTGAATAAACGACTCTACCTTGGCTACATCCTCTTTGCTACCAATAATTAATGGGGTGCGTTGATGGAGTTTGTTGGGTACTACATCTAATATTTCTACTAAACCTGTAGTTGCACGACCACCGGCTTGTTCTAAGACAAAGGCTAGGGGAGCAGATTCATATAACAGGCGCAATTTGCCTTCTGGTTTTTGAATTGTGCCTGGGTAAAGAAAGACACCGCCTTGAATTAAAATTCTGTGGATATCACTTACCATTGCGCCACTATATCTGGCTGTGTAACCTTCGGTACGATGGACGTAACGAATGTATTCGCGAAATGATTCTTCCCATTGCCAAAAGTTACCTTCGTTAACGCTGTAAACAGCACCGTGGTTAGGAATGCGGATGTTTTCTTCGGTGAGGATGAATTCTCCTAAGCTGGGGTCAAGGGTAAAGGAATGAACTCCTTTCCCAATGGTATAAACCAGCATGGTGCTAGGCCCGTAAAGGATGTAACCAGCAGCAATTTGCTTGCGTCCATTGGTCAGAAGGTCTTTGGCTTGCCCGTCAATATCGTTGCCTTCCTGTTGACGAATTGAGAAGATAGAACCCAAGCTCAAGTTAATGTCGGTGTTAGATGAGCCATCAATGGGATCATATAGTAGGGTATAGCGACCGATGGGGCAATTTTCGGGGATGTAATATGGTTGATCCATTTCTTCGGAAGCTAGGCGACAAACTAAGCCACTTTGCTTAAATACGGAAATGAATACGTCGTTAGCGTAGACATCCATCTTTTTGACGGACTCGCCTTGCACATTCACGTCCCCTGTAAATCCCAAAACACCTTCCATCAAACCTGCGCGGCTCATGTGACGGGAAATCAATTTCCCAGCTAAGGCAATGCGATTCATCAGCGCGCTTAAATCTTGTGCGTCTGAAGAAAAACTTTGAAGTTGCTGTAGTACGTGCCGAGATAGGGTTGTACAATCGCGATCTAAGCTTTTATCTGGAGCGTCTTTTAAAGACAAATCTAAAGGTTCTGACGCTTTAGTCATTTTCTGTACTCCCTAGTGAGTGGCTGTGTTGATTTGGGTAAATCAGGTGTAATGTTGCAACTTATCGTTAGTTGCTGACTCTATCTTAGAAAGGTAATTTGATAACTTAGATGTGATTTTAGATAAACTAAAGAAATGAAACAGAGATGAAAAAGAAATGAGTGTTGATGGCGGTTATACTTGGAGCGATCGCCACTATCAATAAATTCACTGCAATTTACTACTGAGTATCTCAAATATCTTCATAACTCAGCATTTTACTTAAGTATAATGATTTTTTTGTGAGAAAATCTCACACTCTCTGAAAAAGTTTGTAGTACAAAAAATACTTTCAGCGTTGATATTTCTAAAGTCGCTCTACCTCGATTTAATTAGCTGTTTCGTCATCCATTAATACTTTTTTGCAGTTTTAATTAGTCTTGGTAATGAAAGATCTTTTTTCTTACCAAGACTATACAAAACATCCCTGTTGAATTTTCAACAGTTAATAAGGCTAATTCCTACTTAGGGGTGTTGCTTAATCTAGTTAAGTGTGCTATATTTTTCCTTTGTCGCTAATAATCTTGTTTTTTATTCCACGTACCACCTCGTCGGTTATCTTCTCGCGGTTTGGCTTTGTTGACTCGCAGTTGACGACCCATCCACTCTGCGCCATCTAGCTCAGTGATAGCAGCATCTTCTTGAGCGTCTTCATTCATTTCCACAAAGGCAAAACCGCGCATCCGACCTGTTTCACGGTCGGTAGGCAAAACAACCCTTTTGACTTCGCCGTAGTCCGCAAATACGGCTTTTAAGTCTGCTTCGGTAGCGCGGTAAGAGAGATTTCCAACGTAGATAGTCATGTGGGATCACGTAATTGTCAAAAATAAAGCGACCAGTTCGGCGAGAAAACAGATTGCAAAGCTTGCATAGTCTCGTTTGGGTCACAGATGGCAAATGTTGTAGGGCAGCATTCATATTGCTAGCGTTATCTTCAACTAAGCCTTTCCTGCGGCTGAACTGAGGCATACGCTCATATGATAACTGATCAAACCATTGTTCAAAGTGTGAGATTTTACAAACTCTTAACAGAATATAATTAGCAAGTCTTATATGTTATGCAGGCGACAAAAAATTGATTTTCTGATGTTCAATTGATGTCAGATCAAATCTGAGTTGTATGGTTGAGATTTTTGTTGAGTATTGCATCAGTGATGTGGAGGCGTAACAGTAAAAAACTTTACAACCTCCACTGTGAAGAGTCTTGATTAAGAAAGTTCTGATTTTATTCAATGGTGATGGATTGTGGCCCAGTAGCTCTGCCGTTATTGGCTTCAGTTGTTGCAGATGGGTAGGTGTTAACTCCCAATTGTTTATCTAACCAAGTTTTGACGGGATCGTCTGCAAGGTTGAGTCTTAACACGCCAGAGAAGAAACCCCCAAAAAAGGAAGCTGGGTGTTGAGCTAGTTGCTGAAATATAGGTGACAATTCATTGATGAACATTTAGACTCTCCTACAAGATTTACGAAAATTAGGATTTATTCACTAATCGTAACGTGTAAATTTGGGCATGGGGCATACAAGAGGAATTGGGGCAGGGTGCAGGGAGACGTGGGGAATTTTTTCTCCCCTTGCCCCCTGCACCCTGCCCCCTTGCCTCCAATCCCCAGTCCCTTAATTCGGACTTTGTTCAGGCATCATGCACTTATCAGAGTCACAGCCTGCGGGGCCGACTTCCATTAAATCGCCGAAGTCGTAGCGACTTAAGACGGTGTAGAAGTCATTGGTTTTACGGCGTGCGGCTACGGCTTGCAGCATTTGCTCATACTCCTGTTTAGAGATTGGCTCAAATGGCAAGCGGGGGAAGGTTTGATGATCATCAAATCTCGCTAGTAGTGCCGCACTCATGTAACCTTCATCGTTATGAATTGCTTCCCAGATGCGAGTTCCTAATGCTTCTACTTCGTGTTCTCGTAACTCGATGGTGGCAGAGGTGTTGTGAGTGACGTAGAATTTCTGTACTTGCATATAGAAATCCATTTGGGCGATCGCATTAAATTTACTGATATCAATGACATCAGCACCAGGTAAATCAGCCCAAGACACAGCCACAGGAATTTCTACTAGCCATTCTGTAACTCTGGGATCAAAGGGATCATTGAGCAAATTCCCCTGTTCATCTTTATCTGACTGGGAAGGAATAATACTGTAACCATATTCCAGACAAGCCAAAGCTACGGGGTCATTTTTGCGGCAAGTAATGCGGCGGATAAAGCGTTGGGCTTTGGGGGGATGCCATCCAGGACTTGCACCAGTTAACAGTGATTTTGTGCCACTGGGTTGTACTGTTGTGCAACGGTTTGGGCGTTTGAGATGATGGCGATCGCAATAATCCCACACCACACGCTGCACAATTTCTTTCCAAGAAGTTAAGTATTCTGCTTCCCGATGTTTAAACGCCAATCCTTGGGGTGTTTCTGGTCTGCCAGCTTCCCACCACCGCAACCAGTCCACACCAAAAGCATGGACGAAGAAATCAAATAACCCAGTGAAAGAAACCCCAACAATTGGGTCTAATTCCCGACTATATTGATAGCGTTGTTCTTGGAATTGATGATTTAAAAGTGACGCTACAGATAACGCCCCAGCCGTGAAAGCTTCCTCTTGTTCTTTGTGGTTAGATGGATCAATTTGATTGAGATGTATCTCAGACAGATTACAGTTACCAGTTAAAGTATTACCGAAAACACCCTTATGGTACTCCGGCTCATTAAAGCAGTAAGTATCATGTAATCCTGGTAATTGTTCAACACTTTTGACAACTTGCCATTTACCTTTATATTTGGCATTTGTGCCTTTGCTGACATCCAAACGCTGACAAGGAATTTCACCACATTCAGTTATTTGCAAGTAGTATAAATCTCTACTTCTAATACCATAATTTGTGACTGACCCTTTATGGGCGAGAAGATTCACAGATGAACGAATACCGCATTTAGTTAGTAATAGCTGAACTCGATATGCTCGCTCATAATCAGAAATATATATTCTGATGCCGTTACTACTTGTATTTGAGCCATCCGTATCTGCTAAACCAGCGATAAAATTCAATATGGCTTGTCTGTTCCAACTAGCAATTACATTCAGTGCTTCTGGGTTAGTTTTTAGGCTTTTTAAGAATCCTCCAGAGAAACCTAAATCTGTGACATCTGTAAACGCAGGTGAATAACCATAATCTCTAATAGGAGATTTATTGCCTGCGAGATTCAAAGCGACTTTCTCTTGATACAACCTAATCTTGGCATGATTTTTTTGATCTGTTGTACCATCTCCTACTGCTAGCCCTAAAGTGTAGGCATAATTGCGATCGATATCTAAACCATCTTCATACTGAATTTTGAATGGTTCAGTGTGGATAGCATACCGACTGGTATCCATCAAATCTTTAGTTTGAACTTCTTTATAACTCTTGCTGAATCTATCTTTGACAAAGAAGCGGTGATACTCAGTTGCATCTAAATATGAACCGTCTCCGAAGCGCACACGATAGAGAATGCGAGAACTACCAGTTTTAAATGGTTGCACTTGACTCCAGTTTTTACCGTTCCAAATGCTAATTTGACATCCCGCTACATCCTGAATTTTGTGCATTCCATCTTGAGTGATCAGTAAAGTATCACCACTTACACAGTGAAAATCACTACCCAAGATTTCCCCGCATGGATTGAGACCAAACCTTGCCAGACGGTGTTCTAGCTCTTTTGCATCAATTTCAGGGTGTCGTTTTTGTAACCAATCTTTAGCTGTTCCTTGTTCGTAAGCTTTGATGAAATCAGCTTTCAACGCTTGTGTAGTTAACAAATCACAGTTAGCTCTAGCAACAGCTTCACCAGCCCACTGAATTGCACCCTCACCACTGTAATATTGCTTACGTACAGCATTAATACATTCTTCTAGGGTTGGCTTGCGGTGAAACACTCTGGTGTGGTTCGCCATCCGCAAAGCATCGCGCTCAGGATCTATACGCCAGTTGCCATTTTCATCTTGTTGCCACAGGTTATCTTTGGCAGTTGCGCCTTGTTCATCATCAGATATGAACTGACGCATCCCCGCGCTTCTACGTATATTACCAGCAACAATTGTTACAGCAGCTTCGTCAATCAACAAACAGCATTCCACGGAAGTTAATTGTCTACCGACAGCTTTGTTGAGAATGGCAGCACAACGCTGATATAGTCCTGGTAATTTCACAGGATTCGCTACACCACCGAAACCTTTGAGGGTTTCCCCAGCTTGGCGGACATCGCTGACATCAACTATTACTTGTACTTCATCAGTAAATCTTTCATCGGTTGATAACTCTAATAAGGTTTGGTAGGATGCCACCCAACCTTCCCGGCTATCTCCAACATGGATAGTAACTGTGTTCCCTTCTATATGGGTTTGTGTATATTCACGACGTAATTCTTTAGCTGTATCCCCAACATTTCCCTGCACATTCACATGGAGATGGTTACGGATAGCAGGCAGTTGATTAATATACTGCGGTTCTATGACTGCCCCCGTACCGCAACCCATCATGGCGAGGTTCATCATTAACCCGAAGGCGTTCCAGTCTCGCAGGTTGGTAGAGGTACAGTTATACGCACCGGAAAAGTTTTTGGGCTTAGAGATCCAATCTGTGCCACCTACCCAAAGCCAACGCCCACTGGGTAAGGCTTGCAATTTGCGTTGAGTCTTTTCTAAAATGGCGGCTTCTTCTGGTGTGAGTTTACCTAACTCGACTAAACCTTGGATAGTGCGATCGCACACTTCATCCCAAGTTTCTCTCAAACCCGCTTCTGTACGGCGGCTATAAGTTCTAAAAAATACAGGGTTAGCGGCTGGTGCAGTTTCGGGAAACTTTGCACCCTGACGTTTAATTTCCAGCTCTCGAACCATATCAAAAGGAGTGTTGCTTGTGAACAGATTACGACTATACGCCAAGTAGATAGAGGAAAAAAGCTTGAAAATTTTTCCACTTTACGCTATGAGCTAACTGTAGAAATTGCCACACATATTGATGATGTATAATTGCTTTCTCTTCCGCAAAAGTTTATACACTGAGTTGCAATTATTAACAGTATTCAAGTCGTAAAATCATCGGTATGGGGAAAATTTAGCTCTTCTTGGAGAGGAATTCCACTCAATCAATTAGGAATGTAGACAAACTAGATTAAACGAAAAGATTGCTAATTTCTCCACTTTGTGATTAATCTGAGTCTGGATAAATTGCAACAAAACTTCATCATGTCCCTAGCTCCTTGGAGAAGTGCTTTAGCCCATGCTCTCCACCGCAACCGTAGCCTTGTATACGCCCGTTACCTGCAACTAGCCACAGTCAAAACTAACGGTCATGCTGCTAATCGTACCGTAGTCTTTCGTGGTTTTTTAGCAGATACTAACCAACTCAGATTTATTACCGATAGCCGGAGTGAAAAAATCGACCAAATACAGCAGCAACCCTGGGCGGAAGTTTGTTGGTATTTTCCCAACACCAGAGAACAATTTCGCATCACTGGTAAATTAACTGTAGCGAGCAGTGATGAATCTCATCCCCATCTGCAAGCAGCCCGAATCGCTATGTGGCAAGAATTAAGCGATGCAGCCCGTTTACAATTTGCTTGGCCGCATCCTGGGGAACCCAAAGCCGAACCAGCAGCCTTTGAGCCACCACCACCCGACCCACATCAACCACTAACTAATTTTTGCTTATTACTACTAGAACCCACACAAGTAGACCATTTAGAATTACGTGGTGAACCCCAAAACCGCCGCATTTACTATTGTGATCAAAATCAACAGTGGTCTATCAAAGACGTTAATCCTTAACAGAGAGGGGTGTGAGGGTGTGAGGGTGCAGAGGAAAGAGGCAAAAGAGGACAGGGTAAGCCAAGGAAAAACTAATCACTCAGCAATCGCTAAATGCCTCGCCACCGTTAACAGCACTCACCACTCCCTATTTTGAATTTTGAATTTTGAATTTTGAATTGTTATATCCCTGCTCCGTCTAAAAACTGCTGTATAGCTTTATCTCGGAGATTACATATAGGAGCAGCATCAGCTGGCAAACTTTCACAATCTTTAACTACATAACTCACTAAAACAGGGGTTTTTTGATCAGCGTTTTGACGCTGTAGAGTTTGGATTTGCTCTTCTAATGCTTCGATTCTGTTGACTAAAGCGCGAATGACTTCCGCTTCTGAGTCGGGTAAGTTGTTGTGTTCTAGTGGTGCAACCCTAACTCCTGAACGGTACACAATCCGGCCTGGTATTCCCACCACCGTACAATCTGAAGGAACATCCCGTAATACCACAGAACCAGCACCGATACGGACATTATTACCGATGAGAATATTACCTAATACTTTAGCACCAGCCCCAACGACGACATTTTCACCTAAAGTGGGGTGACGTTTGCCGCTTTCTTTACCGGTTCCTCCCAAGGTCACACCTTGATAAATCAAAGCATAATCACCGATGATCGCTGTTTCCCCAATCACTACTCCCATACCGTGGTCAATAAATACACCCTTGCCGATGGTCGCTCCTGGGTGAATTTCGATACCAGTCAAAAACCGAGCTATGTGAGAAATCAAACGAGGAATAAAAGGAAGACCGATACCGTGCAGCCCGTGAGCCAACCGATGAAACATCAGGGCTTGTAAACCGGGGTAACAAAACAAGACCTCCAGTAAGTTACGAGCAGCTGGGTCACGTTCAAAGATGATACGAAAATCAGCACGTAGTGTAGAGAGCATTGGGACAGTACCCTCGGAAAGTACAACAAGCTACCTCCCCATCATATCGTTCTAAATGTCCACTCTTATCAAGTTTTTGGGCATGGGGCATGGGGCTGAAGTAAAATCTCCCTTGTCTCCCCTTGCTCCCTGCTCCCCTGCCTCTTGCCCCTTGCCCTAATGAGGGCGATCGCGTCACAATAAGAAATAAAATTGCTTAATTTCTCTTCACAATGGCGTTAACGCAGTTTAATCAAACAACTTCTTCTCCATATCTACTGCCAGAATTACCAAGGTATGATTATGATTTGGTGATTGTCGGTGGCGGCATTGTCGGCTTGACTTTGGCGGCGGCTTTAAAAGACTCTGGCTTGAACATTCTGCTGATTGAGGCTAAGGTCACATCAATGGGTGTCAGCAAAGGACAAGCCTACGCAGTGCATATGCTGTCAGCACTGATATATCAAGGGATTGGCATTTGGGACAAAATGCTGCCGAAAATTGCTAAATATCGCCAAGTGCGTCTGTCTGATGCTGAATATCCCCAGGTAGTGGAATTTGAAACCCAAGATATCAGTCAAGACATACCAGAATTAGGTTATGTGGCAGAACACCAAGCACTGCTCGAACCTCTACAAGAGTTTGTGCAGAATTGTCAGAATGTGACTTATCTTTGTCCGGCTGAGGTGGTGAATACTAAATATCAGCAGAACGAGGTAGTCATTAATATCAAAATTGGTGAGCGAGTCAAACTAGTTAAGAGTAAATTAGTGGTAGCTGCGGATGGTTCGCGATCGCCTATTCGTCAAGCTGCTGGCATTAAAACTCACGGTTGGAAGTATTGGCAATCTTGTATTGTGGCTTTTGTTAAACCAGAAAAACCCCACAATGATACAGCCTACGAAAGATTTTGGCCGAGTGGCCCCTTTGCGATTTTACCCTTACCAGGGAATCGTTGCCGCATTGTCTGGACAGCACCCCATGCTGAGGCACAAGCTTTGTGTGCTTTAGATGATGAACAATTTTTAAAAGAACTCAGCCGCCGATTTGGGGATCAGATGGGCAAGTTAGAATTGTTAGGCGATCGCTTCGTGTTTCAAGTACAACTAATGCAAAGCGATCGTTATGTCCTTCCCCGTTTGGCTTTGGTAGGTGATGCAGCTCACAATTGTCATCCTGTCGGCGGACAAGGGTTAAATTTGGGTATTCGTGATGTAGCGGCTTTAGCGCAAGTTATCCAAAAAGCCCATCAAGCTGGGGAAGATATCGGTAATCTCAAGGTACTTAAGCGTTACGAAGGTTGGCGACAAAAAGAAAATCTGGCCATCTTAGGCTTTACAGATTTGTTAGATCGGATGTTTTCCAATCAGTTTCAGCCTGTGGTGTTTTTGCGTCGCTTGGGTTTATGGTTGATGCAGCGTGTCCCGATGCTGAAAGTCTTTATGCTCAAATTAATGATTGGGTTGAAGGGTAAGACTCCAGAATTAGCAAGACGTTAAACTGAGATTTTGAGAAATATGACAGATCAAGAACTGTTAAACCGAATCAGTGTTAATCCTAAAGTCATGGTTGGTAAACCTGTCATTAAAGGAACACGCCTTACAGTTGAATACGTTCTAAATCTTCTAGCACATGGCACAACAGTAACAGAGATTTTGGCAGAATATGAAGGCTTAGTGGAAGCAGACATTAGAGCTTGTCTTTTATTTGCATCTCGCACGCTTGAAAGTGCTGCTTTTATACCACTACCTATGGAGGTATAGTTAGTTAAAAAGCTATATCTTTAATATCAATCTCTGTTATCCAAAATTGATCAACAGGTATTGAAAGATACTGACGTTCTTCTAGAAAATCCACAATAGCATTAGCCTGTGGAAATTCTAATTTAAAGCTATTCGCTAGACGACTCATTAGAGGATGCGCCAGTTGTTCGGCAAACTTCCCACGCAAGCAACGCTCATACCAATTAATCAATTCAGACTCGCGCACAATACCCCGCATACGTAGCCCCCAACTAATTTGTTGGGTGACAACTTTAATTACTTCTGCGTCAGCGTCACGGCATACTATTACAATATTGTCACTTTCTACTTGATCAATAATTGTTTGAGCCAATTTGCTATCAAGCGTTAAGTGTTTAACTTGAATTGCCGGGCCGAAATTAGCCCACATATCCAAACCTCTATCAGCCGCATTAGTGACACCAACACGATAAATATGGGCAGGAAATTCCCAACTTTCTTTTCCTGCTTCCAGCCCCAACAAAACCCGCGTCAGTCTGAAAACTCGGCTAGCAATTCTTTGTTTTTGGGGGGAATACTGACTTTGATAGTTGTGCCAAGAGCAACTACGATTGTTTCCAAGAGACTATAGGTAACAATCTCATAAGCTTTGTCAATGCTTCGCTTGATACCCCTTTGTTTGACGAATTTTTCCAATAAAACACTCAATTGAAAATCTTGCGGTGACGTACTCTCCACAAAAGCAATTCCGCTAGGTGTATATATGCTAACAGCAGTATCAAGGGTCAAATTCAATTCTCTCTGAGTGTGGGACTTGGGGGTTGTTGATTTAGTTGCAGTTTCTGCCATTGCATCTAGAACCGAGCGAATGACAGCCGCAACACAAGGAACAGCTACAGTATTGCCAGCTTGTTTTCTGACGGCTTGATAACTGCCAACTATCTGAAAGGAATCAGGGAAGCCTTGGAGGCGCAACATTTCGCGTTCTGTCAGTCTTCTTTCACCATTGACTAGAAGGTAATTATAGGACGCGCCTGCTCTCAAGGCACAGGAATAGGGGTATGCACTTATATTTCCGCCTTTGTTTTCATGCCAGATAGTCATCTCACTATACTGCTGCTTCCCCTTTCGTTTTTCTATGCGACTATTCCTAATTTTTTCAGAAGCATAGTAGAAATCTGGAACTTCATCTGTCAAAATTTCCGCCAGGGGTTTCATCGCAATACCACCTTCAGGCCAGAGGAAATTAACAGGTTTGCGGAAGCCAACAATAAAAATGCGTTCGCGCTTTTGCGGTAAACCAAAATCAAGCGCGTTTAGAATGCGATAGTCTGCATGGTATCCTAAGTTGCCAATAGTCTCCATGATTCGCCTGAGTGTTTGCCCTTGATTATGTCCTTTTAGTTGTTTGACATTTTCAAGGATAAAGGCTTGAGGCTCTTTTGCTTGCAATATACGGGCGATTTCAAAAAATAGAGTACCGCGTATATCATCAAAACCTTTCATGTCTCCGCATATACTGAAGGGTTGACACGGAAACCCTGCAAATAAAATATCGTGTTCAGGAATGTCTTGAGTATCTATTTTAGTGATGTCGCCTGCGGGTTGTTCTTTGAAGTTGACTGCATATGCTTTTTGAGCAGCAGGATCTATATCACTGGAAAAAACGCATACTGGTTGAAGATTTCGCTCTTGGCAAACCATTTGTGCTGCAATACGAAACCCGCCAATGCCACAAAACAAGTCTAGAAATTTGAGAGTGGCTTTTTGTTTGGTGCGCTGCATTTGTTTGGCGTTGACAGGAAGTTGGCAAATGATTATCCAACAATTATCGCTCACACAGCAAGAGACAATTACTGACTCTGCCTTAACTTATCAACTTTCAACTCAGTTTAAAACTTTCAACTACAGTTTATTAACTATTTTTGCTGTTCTTGATTGGGAATAGAATCTGATAAACGTTTAGCTAAACTAATGAAATCAGAGGGAATCATCACTAAAGTAGTTGTATTATTTTCTGCTCCTACTTCAGTCAACATTTGCAATCGCCGTAATTCTAAAGCTACAGGATTATCTATGATTAATTGAGAAGCTTCAGCTAATTTGATGGAGGCTTCTTGTTCTGCTGCGGCTTTAATGATCCGAGCGCGTTTTTCACGAATGGCTTCTGCTTCCTTGGCCATTGCTCTTTGCATGGCGAGTGGAATTTCCACATCTTTCATTTCCACCCTTTCAATCACAACTCCCCAAGGTTCAGTTATTTCATCAACAATTTCTTGGACTCTAGTGTTGATTTTGTCGCGATTTTGTAAAACATCATCTAAAATATTTTGACCTACGACATTACGTAAAGTCGTCAAAGCAGTTTGATAAACGGCTGATTGGTAATTTTCTACTTTATTGATGGCTTTGGATGGATCAAGAATGCGGTAGTATAAAACGGCGTTAACTTTAATAGTTACGCTATCAGCAGTTACTGTTTCTTGTGGTTCAATATTGACTGTTTTAGTCCGAATATCGACTTGGGCTTTTTGGTCAATCATGGGCAGAATCCAATATAAACCCGGCCCTCTGACACCGTTAATTCTACCTAAACGGAAAATAACGCCACGCTGGTATTCTCTGTCTAGCTTGAAGCCAAATAGACTGAGAAATATTAAGAAAACAAAAAATGAACTAATAAAAGTCCCCATATTTCATCGTGCCGGTGTAGTGTGAATGTATTTTAGCTCTGGGAAAAACGAGCTATGGGTAAAAAGCAGATAATGTAATGTTATTTATCAAAGTTATGTTTAACAATGATAAATCTGCTGGTTTTACCAATCTTCACCAATCCAGCAACAGATAGAAACTAAGCTTTTGTACCTTGAATTTGCAAATAAAAAAGGTAATGAACTCAAGTTCACTACCCCCGACTGTTCAATCTAGGAAAGCAGCTTAAACACCGACTTTTTGCTTTGACCAAACACCGTTTTCATCTTCATCAAATTTCTGATGTACAGCTTCCCATGCTGCTTGTTCAGCTGTAAATTCGTCGCTAGTCTCATTTAACACTTGATTGTAGCGTTGGATAAAAGTGTTTTGAGCGTCTGAAGAAAGATGAGAACGGACTTCAGGCGATAAGTCTTCAGGACTGTTGCAAGGGCCGGGACAGGGATGAGATAGTGCTTTCTCGATAGTATTAATTTCTTCTGCACCAGCACTTTCTAGTAGTAACTGGAATTCTCCGGCGCGATCGCTTGGTACTTCTACCAGCACTAAAAACTCACCAGCTTGTAAGCGGGTTTGATAGACTGCGGCTTTGTCTTCAGGCATTCCCAAGGTAGTGAGAACGGAGACTAAACCAGCACCAGCACTGCCTGCGATCGCACCACTGGCTGCTCCCAAAAGAATCGCACTAATGGGGCCAGCCGCTACGATGGGGCCGACAAAAGGAATAAACAGTACACCCACCCCTGTCAGTAGGCTCAGAAATGAACCAAACAAGGAACCAAATATAGCTCCTGTTCTCAAACCTCCGAGAATTACATCCCTTTTAGTGATGAATCCTGCAATCCGAGTTTCTGACTGAAAGTTTCTACCCATGACCGAAATATGGTCTCTAGGTACACCTCTATCTAATAACCGACGAATTACATCATCAACTTGCTTTTGTTCTTTCAATACTGCGGAAATTGTACGTTCTGCTTGATAAACTTCTGGCACTTGTTTACTCCTTAAAAGGCAAAAGGTAAAGGGCAAAAGGCAAAATGTAAAAGGAAGGGAATCTTTTTCCTTGTGCCTTTTTTAAACACCTACAGGGGTTTTGGTTTCTGTTGCTGGTTGTGTACCGTTGGGTTGGACTGGTTGACCTTCAATAAATGAACGCAGCATCCAAGCCATTTCTTCGTGATCTTCCATGAGGTTAGTGAGAAAATCAGCAGTTCCTTGGTCATGGAACTCTTCACCACTGCGGTCTACGTGGTCTCTCAAATTCCGAATGATCTGTTCATGATCTTCTACTAGTCGCTCTACCATGCCAGTTGCGTTGGGGACATCTCCGGCGTGTTCCTTGAGAGTTGTGACTTGCAGAAATCCTGCCATTGTGCCTATAGGATAACCACCTAAAGCTCTTACCCTTTCAGCTAACTCATCAATATTTTCTGTGAGTGCTTGATAATGTTCTTCCCAAAGTTCATGCAGACTGCGAAACTGAGGGCCTACAACATCCCAATGGTACTTTTTGGTTTTTACTAATAGAAGGTAAGAATCTGCTAAATCTTGATTTAACAAATTAATCACTCCTTGGCGTTGTTCTTCTGTTAAACCAATGTTGATAGTACGCATTGCTATTATTTCCTAAGCTGACGTTATGTACTAAAGTCTCAAAAATTAACTAGTATTTACATCAATCAAAGGAAAGATTGTCCAATGGAAATTAACTATAACTAAAGTCTCAATAAATCAATTCAAAATTCAAAATTCAAAATTCAAAATTAAAGACAGCCACCTACAAGGTGTAGGGTTTCTAGCTACCTTGTGAAACAAGGATTTTTTCTATGACGAGACGCTAACGAGTAGCTTGCTTCCACAAAGTGGTACGCCCGCCAGGGGTGAGATTTTCAACCTAAATTTTTCCAATAGGTGCTAAATGTATTGAAATTAAGTCAGGCTTTAAAACCTGACTTACGTTAGTTTTACGAGTTGAGATAGGAATATTCAAACCTAAAATTTATGATTAATTATGGTTCTTACCTATCATTTAATACCAAGTTACTTGTTACCTGTAACTTTTTCTAAGAAACTCTTTACTTCATCTTCTACAGAAGTTGCACTTTGAGAATTTTCTGGACGTTTCATCTTTTCAATGTCAGCAGCACCTTGGACTTCATTTAGTCCTTCATTAGATTTTCTCTGCACTTCTTCTAGTGTTGGTGGTGGAGACTTAGCAACTTCATCAGTTTGGCGTTGTGTCTCTAGGAGTTGTGTAGTAGCTTCTGTGGGATCACTTTTGTAGCTCTCAATCGCAAATGCTGGAATAGTGCTAGAGAGTAACAGCAATGCACAGGTAAAAGCGATGATGAGAAACTTAAATGGACGTAGAACACAACTAAACATATTCATTGTTAATCCTCTATCAAATTTGCCAGATGTTAACTTAATTTGAGATAGTATCTAAATTAAAATTAATTTTTAGTTTGTATCTCACGATTAAGTTATAATGCTTGTATAGCTTGTAAGAACTCCTGATATTTTCCTAATATGATTTAAGTAGGTAAATAGTAATTTAATTTTGCTTCAGGTTGTTCTGATTTTTGCAAGCTATGCAAGCTGTTTTTATTGTTAATCTAAAAAGAAATTTATAAATCGGTCTAGAGAATGAAATTTCTCAAGATAGTGCAGTAAATAAAATCATTCTTGTGGTGTATCGACTCAAAAATATATGTAATCTTTTTGATAAAAACATCATATATAAAATTAATAAATGTCTGTAATTATCTACTACTTAAGTTATATTTCTTCAGTATAAGTAAGATTACTGCGCTAATTGGTCAATATTACTGAGTTTGACACTCAGTAGTATACTCGCCAAATGGACAATGACTTGTAGCTACGTAGTGATCTATTTAAGAAAAAACCGCGATCGCCTGAAAATCTTTTCCGCAAATGCGCTGACGATTTTGCAGCCTGTCTTCATAAATTCCGCAAAAACACGGTTCCATTAGTTTGGGCTTTTGATCAAAACTGCAATCATCAAGCTTATGAGGGTGCATTCATGATTAGCCCTGTAACTAACGTAATTCGATGTAATTTAGAGAAAGCTAAAGAAGTAGGTATGAAGTGGGAAAACGCTTCATGCAGCGAAATTAGAGCCTATTGTTTAGAAATTCTCAAGGAAATCGGATGCAACAGTACCGAACTCCCAGATAACTTACAATCACGGGAGCAGCAGTTAAATTTCATTACAGGTTTCGCATCTTTTGCCTTCGGGGAGGTTCAAAATGTCCAGAACTGTAATTGAAGATGTTGACTATGATCCAGAATGGTCAGAAGAAATTACCTTTCCTGCAACAGACAGAGATTTATTAGTTCTGACGCAAAGGCTGTGTGATCAAGAAGTTCCTACCAAGGTTTTCTTCCAAGCGATCGCGATCGCCGCTTATGATGGTGCATCTGCATTTCGTTATGCTGATCAATACTTAACTAGCGTTCAACATCAGCATAAACGTAAGCGTAAAAACTTACTCTTGTTCAGAAAACCTTTATTTAATTTTGACCAGAACTAATTGCTGATTACTCACGAAAAGTTGCAGGTGTAGGTTTTTCACAGCAGAGAAAGTTTAGAATTAACTCCCAATTTTATTTGCCTTTCTTGTAGTTTTCGACCATAGTTTGTAAAAAACCTACACACATTTTAATAAAGAGGGAATCAAAGAGTTTACGAATTTTATATTGCGTGAATCTTGAAATAGAATTTTTATCCCACCCAGTTACAAACCTAGATTAGTATTTAGCGAGACACTCTGACACAGGATTGTCCAGCCGGAGGGGGATCAGCATAAACCGCTAAAGTATGATATTCCGGTGCATCATCTCCATAAAGAACTCTGAAAGTATATAGTTTTGGTTGACCTTGAGCTTCTGTAATTACTGTTAAAAGCGTATTATTAGTTTTAGGTAGTCCGGGAATATCGAGCTTAGGAATACGTCGCAATTGAATGACGTTAGCACCAGAGTTTTTACAATCGCCACTATTTTCTTGACCAAATTGCATACACATAGACCCATCAAAATCTAATGTTACCTCCGATGGGTCATTGAGCCAGACTTTTCTAATAGTTTCGCCGGCGGGGATAAAGCTTAAATTTGTTCCTTGTTGATACCACACTGTAATCGTGGGTACGACACCCCCCAAACCTTGAGCTTGACAAGAGAAAATTGAACGCAGAACGGCATTATTTGCAACCGCACGACCAGCCAATAATAGTATCGCAGCTGTAAATAATAGGGAAACGCCGTGACCGAAATGAGGTTTCATGTTCAATATTACCTAAACAGAGAGAGTGATGTTAGCGGTAGCGCGGCGTTTAGCCGGTGCTGAGTAATGAGTAATGAGTAATGAGTAATGAGTAATGAGTAATGAGTGGTAAGTAATGAGTTTTGAGTTTTGATGGAGAATAAATTCTACCTTGTCCACCTTGTCCACCTTTTCCCCAGTCCCCAATCCCCACTAAAACTGCATTGCCTGATTGACATATATCTCAACTTCCGTACCGGCAGGTAATAACCAAACGTTACTTTGTTGCATCATTTGGGCGATCGCTTGTTGGTTGCGTTGGGAAATTTGGGGGACGACGGAGTTTAAACCACCTTCTAGTACGCCTGCGGCGATGTTTCGGCGGTTGGAGTCGTTGGTGACGACGGTACTACCACCGTTGACTGTGACTTGGGAATCGGTGCGGTTATATAACTCTGCGGCTTTCGCTATCCCACCTAAGACGAATAAACCTGCGTCCATTGAGGCTATTGATGAACTGCGATTGGGATATTGTTGTGCTACTAGGGGTCTACCGCCACCGGCACGAATTAGTAGGGCGTTTTCGGGTACATCTCTTTCTGTGAGATTACCATCACTGGGGATGAGGACTTTGGCTATCTTCATCTGGACTAGACCCTGTTCCGAGATGGAACGCACTTGTGTTAATAACTCAGTTTTTGCAGGTAAGGCGATCGCGCCACTACTATCTTTGAGGGGTTCTCGCAACTGCACGACAAACATATTGGGATTATCGCTGTTACTATCGTCACCTCTATTTCTAGTAGTTTCACCAAAAGCTGCCGTAGCTAGTACCCCTCTAGCACTAGTTCCTACTTTCAAAGATTTTGGGACTTGGTATCTAGCTATACTTGTATTTGGGTCGATTCTGGAGGGTGGGCGATAGTTATCGGGGTTAAGCGGTTGGGGTGGTACATAATTGTTAGCCGATGGTTGAGCAGTTGCGGCTATTTGCGGCGCGCTACCAGTGTTAATCTCTCCATAACTACCCAACTTAGCTAACCTTGACCATTCTGCAAAGGGGTTGGGTGTGGATGGTGCAGCTGTTGGGGTTACGGGAGGAGGTGGTAGCTGTGGGATGACAGAATTAGCAACAGGGATAGGTGGCGGTAGATAGGAGTTGGCTGGACGCTCAATTACCACAGTTCTGGGTGTAGGCTGCACTACAGGAAATCTTTCAGTTCTCACGCTAGGGTTAGTTTGGACGGTGGGAGTAGCCGTTGGACGGGAAGTGGGTATGGTACTATTGCGGAGGCTTTGTTGTGCCTGTTTCACAGCTTGGGCTTGTTCAGCTAAAGCTAACTTTGTTTTGAGCGTTTCTACTTCTTGTTGCAGGTTTTCCTCTGGAGACAAACTAGCAGTGGGTGTCGGGGTTGGCGATGCAACTATATTATTTGGTTTGGGCTTTTGATTAGTACCACTCATCATCTGTGAGAGGAATACACCAGCCACTAACACTATAGTCAAAGTTCCTGTTCCCACTAAAGCCAACTTAGCAAAGGGATTTGATGATAGGGGTTGTTCTGTGGGGTCTGCGATGGGAGTCACCGGAGATGGTTGATCTATAACAGATGCAGATTCCTCATCGGGAGATTCTTCTTCCAATCCCACTAATTTCGCCATTTGTGATTCCCAGTTATCTACCGGCAAATCTTCACTAGGCAAAGGTGTGAGTGAGATGGGGGGAGTTTCAGTAATACCAGAGTGGGGAGTCATGGTGTGTTGCTTAGTTGGATTTAGTGGAACAGTTCTTGTCTTCAATGTCGCAGATATTATAAATTTCTAACCTGGCTTCACCCAAACGGTAAGCGGCTAAATGCCACGGTAAGGGTGTATTAGGTAGGGAAATTGCTGATTCATCTATAGCTTGGACTAAAATTTGTTTATTAAAAGGAATTGACCTGCCTAAGTTATCAGAATTATTAAAAATTAATTGATGAGCTAACATTTCGACTTGCCATTTACCCTCACCAATGGGAGTTGGCTGGGAAATTCTCTCAACGATGAATATGTGTTCACCACTCCTATTAGTATTGCCAAATTGTTGAGTTAAATTCAAATTATTAATTTCAGTTAGAAATTTTGATTGTAAATTACTCGCTAATAACGATGAGCTACTTTCCCAAATAGCAGCCGGTGGCTGTTGTGATGACCAAGTCAGCATCAGCGTCATAGTTTCACCTACAAAGCGGCGGATAGTTTCTGGATATCGTTCCGCACTTGATTTTGGGTCTACTGTAATGGCATTCCCATTTACAAGTTGTACTAGACTACGGGGTGTTAATCGCCGATTTAATAGTTCTAACATTGACCCGTGAAACATCAGCAACAGTAAAGTCAACAGATGTAAGCCAAATGTGCCGACGGCTAAGAGGGGGAGGATACTATTTTTTTTCGTTTCTGATTTGAGTAATTGCATAATATTGGGGACTGGGGATTGGGGATTGGGGACTGGGAGGAATTCATTGATGACGTGAAATTAATTGGTATATCAAGGTTTTTATCTGATGAAACTATTATTGGCACAGGGGTTAGCTTGTTCGTTATTACCGTTACTGTAGCCATCTATTAAACATAAATTGCGGATTTCATAGATTTCTAATTTGTCAGTGCGGCTACTATAAATTGCCTTTTGTAAGTCAGTGCTACTAGAGGATGAAGGAGAGGGAAAATAATCTACTGCACGTACTAATAAATCTTTATTGAAGGGCGTAATTAATTTTTGTCCATCAATCTTTTTTGTCTGTACTAAATCAGCTACCATACCTACACGCCACTGTCCAGGGGCGATTTGTACAGGGGGATAGACTCGCTTAATTATCAGTTCTGCGGATATGGCTTGGTTGGGGTTGATAGCAAATACCTCTGGAGGAGTCATATCAGCTATGACACTCAAAAAACCCTTGCGGAAATCTTCGGAAATGGCGAAACTCGCAACCCAACTACTAGTGGTGACTTTTTGACTCCCGCCGTTGGGGGTTCTGACTAAAATTCCTGGGTCTGGTTTGGGTTTGGCGACTTCTTCTATATTCTGTGGTGGTAAAGTTCCTGACCAGTTAAATATTGATGTCATGGTTTTACTGACAAACTGACGAATGGCTTGAGGTTCTCTGGCTAATTCATCGAGTTTGTTAATCGGTTGACCATCAATTGTCTGTACAAAATTAGGGGGTTTTCGCAGGCTTAATTGGCGAATGTTTAAACCTTGGGAGAGGAGTATTAATAATACTAAAAAATGTAAACTAAAAGTGGCGATCGCAAAAATTGTGATTGCACTAATTTTCTGTTCTTTCTTTCTCGTTAACAAGTTAGTCATTATTACTTTCTACCCTCACAATTTAGAGTCTATCTCTCACCAATTCCGATGTATTACTAATCGCATTAAAGACTGACATTCCCCCCAAGCAAGCTAAAATTAAAGATAATAATGGGGCTAAAACACCCAAGAAGATCATAAACCACATTAAATCAGGATTGGCGTTGGGGTCTTGCGCCGGGCCATTCACTATCACCGCCGCCGTTAAAATGGCAATAATATTAAAGGATATCTTGGCAATTCCCGCCGCTAAAAATCCTGTAATCCAAGCAAAAATCGGTTTACCAGCTACAGGTAGTAAAGAACCTCCCACCGCTAAAGGGCCTAAAGCTGCTATCAGCAACATTGTGGCTTCAATTAAGTTTTGAAAGGCAAGTTGTAATGATATCAAAAAGTTTTTAATAGTGGTTTGTACTGTATTTCCCAATAGGGAATTAAAGTTAGTTTCCGTAACAATTCCTGTGCCGAATCTAATTTGATTCACTTGATTTTCTAATCTACTAATCCAAACTTGATTCCCGTATAAATTTCTATATTCACGCCAGAGGTTATCAATTCTCTCGCTGGCTTTAGTTAAACATTGAGTTTGTTGTTCACCAGTCAATGATTGACAAGGACGTAGTAAAGAACCGGCGACTTCTTCAGCCACACTCATATTTAATGCTTGTTGATAAACTAGATTTCCGTTGGCTGTGGTGATGACTTGTTGATTGACTGTGTTAATAAAGTTACGCACACCCAAGGTCAAACTTGAAAGCATACTACCATTCCCAGCATTACTGAGTAGAACTACGACGATAAAAGGCCAAACTAATGCAGATATCGGGCGCGAATATTCACTATGAATGACATCTTTGAGCCATTGAATCATGAAAAATAAAAGTGTGCCGACGGCGAAGAAAATACCTAAGTTAGTTAATGCGCCATATAAATTGTTACTGGTATTATTTTGCAGTAAGTCTAGCCATTGATTATCCCAGCTTTCTGCTAGGCGGCGTGCTGTTGTGACACCATTATTGAGGGTGTCGGTGATACCAATTTCAGCTAGGATTTGTTTCGCGCCAAGGCGCAAAGGCACAAAGTTATTCATAGCTTTAGTTATCGGTTTTTGTTCCGAATAAATCGATTTGGGAGGTGGTGCGTAGGAGTCTGGCGGCTTCTGTGGCTGAATCTATTCGTCGCGCCCGATTTGATTCTTCTATTTGTTGGGATATGTTGGCTAGGTTTAAATTGGAGTATTGGATAAATTGATTGGTTTGTAGGTTTTGCGCTAGAGTTTCGGCGATGAGTTTTGATTGTTCGCTTTGGATTCTAATGCTTTGATACTGTAAATTAGATTGTCCTTTCGCAGCAATTTCTGCTGACGTACCACCAGGTATCATCCCTATGATTTGGTTAAATAAATTATCAGATTCATTACTAATATTGGTAATATTTTCTATTGTTTGTTCTGTGTTT
The DNA here is from genome assembly GCF_002896875.1 of Nostoc sp. CENA543. Lineage (GTDB taxonomy): Bacteria > Cyanobacteriota > Cyanobacteriia > Cyanobacteriales > Nostocaceae > Trichormus. Next base: position 4,625,680 of record NZ_CP023278.1, read on the forward strand.
TCTAGTTTATTTTTGGTTCTGATTTGGGCATCTCTGCCTAAAACACCAACTACGGAACTACGGGTGATGACTCGATTAATTTCGTTAGTAACTGAGTTAGAATATACTGCCTGATTGTTTTCAAATTTATCGGGGATGGTATTAAAAAATAAAATACCTTGGCGGGCTTGTTTGCCTGCGTCTATGGGGTTAGGTAAATTTAAATCTCCACGAGCATTGCTAAGAGCATTTTGAGAGTTATTATCTAAACTATCGTTGAGATTATTTCTCAGATAGTTTTGAAAATCTGTAGAGTAATATTGAAAGTCTGTCCAAACTTTACCTAATTGCGCCATTGCCGGCAAAATTAAGAGGGTTGAAAATGTCAGAGTTAATAAAGTAGTTTTTTTCATATCTGTATCACCCCAGTCACATAACTTAATTTTGAATTTTGTAGTAATATCCCGTAGGGAATTTTGAATTTTGAATTTTGTAGCTTGCTTCCCGTAAGGGTATTTTGAATTGATAAGACTAACTACCGCGTAATGCAGCAACTAATTGCCGAGCAAATGTGGAAATTGCTTCATATTTATTTTCATAAATTTGCATTGCTTGTTGGCGTGCAGTTTGTTCGTGGGGGTTGTTGGCGACGACTGCTAATTGTTCGTAGCCTGGATAATAACGGCAGAAGGTATGAATACCGTTATCATCTAGTAACCATTGGCTATAAACTCCTTCTTTGCGGGGGAAAAAGCTTTCGGTGGCGTTGCGTCCGATAATTTCACGGGGATATTTTAAGATGTTGATGAAACTATCTATGGCTACGGGTTGAATGCGTCCAATTAATCGGGTAGTCAGGTTTTGTAAAATCTTAGATGCGGCTCTAGATTTAGCGATGGTATCGGGGTCTTGGGCTGATAAGATGACTCTAATACCAGCTTTAGCACCGTTGGCGCACATTCTGCCGACTAAATCCGAAATTTGGTCAAATTCAAATAAAATTGGGGCTTCATCGATAAAGAAGATAGAAGCGGGACTACTTAAGGCGCGACGTAAGGCGGCGGAATATGCACTCAATGACAACACCGCCGCATCTTCGTTATCGGAGAGGTTACGCAGTGCAAATACCAATAATTGCGCGTCGGTGGGAAAGCTAGATGGTGCAGAGATGGCTTGTCCGACACGGCTGGAAAGCCAAAACCTTAAGCGGAGGTGAATTTGGCTGAGTGCGTCTTCGACTCTACCACTCACAGAATCGAGTCTGAGATGTTCGGGGGAACAAAAATGCAGAAAGTCTTGGAGAGTGGGGGTTTTTTGCCAAGCTGGAGAACCAAAGCCGCCTTCTATTGCCATGCGATAGCGTTCTTGAATACCGATATCAGCAAAGAATGCACTTAAAGCTAAGTTGAGGAGGGAACGAACGGTTTGGGCTAGGAGTTGATTTTCACTGGATGAGCCTAAGACCATTGTCATTAAGGCTGATTCCAAAAAGGCAGTATAATCGAGCAAGCGATCGCGCTGTTGTTCTGGATCTAGCGATCGCAAGTCCGGTTGTTCAAATAAGTTATTCGACTGTTTAGAAATATCAAAATAGGCTCCGTTCCCTTCCATAAACTGGGCATAGTCGGTAAAGGTGGATGTGCCATCAGGTTTAGGAAAGTCTAGGGCGACTACGGGAATATTATGGGCTAAGGCTTGAGTTAAAATTCCTGAAACTAAGACTGATTTACCTGCACGGGTAGTAGCAAATAAGGCTAAATTTTTGTGCTGGTTAAATAAATCTAAATGTATGGGTGTACCGCCTTCTTCCGCAATTAATTCAAAGCCTTTTTTATCGCCTGCTTTGGTTAAAACTAAAGGCATTAACCCTGGGACTTCACTAGTTAAATATAACTGACGACGGTTAAAGGGTTTAACTAATAATCCTTCCCAAACTATAGGTAAGGACTGTAACCAAATTTTCCAAGCATATTCTATTTCTCTGACTACTTGTGCCGGACGTTGGAAACAGTTTTCAATATATCTTGTCGCTTCGTCTAATTTTTCTACAGTAGGACGATGCACGAAAATTGCTAACCCCGTATAAATAGGAATCGCCCCTTCATATAATTGTTCTTGGGCTGCAACGGATTTTTTTAACTTTAATTGAGCATTAACATCAATAGTTCTACTTTTTTCTTGCGCCATCAGTGCTGTCATGTTGGACTGTTTCAGCACTCTTTGTAAGGTGGTTTTGACTAAAGCGGGGTTAGCTGGTGTCAATTCACAGACTATTTCTGTATCAACTATTGTTTCCCGCGCTAGGAGTTCCCACAAGTAACGCAACTGAGCAAATTTATTCGGCCAGCCACCTGGTTTTTCGAGGAAAGTCAGCGCGCCGATGTAATTATTCTTAACATTTACCCATCGGCGATCGGCACAAGGTACAGCAGTTTCCATTAACATGGTTGTACTGTGGATATTTTCAATTAGTAATTTGGTGCTGGGTAAATCTGAATAAACTTGCTCATGCAATCCATTTTCGTCTAAGTGAACTAACTGGGGAATAGGGATAGCTGGAGTATCATTAAATCTGCGCCAAATATTTTCCCAGAGTTCATCTGCATTCAGGGGTTTGATATCTAAACCCATCTTATTAGATAATAACTGTTCCCAACGACAAAAGCCTTGTTGATAAGCTCGGATGATCACAGTTTCTATACGTTGATTTTCAACTTCTGCAATATCACCCTTAAATTTTAACCACCAACCTTCCGCTTGTCCTAACAGTTTTTCAATCCAGTCATTAGCATGGCTGGCGTTGGGTTCAATTGTATAAGTTACATAAATTCTCAAGAATTTGGGCTTACGTAATCCCGCATTCGTCAGTTCTTTAATTCTGGCTCTCTCCGCCATTAATAAATATTTGATATCCCGTGATGAAGCAGTTTTAATTAAATCTGCAAGTTCCCTTTGTCGTTCCCCATCGGAACTAAAAGAACCCATGTGCAGAGTCATCCTTTCACCTTCAGGGATATCTTTCAGTCCCGATTCAATGTTATTAAAAATCGTGTCTATTTGTTCGTTTCTTAAAGTGGTATGAATACCACGACACTCAAAACCAAAAACAAAGCAAAATCTATCTTTTTGAGTTCCCTTAGTTAAAATATACGCGCCAACATCTCGCCCATCTAATAAAATTCGCAGCATGGTCGATAAATGCAGTGCGTCTTCAAAAGGCGTTAATCTACTTTCTTGTCCGCCGATACCGACGCTTTGTTTTCCGATTTTTTGCTTCATGGTTAACTTCCAACAAGCTTTGATAACGAGCAAAGCCTCTTGTCCAAGTGGGAACTCCAATAAATTTACTTAAAAACCGCCAACTCCTACCACCACTTAAAATCCACCAGGTTGCTATTCCCCAACCTGCAATCAGTGCAGTCCATAACCATCTTTGAAAGTCATCTGTAAATAAACCTCCAAAAACTCCATTGACGATGAAATAAGCAGCCAGAACAATGACTGTCCAAGGAAATATTTGATCAGCAGGAATTGGCCCCAATGATGGTTGAGAACCGAGAATCTGATTAACTGGACGAAAATCTTGCTGTTTTTCCTCAGACATAATTAACTCATTATTTATTACTACTATCGCCAATCACAAAGCCTGTGAGAACATCTGCAACTGTGACAGCTACCACTACTAAAAGCGGAGTTCTCGCTACACTTTGCCAATCTTCATCTTTGCGGACTGCATTAATCACACCAACCAAAGAAATCGCTATGTATAGTAAGTAGATGCCTCTGAGAATATTGAATATTAAACTGACTGCTGCTTGACCATTATTATTTGCTGTTCCCTGAGTTAAAGTATTTTTGAAAAAATCTTCAGCTCGTCTGAAAAATTGTGCCTGAGCCGGAGCAGCAAAATAATCTAACCAAAACAGGCTCATAATCAAAGCCAATGCTAAAATTTGACAGACAATTAACCATCGTTTTGGCAAATGTGATTGCTGTCCAATTTGTTGCACAACTATGGTGATTAAACTACCAAATAGCAAACAAAACAGCAGCAAAGGACTTTTTAAACTGATCACGCTTAAAAATACAATACAAGCTAATAAAAACGGTACTGATTCCAGTAATTGCCGCCACAAAAATGCTAATTTTTTTCTCACCTTACCAGTACCAGGGGCTGCATTAGCTGTTAAAACTTGCGTATTCTTTTTGGCATGAACAATTTGTCTAGGCATTTACCAATGTCCTTACAGTGATTGCAAATATAAGTTGGTTATGATGTTGAAACTTTGATAATTTAGCATAATATAACAGTTGTTATTCAAAAACTTATCTGACCCTATTTAGAATATCTATCCCTACCATTGTTCATTGTTAAAATTTAGTTAACAACATCTTAATATTGCGTTAAATAGAAATTTGATATTTTCTGTGAAATGGGTTTAAATATGATATTGAGAATTAGATATTAGGCGAAAACTGACTGATAACTAAATAAATCAACCAAGTAATTTTCTTAAGCATAAATTTGAGCATGAAAGTCATTTTTAATTATTTTTTCTGCTACAAGAAGCCTAATCAATGATAGGATAATAGTAAATTAGTTTGACTCTACAATCACCTCTCTGAAATTCTTCACAGATAATAATCTTAGCCTAAAGATCCTACCGAGAATGATGCAAATATTCCCCAGGCTAAAAGGCTGCAAGTAAAACCACCGTTAATTAAATTGTATGATTTTGGCGATCGCCTAGCCAATAACCTCTGCACTAGGTTACTGGATAGGGGGCAAAATGTCTAGTCTAAAAGGCTACTGGTTCCTTTTTTGGGGATTGGGGACTGGGGACTGGGAAAGCAGGGGGCAGGGAGCAGGGAGCAGGGGGAGAAAAACTAATGACTGTTGACTATTGACTAATGACTAATGACTATTGACTAATCACCAACCAACAATCATCATGAAACACCTTGAGGGGAAAGTGGCGTTAGTCACAGGTGCAACCAGAGGCCTAGGCAAAGGAATTGCCATTGGACTAGGAGAAGCGGGAGCGACTGTGTATATTACAGGACGCAGGTTAAACCCAAACTCCAGTGATGAGGTTGCAGGTAGTTTAATAGAGACACAAGTAGCTGTAGAACAAGCTGGCGGTGTGTGTATTCCTGCACAGGTAGACCACAGCGACGATGAGCAAGTGCGGTTACTGTTTGAACGTATCCAAGATGAGCAACAAGGAAAGCTCGACTTACTGGTAAATAATGTATATGCCGGAGTCCCAGCATTAAAAGACGCACAAGGTCAACCATTTTGGGAAAGTGAAACGTCTTTGTGGGATGCTTGTAACAATGTGGGTTTGCGTAGTCATTATATAGCCAGTGTGTTTGCTGCGCGGATGATGGCAAAGCAAGGACAGGGATTAATCTGTAATATTTCCTCTTGGGGTGGTCTTTCTTATATCTTTGGTGCAGCTTATGGTGCTGGTAAATCAGGCTGCGATCGCCTAGCATCTGATATGGCTGTAGAACTCAAACCATACAACATCACAGCCGTTGCCATCTGGCCGGGAATCGTCGGTACAGAACTCTTTTCCACCCTCGCCGCCGAAATAGCACAGCAAGATAATGTTAATCCCAGCAACTCAGTTCTTAGTGAGCGATTCAATTGGGAAACCCCCCTATTAACAGGAAGAGTCATCGCCAAATTAGCCACAGAACCAAACCTGATTCGCCGCACCGGCAAAGTGCAGATTGTCGCCGAATTAGCACAAAAATACGGCATAGTCGATCAAGAAGGCAACTTACCCGCATCCCTCCGTTCCCTACGCTTCCTCATTCCGGCTGCAATACCCAACCTCAGAAAAAACCCTTCACTCATCCCAGACATTAAAATCCCGTGGTCACTTCTACTATTAACCGCCCTCCAATCCCCTAAGATTTAATCAGACTCTCAAGGGGTATAGGGGTTTTAAGGGTGTAAGGGTATAGGGCAAGCAAGAAGTGTGGGAGGGGTGGGAGGTGTGGGAGGATAGGGAAGAAATCTTTCCCCCCACACTCCCCACACTCCCCACACTTCCCCATCTTCCCAATCCCCAGTCCCCAATCCCCAATCCCCAATCCCTCAAATTGCTAAATGACCCAACTATCCCAGACAGTTATTCTCATCACTGGTGCATCCGGTGGATTTGGACAGGAACTAACTAAACAATTGTTAGCAGCCGGTAGCCGACTAATTTTGACAGACATAGATGAAACTGTCTTGCGTCAACGCGTCACAGAAATTCAACAACAAGTCAAAACTGGTGAAGTGTTAGCTTGTCTTGCGGCTGATTTATCTACATCCGCCGGATGTGAAACCCTTTATCATCAAGTCAAAACCTTAAATATCCCCGTTGAAATTCTCATTAATAATGCTGGCATTGGCTTATTTGGTCGCATGGATGAAGTCCCCCAAGATAAATGGGAACGTCTCATGCAGGTAAATCTCCTCTCTCCCATGCGCTTAAGTGCCTTATTTGCAGCTGACATGATTACTCGCCGCCAAGGCCACATCGTTAATATTTCCTCCTTAGCTGGTTGGTCAGCAATTAACGGTTTAGCTCATTATTCCGCCAGCAAATTTGGCTTGCGTGGATTTAGTGAAGGACTATACCAAGAACTCAAAGACTACAATGTGAAAGTAACAGCAGTTTATCCTTTCTTTAGTCGTACCCCCATTCTGGAGTCAGAACGTTTCGGCACTCTCGCCAAACAATTTCAGGGATTTCCAGAAGATTTGGTGACAGACCCCGCCGATGTGATGCGTGCCACAATTCAAGGGATTATTTGCAATCAACTGCACGTATTTCCAGATAAAACGGCTAAAACTGTACATCTGCTGAAAAGATATTTCCCTCGGTTACTCGACTGGGTAAATGCTGGGTTTGGTAGGAGGTTAAAAAGTGGTGACAGTAAGTAAATTAGATACAACTCAAAACCTAGTCGCTACTCAAGACAAACATCTCATTATTGGAGCAGGATTTGTGGGATTGGGTATGGCTCAAGCACTGCAAGCCGCCAATATATCCTACGATCAAGTGGATGCTAGTGATGATATCGGTGGTAATTGGTATCACGGTGTGTATGAAACTGCACATATCATATCTTCCCGCAAGATTACCCAATTTACTCATTTCCCCATGCCGGATAGTTATCCCGACTTCCCCAGCGCGCAAAATATGCGGGATTACTTAAACTCTTTCGCTGATCATTTTGACTTGCGGCGCAACATAGAATTAAATCGTCAAGTCAAATACGTGCGACCAGTAGAAAATAATCGATGGGAAGTCACCTTTGATAATGGAGAAAAACGCCTGTATAAAGGTGTTTTAATGTGCAATGGTCATCACTGGTGTAAACGCTTTCCCCAATTTAAAGGAGAATTTAACGGGGAAATTATCCACACCAAAGATTACAAACACCCTAATCAATTGCAAGGTAAACGAGTTTTAGTTATTGGTGGTGGTAACTCTGCTTGTGATGTCGCAGCAGAAGCGGCGCGTGTAGCGGCTAAGTCGGTTTTAAGTATGCGGGAATCAGTCTGGTTTATTCCCAAAACCTTCGCTGGTGTTCCCGTTGCAGACCGTGCCAAAGGCTCATCACCGTTATGGTATCAAAGACTGATGACTCATTTACTCATTCGTCTCACCTTCGGCAAACATGAAGATTATGGTTTACCCGAACCCAAACACCGAATTTTTGAGAAACATCCCACATTAAATAGTGAAGTTCCCTATTACATCAAACACGGTCGGATTACGGCTAAACCAGGAGTGAGTTTTTTGGATGGCGATGAAGTCGAGTTTGTTGATGGTACTCGTGAAGTATTTGACCTCATCGTTTGTGGAACTGGCTACTATGTTTCCTACCCCTTTCTTCCCCCAGAACTTCAACGCGTAGAAGGTTCAGTGGTGAAATGCTATGAAGGTTCATTTTTAGATGATTACAAAGGATTATATTTTATCGGCTGGGAACAACCACGAGGTGGGGTAGGTTCAATTATTTCTGCTTATGGGCCACTTTTTGCACGTTATCTAAAACTGCAAGATGAAATTAATATTCCACTGGGGTTAGTGTTAAAAGAAATGGGACACAAGCTACCAGAAACGCATTTATATGACCCACATAAATCTTTTAAACAATGGGAAAAAGCGAACCGTTCATTTCATAAGATTGTCAAAAAAGCCCATCAATTAGAACGTCAACATCCTGACTTTCAGAACCAGGTAATAGCAAATTAGATTTTGTCAAAAGTTGGATGAGTGAATATTAACTCATCACAGTAAAGTGAAGAGGTTTGTAGTAAGGACTTTAGTCCTTAGACGAGGAATGAAGTCCTCACTACAAACTAAAATAAAATAATGACTATATTTATAGAATTACTAAGTAGGTATGATTAAATATTAAGATGTCATTGCGATTACTTCGCTTCGCTCTCTACGAGACGCTTCGCGAACACAATGACGGAATATATTATATTTATTTACGCCTAGCTACTCATCCCCAAAACAATGTCAACGGCTGAATTAAAAGCAATTGCTAAAAAACGAGGAATTACTGGTATTAGTAAGATGAAAAAAGATGAACTTGTAGCAGTCCTAAGTAAATCTTAAAATTAGCTTACATAGAGTTTTAGAAACACCCAATATCAAGATGAGTGTGTAAATTCTGTATGTAATTACATCACCCTATTGAGTGATTTGAAAACACTTAGCTAGTAAAAATGGTTCACCTATTTGATAGAGGGAGTTAACAAATTACCCAGTGAAGATGTTAATAACCTTTAGTGGTGCTAAAAATGGCTAAGGCAAACCCAGTACAAATTCAGAAACACTTGAAAGGTGTTGACTATCCAGCCAATAAGCAAGACTTAATCCAGCACGCTCAACAAAAAGGTGCTGATCAAAATATAATTTCCCTCTTGGAAAAATTACCGGAGGATGAAGAATACGACACTCCAACAGACGTTAATAAGGCAATAGGCGAGATAGATTAAGAGGCAGGGGACAGAGGAGGCAGGGGGGCAGGGAACAGGGAGAAAAGGGAAAGTTTTCTCTCCCTTGCCCCCTGCACCCTGCACCAATTCCTCTTGTATGCCCTATGCCCCAAAGTAATCTCCCGATTTACCACCAGTTTTACTAATTAGGCGAATGGCTTCAATTTGCATCGACTTTTCTAGGGCTTTTGCCATGTCGTATAAAGTCAACGCTGCTACAGAAACAGCCGTTAAAGCTTCCATTTCTACACCGGTTTCAGCTTTAGTTTTGACTGTCGCCCGAATTTGATAACCAGGTAGTTCAGAATCGGGTGTAATTTCGACGGTGACTTTTTGCAGTGGTAAGGGGTGACAGAGGGGAATCAAATTAGAAGTCTGTTTAGCCGCCATAATTCCAGCTATCCGCGCCGTGGCTAAAACATCGCCTTTAGGAGTGTTGCCCGCTTGAATCGCCGCTAAAGTTTCTGGCAGCATCCGCACTTGGGCAGCAGCCACAGCTTCCCTGACAGTAGAGGCTTTCGCGGAAACATCTACCATCTGTGCTTGACCCTGATGATCAAGGTGAGTGAGGTTTGCAGAATTTTTTGGAAAAGTGTCTTGCATTATTCTCAAAAGAAGTGTTACTATATATTTCTTGTAAGGGCGTGTAGCTCAGTGGACTAGAGCACGTGGCTACGGACCACGGTGTCGGGGGTTCGAATCCCTCCTCGCCCGTTTGAGAAGGAAAAAGTAAAAAGGCAAAAGGCAAAAGTGGGTTTTTGATAACTGGCTTTTGCTTTTTTGCTACGTGGCATTGGGCATACAAGAGGAATTGGTGCAGGGGGCAAGGGGGAGAAAACTATCCCCTTTTCTCCCTGCTCCCCTGCCCTATCTATTCCCTATTATTCAACGAATAGGCATCTGAACCACGACCTAAAGCGAAACGTAGAGATTCTAAAGTGTTTTTGCTCGATAGAGTGAGGAAGATAATTAAACCTAGTGAGGTTAAGGCGGCGGTGTAGCCATACATATTGTGATAACCGACTTTTCCAGCTACAAATCCTAGCATGGGGGCAGCGATCGCAATTCCAAAGTCAAAGCCAGCGATACACAAAGCAAAAATGCGTCCCCGTTCGTGGGGTAAGGAACGATCCGCCATTAGTGTTGTAATCATGGACATGACTGTTCCACCACCGCACCCCTCAGCCATAGCAGCCAAAATAAAGGCAAAGGTGCTATTGGCTTGGGATAAAATCACGCAAGCTAACACATAAGCAGCCACCCCGAAGGTAATAAATAAACCTCTACCGAAGCGATCGCTAGCTTTACCTGTGAAGACTCGGAAAGAGAAACTAGCGATCGCGGAAATCATAAAAAACAACCCGGCGTTAAAATCTACCGGAGTCGATTTAATAAATAACGAGACAAAAACGTGTACTGAACCCACAGATATCCCGACTAGCAACATAACTAAAGCTGGTACTCTCACCCGTTGACTGAGCAAAATCTGCCAAAATCGATGATTCTTCTCAGAATTTTGCTTATATACCTGTAAAGGTGGATTAATGACTTTTGTTGTACCCAAAAATCCTATGAAAGCTAAGGTGGAAGAGAATAAAAATAAGCCAGGATAGCCAACTTTATCTACTAAATATTCCCCCATAGCAAGCCCCATTCCAAACCCGATAGGGGCTGTCAAACTCATATAACTAATAATTTCTCCACGTCTAACCACAGGAGATAAATCTGACACTAATGCACTGTAACCAGTGGTGAAAGCCGCAACGCTGATACCATGAAATATTCGCACTAGTATCAACATGGGAATTGATGTAAAACTTAAATAACCAAAGGGTGCAAGAAAAGCTACGGCTGTACCAATTAACAAGACCAATTTACGACTATATTTATCTGCCAACTTCCCCAACGTGGGGCGAAACAGCAACAATCCGATAGCAAAACCACCCATGATAATGCCAATTTCTGGTTCACTGTTACCGAGAGTCTTCACGTAAACAGGTAGTACGGGCAGAAACATGGATGTACTAGACCAGAATAATAAACCTGCCGCAAATAAAATCAGCAGGTTACGTCTAAGATTTGTGTCAAAAGTATGAAAAGCTTTCACTTTAGATGGATAAGGGGTGTTTTTAAATTCCCCAATCGAGGGGAGTAGTAGGTTGACATTTACTGCATAACTATCACGATCAGCGTCATTTCCGAATTTTTCCCATACCTCACATCTATAGGGTGTAGGGGTGTCAGGGTATAAGGGTGTAGGGGTTGGAAATTTTGATGATTTCGTTGACTTAATAGTTATTACTCAATAATGCCCCAATCCCCAGTCCCCAATCCCCTAAGTATTATTCCCTTCACAAAAAGTCACAATTGGGTAGAATTGGTTAAAGCAATCTCTGCACCTGTTAACCAAAGGTATCAGCAAACTCATGCAACTGAAACTCAGTGCATCTAAACTACCCCTATCGCCTCTATTACTCATCGCTCCTTTTTTCCTCTGGGGAACGGCGATGGTAGCTATGAAAGGAGTCATACCCCACACAACACCATTGTTTATGGCAGGAGTGCGCTTGCTACCGGCAGGAGTATTAATTTTAATCGCCGCCGCATTCATGGGTAAGCCCCAGCCCACAGGTTGGAAAGCATGGCTGTGGATTAGTCTTTTCGGTTTAATTGATGGCACATTATTTCAGGGATTTTTAGCGGAAGGATTAGTCAGAACCAGTGCTGGTTTAGGTTCCGTGATGATTGATTCTCAACCTTTGGCCGTAGCCTTGCTGTCATTGTGGTTATTTCAAGAACGTATTGGTTTATGGGGATGGTTAGGGTTAGCTTTAGGAGTCAGTGGTATTAGTTTGATTGGCTTACCGGATGAGTGGATTTTCGGGTTATTGGGTACTGGTGCAGACGTTCCTGTTGGCGACTGGCAAAACTTTTTTGCGAGGGGCGAATGGTTGATGCTGTTAGCAGCTTTGTCGATGGCTGTGGGGACGGTATTAATTAGATTCGTGACTCGGTATGCCGACCCCGTAACTGCTACAGGCTGGCATATGATTGTAGGTGGTTTGCCATTGTGGGGTGCGTCATCAGTTGTAGAATCCCAACAGTGGCAAAATCTAGTCAATGGTGACTGGTGGGCTTTAGGTTATGCTACTGTATTCGGGAGTGCGATCGCCTACGCTCTATTTTTCTACTTTGCTCAAAGTGGCAGCCTCACTAGTCTAAGTTCTCTTACCTTTCTCACCCCAGTTTTTGCACTATTATTCGGTCATCTCTTACTCTCAGAAGTCCTCAGTCCATTGCAATGGGTAGGAGTATTTCTGACTTTAATCAGTATTTACCTCATCAATCAGCGTGATAATTTAGCAGGGCAAAGTCAAAATTTAACCGTGGAAGAAATAGCCAACATACAGCCGGCACAACTAACAGAAGCATCAACTAAGCAACTGAATCCCATAGTTGTGTCCGTCAGAAAATCTGAACCAGAAACCCTACCCTAATTCTGTATTTAGTGATCTCCTCCTCATGGTTAGAGGACTTCTAAAAAATAAATTATTCAATGAGCGAGAGCAAAGGTGATCAATATACTGTTCTCACCGACACAATCAGCTTTCCTCGTGTTCTCTACGCCCTCTCCTATTTGCTTAGGGACTTCCAGAAAATAAATTATCCAATTTCCGAGAGAGAATATTTTGATTTTTCCCCCTGCCCCCTGCCCCTCTGCTCACTACAGTGATTGTATATTTTTTTAGTCGGAAGTCCCTTAACTGGAAGTCCCTAATCTGATAGCGGCATCTGAACCTGATTATGGTATAAACTATTTATGCTAAAACCAGAAACAAGATGTATATAAATAATGTCATCAGGTAAAAGAATTTAACTTGGTTTACCAAAAATCAAACTTTGTTTGTCAATATAAAAGCTAATATTTAGAAAGATTCTGTCACCTACCCAGCACGTTTAGGCTGCTACTTTGAATTTAATATGAGGCTATACCGCTCCTCAATTTTAATCATCACCTATGTTTCTTGCCTGGGTTTTTACTTAAATCGCGCCAGCGCAATTACACCTAACTTACCACCCGCAGTCCGGTATCTGGCGCAAGTCAGTACCACCAGACTCACTAAGCAGGTGATTCTCACTCCAGGTAGTCAAGGGTCAAATGTACGAACACTGCAAACTCAATTAAAGGAGTTGGGGTACTATGATGGCCTAATTGACGGAAAATATGGTGAAACTACAAAACGTGCTGTAGCTAAATTTCAAACAACCAAGGGTTTAAAAAGAGTAGATGGTTTTGCCGACCAAACTACCCAAGCGGCTTTGCAGGTCTTGGTGGCGGCGAAAACTAGTCAAATGGTTATCTCTCCAGTAAGTCAAACCGCCAATTCGACCATAACGACTAACAAAAAATCCCAGTCCAACCATCAGGACTTGATTTGGTGGTTAATTTTGGGCTTAGGAACATTGGGAAGTCTTGGGGCTATTTTGTTCTTGTTGAGATGGTATGAGCAGAATAAAGAAGAAAAATTACCTCAACCTCAACAGACAAAGGCTCTAAGTCCAGCTAATGAAGAGAGAATCCCATTAGCCTTACCAGAAGCCGAAAAAACATTAGTTACTCAAGAAAATACGGCTCAAACTCCCAATTCAGCGACATCATCGGCATCAGTTTCGACAACAGTGATGCCCCCTGTAGAAACGACTTCCCGCATTACTAAACTCAATATTGTTGACGAATTAATTAAAGATTTACGCAGTCCCGATCCCAGTAAGCGACATAAAGCCATCTGGGATCTAGGTCAACAAGGGGACTCACGCGCCATTCAACCATTAGTCAACCTGTTAATTGATGCTGATTCCCAACAGCGCAGTTTAATTTTGGCTGCTTTGTCAGAAATTAATATTCGCACACTCAAACCTATTAATCGGGCTTTAGCTGTCTCGATGCAAGATGAAAGCCCGAAAGTCCGCCAAAATGCCATCCGTGACTTGACCCGTGTTTACGACTTAATGGGACAAATGAGTCAAATGCTAACTCACGCCCTAGATGATCCTGATGCTGAAGTTCAAGCCACAGCCAGGTATGCTCTCACGCAAATGAATAGAATGCGGAATGTCCCAAGTCAGATTTCACCCAAGGATAGTCAGAAGGATTCGGTAGATTAGGGAATGGGGACTGGGAAGATGGGGAAGTGTGGGGAGTGTGGGGAGAGAGGGGGAAAGATTTCTTCCCTATCCTCCCACCCCTCCCACACTTCCTTCTTGCCCAATTCCCAATTCCCAATTCCCTAAATATTACTTTCAATTAATTGGCGATACTCGCTTTTTTGCTTCACGCCTTTGACTTCCTTGAGTAGTTCTTTATTCTTGAAAAATTGGATGGTTGGGGTTCCTGTTACGCCAGCGTTTTCGGCGATGTCGCGGTCTTTGTCGATGTCAATTTCGACAAAGTGAATTTTACCGTCAAATTCATCCACTACTTTATTCAGTATGGGCTTGAGGGTATGGCAAGGGCCGCAACCTGGGGCGACGTATTTGACAACCAACAGGCGATCGCTTTCGTGGAATAATTTCCTTAAGGCATAACTACCCTCATGGCGAGTTGCAGTCAAATTAAATTCCGCCGCTTGTTCTGCTTCCGTTTTCTTAGCAGCTGGTTGGGTTTCTAATTCATTATTAATTGTTGGCTGTTGATGGAATTCCTGAATTAAACCATTGCTAGATAACCAACGTTCTGCTAACAACGCCGCCGCACATCCACTACCAGCAGCTGTAATTGCTTGGCGATATTCATGGTCTTGTACGTCACCCGCCGCAAATACACCCTCGACACTGGTTTCTGGTGAACCGTGTTGAGTAACTATGTAACCTATTTCGTCTAGTTCTAGCTGTCCCTTGAATAAAGATGTGTTGGGAGTGTGTCCAATGGCGTAAAATAAGCCCTTGGCTGACAGCTTTGTTTCTTCTCCGGTTTTGTTATTGCGGACTACTATCCCTTCCATGTGACCATTACCGAATATATCCACAGTTTCGGTGTTCCAATGCACTTGGATTTTAGGGTTACTCAATACTCGGTCTTGCATGGCTTTAGAAGCCCGCATTTTATCAGAACGCACTAACAAATTCACTTTTGAGCCGTATTTGGTAAGATAAATCGACTCTTCCGCCGCCGAGTCACCAGCACCCACTACCGCTAATTCTGCACCGTGGAAAATTGGGGTTGCACCATCACAAATTGCACAAGCTGAAATTCCCCGACTCCAAAATTGATGTTCGCTGGGTAAGCCTAAACGCTTGGCTGTCGCACCAGTGGCAATAATAATAGTGTGTGCCTTGACTTCCCTTTCTTCGGAACGGATAGTAAAAGGACGTTGACTCAAATCAACTGAAATTACATCTTCTGTATATAACTCAGCCCCCCAACGTTCCGCTTGCGCTTTCATCCTATCCATTAATTCTGGCCCTGTAATTCCTTGAGGAAATCCAGGAAAATTCTCTACTTCCGTCGTCGTCATCAACTGACCACCAGGTAATCCCCCAGCTTGGAAACCTTCAAATACCACAGGTTTTAAGTTAGCTCGTCCAGCATAAATCGCCGCAGTGTAACCTGCTGGCCCAGAACCGATAATTACTAAGTTCTCTACAGTCTGATTAGTCATAATAATTATCCGAACTCATAACGACTACGTTTAATATAGCATAACTAGCTATACTCGCCAATGGCAACTCCGAAAACAGAGCGCGCCTTGTTTTTTAAAGGCTAATCAAATAAAAATCATCAGTAGAAAACAGGATATATACCTGAGTTCTCTTTCCTCAGAGGAATTTTTATTAGTATATATACGTAAATAGAATTTTCTAGAGAAAATTTTTTACTGGAGTGATAGGTTGCCGTTTGTAACTGGGTAAGTTCTTTTTAGAACAGAGCGATCGCGAACTACTTACCCCAAACTTCAGGAGAGACCCATGCTCAAGCCAGAATTACAAGCAAAATTTTTACAACACCTCAGCAACCGTAAGAACAGAGAAGAAGAAGGTTTTACCTTAATTGAACTGCTAGTAGTAGTAATTATCATCGGTGTACTAGCTGCGATCGCGTTACCTTCGCTACTCGGACAGGTAAATAAAGCCAAACAATCCGAAGCGAGAAACTACGTAGGTACAGTTAACCGTTCTCAACAAGCTTATTACTTGGAATACCAAAAATTTGCTACTAACCTTGATGAATTACAAGTAGGTATCAAAACTCAATCTGAAAATTATAACTATGTTATTGCTGGTGGTGGAACTAACGCTGCTCAATTTAAAGGTGCAGCTTATAAAACTGCGCTTAAATCCTACTACGGATTAGTAGGTACAACCCAAGGAAATAGTGCCACTTCTGAAGCTCTAACATTAGCAATAGCTTGCGAAACAGCAGGACCTGGTACATCAGTAACTACTGTTACCACATTTAGTACAGGGTGTGAAACAGGCTTCGTATCTTTAGCTAGATAAGGGAAATGAAAAAGTTCACTGATAATTATTTCTAGTGACTTAACATAACTTCTTGTGTTGGGTAGTGTTTTGGTAACATTACCCAACTTCTGTAATAAGCTAAAAGTGATATTTTTCACCTAAATTTACTGTCTGTCTTTTAATTTTTAATTCCACGTATTTGTGTTAAAGTTTATGACTTATTCACCAACTATTAGTAAATATGAGCAGCTTGCAGAAAAATATTTACTTACCAAGAATTACATCCAAGCAGCAAATGTATATGAAGAAGCAATTGCTATAGAACCTAATATTAAGTCCTACTATTGGCACTTGGGATTAATTTTGCTCTTGCAGGGACAAGAGGTAGAAGCTCAAACAACTTGGTTTATGGCAATAATGGATGGAGAAGCAGAACAAGTTGATGCTTGGAATACGGAATTAGTCGCGATTTTAAAAACGGAAGCTGAACACCAGGAAGAACTAGAAGAATATTCTATTGCTGAGAAAATTCGCCAGAATATAAAGGAAATTTCTCCTAAAGATATTCATAATCTATTACATCTTGTTTTGCTATCTATCAAATTAGAAATTTATGCAGGTAGCGATTTGCAAGAATTGGGATTAATCGATATTCTCCAGGGTAAATTGGCTTTAGAACTTAATTTAAAATTATTGATGCAAGTTGTAAAAGCTACGTTAGATTATGCTCCTGCACATCCCTCAACTCTAAATTTTCTCGATGCTTGTTTACCTTATTGTCGAAATAATACCAAAGATTTACTAAATATTATAATGCCATCGGCAATAGAAATCGCCTACTCCAAACAACTACCAGGAATAGCAGCTAAGATATGTGAAACTTATTTAAAATTAAGCCCTAATAATGCAGAGATGATAGGTCAATTATCTAGTTTTTATCAGAATTCAAATCAATTTACTAAAGGTATAGAAACAGCAAAACTATACTATCTTTTAGTAGAAGAGTTTGCGGACAAAGTTTTTGCAAATCGCCAAATACTTCGCGGATTAATGAGCGCAGGAGGCTATTGGGAAGAATCTTGCTCCGTAAATAAAACACAAGAGGCATTAATAGCGTCTCTAATAGAAAATCAACCTATGCAACTTGATAATGTCAGAATATCACGATTGTTCAATGCTAATTTTTTTAGTCCATATATTGAAGATAATCCTAGAAAAAATAGAAATATTCAAAATGATTTAATGCGGGTTTGCAATGCCAATATAGCCAATTATGCAAAAGAGAAAGTAGAAAAATACTTTTATGGTCATTTAGAAAGAAGAAAACAAAAACAGGCGAACACAAAAATTAGAATTGGCTATCTATCACATTGTCTTAAAAGTCACTCTGTAGGCTGGCTAGCACGGTGGCTATTTGAGTATCATGACAGAGATAAATTTGAAATATATGCTTATTGTATTAATACTAATCCATATCTTGATCCTTTACATGAATGGTATCTAAGTAAAGTAGACAAAGTATATAAATCAATAAATAGTAGTGATTTTTCTGAACAAATTTATCAAGATGAAATTGATATTTTAATCGATTTAGATAGTATTACTCTTGATATCAGCTGTGAAGTTATAGGTATGAAACCTGCACCAATTCAAGTTACTTGGTTGGGTTTTGATGCTTCTGGTAGCCCATCGATAGATTATTTTATTGCAGACTCCTACGTCTTACCAGATTCAGCACAAGAATATTACACAGAAAAAATTTGGCGTTTACCTCAAACTTATATAGCTGTAGATGGGTTTGAAGTAAGTGTACCTACAGTAACTCGTCAGGACTTAGATATTCCTCATGATGCAGTTGTTTATCTATGTGGCCAAAGAGGCTTTAAGCGACATCCAGACATAACAAGACTGCAATTAAAAATTATTAAAGAAGTTCCCAATAGCTACTTCTTGATTAAAGGTATCTCTGATGAAGATTCTATTAAAGTATTCTTTGATGGGTTAGCAGATGAAGAAGGTGTAGATACCTCTAGGTTACGCTTTCTTCCTATTGTTATGTCCGAATCAATTCATCGTGCTAATTTAGATATCGCCGATATAGTTTTAGATACCTATCCCTACAATGGAGCTACAACCACTTTAGAAACTTTGTGGATGTGTATTCCTATGGTGACAAAAGTCGGTGAGCAATTTGCAGCGCGCAACAGCTACACCATGATGATGAATGCTGGTGTTACAGAAGGAATAGCTTGGACTGATGACGAATATGTAGAGTGGGGTGTGCGTTTAGGTAAAGATGAAGCCTTAAGACAACAAGTGGCTTGGAAGTTAAGACAGTCGAGAAAAACATCACCTCTATGGAATGGTAAGCAGTTTACCCGCGAAATGGAGAAAGCCTTTACCCAAATGTGGGAAATATATATGAGTTCATAGTGAGTTCAACGAATTTAAAAAACCCCTCTCCAAACCTCTCCCCTGCAAGGAGAGAGGCCTCAAAACCTTAATTTTTCGTTGAGTTTCAAGATATTTAAGCCCCTCTCCGCGTCGGAGCGAAAAGTCTGAGCGGAGGTTTCCTCCGATCAGAACTTTTCAAGAGAGAGGGGTTTGGGGAGAGGTCATCGAATTCACGTTAATTTCACGACTTGTTTATAGAATGCTTCCAAACCTGCGACACAAACCTGATCATCAAATAATTGATCATGACGTTGACTCATACATTCTGAAATCTCATGTCGCCAATCTGAATCCTGTGCTAATTTGACGGCAATATCAATATATTCCTGTTCATTATCAGCAATAGTATCTATCACCCCTAGCATTTTCAGAAAACTATCAGAGTGACGACCCCGCATAAATGCACCAGGACAAGTAACCACAGGAAGATTACAAGCGATCGCTTCTAAGGTAGTATTACCACCAGACCAGGTAAATGTATCTAAGTAAATATCTGATAGCAGGTTAATCATCAGATAATCCAGTCTTTCGGGAATATTTAAAAATACACAGTAATCTGTAAAATCTAGCTCTAAAGCTGCAAAAGCTCGTTGTAGACGTTCTTGCAATAAAGTACCACGCAAAAATATAAATTTCGCTTGTGGTACACGAGACGCTATTTCTGCAAAAATAAAATCATATTGTGGCAAATATTTAAACGGTGCTTGGCAGCATAAATAGAGAATATCATCATCTGACAAGCCAAAGTCAGCACGACTTTTGACAACAGGTGGAATATATGGTTTAGGATATGAAACGCCAATATTAGGTAAAAGAATTAATTTTTCTGAATAGTGTTCTTGAGCATTTTCTGCTTCCATTAATTGGCTAGATAAGAAGTAATGAATTGTCGGTAAACCAGTAGTTACTGGATGTCCCCATGCTACACACTGTACAGGTGCAAGTCGCAAAGAACCCATGAGCAGATTTTGAGGATTCATCCCAATTTCTGGATAAACTAAAATATGCAGTTTATCGGCAATTATTTGTTCACAGGCACTAGATAAATCATGAGGAATATGGTGGAAAAAGTCACTGTATTCTCTAAATTTATCAGTTACTGTATCTGGTTCATTACCTGTGTAATAACAGTAAATTTCAAAGTTGTTATGGTTGCAGTATTTTAACCAACCAGTTAACCAAAGTGTGCCACTGTAAGAATGCAGATAATGAGAAACATAACCAACTCGAATTTTTTGGTTGGTTTCGAGTTGGGGCGTAGATAAAGGTACTATCCATTGAGGAAAGTTTGCTGACATAATTTCATAAACTAACTTTCCATATAGGCATTGTAAATCTACATCATTTTGAGCTTGATAAGACAGATAGAAATTCGTTAGCCTACTAATACCTGCTAAAGCACTTTCTTTTTCTGCAACACTTTGTAGGTGGGTTTGCTCAACTAACTTCTGTAGTCCCTGAGCATAGCGTTGACGATAAGATAATATTTCTTCGGGATTGTTGTAAATGGTCGGAACTGTTAAATACTTTAGCAGTTGAAAAGTATAGTCATCAGGTAAATATTGGCAGGCTTTCTCTGCACAATCAATTGCTGCTTGAGTGTAGCCATTGCGTCGCAAATCAATAATTAATGTAAAATGCAGCCTACCATCTGTAGGATAATGATTAATTCCTAATTCTAGAGTTTCAAAATACTCCTCTAGTAAGTTTAAACTTCTGTAACACTGGCTTAGATGCCAGTATATATCTGCACTTGAATGACCTAATTCAATTAATTTTTGATACGCTGCGATCGCTTCTTGCCATTTACCATCATTATATAAACTATGACTCAGGTAAAAAAAAACTCTTCTTCTTGTATTTGGCTAAAACTTGTTAGTTCATAGGCAGAGATATTTTCCGCTTTGGCTTTTACTAGTGCTTCTTTGTTTTCATATTCTAAAATAATTCTGCCATGAATTTGAGGTATTAAAACTTGCCATTGGATATTGGCTAAATTTTCTAATAAGGAAATTGCTAATCCATCAGAAATATCTACATCTTCTTCCATGAGCAGATTCATAGTTACACTAGATAACAATAACTCTGCATCTTCAGTTGATATATTAGTAGCATCAATTAATAAAGTAGTCTTGCTACTATCAGGGTGAATTGCTAGTGTCTTGATTACTTGAGCTAATTCTAAACAGACTAAATCTTCTGATTCTGACCAATCTGGAAATATAATTAAATTAATTCCTCTTAAATTTAATGGCTGAAGAGTAGTATTAATCAAAGTATGACTAACAATATCTGCCATTTTCGACCAAGAAAACTTTTTCGCCTGTGCTAAACCAGCAGTAATTAATGATTGACGAACCCCAGGTTTTTGAACTTCGCATAGTGCATTTATCAATCCATTGACATCATTGTCATTAATATATATTGCTGCTTTTTCTGCTACCTCTGGAATGGAAGAGTTAGGACAAGTAATAACAGGACAACCACAAGCCATCGCTTCAAGTACAGGCATTCCAAAACCTTCATATTTAGAAGGATAAACTAAAGCTATAGCACCAGAGTAAGCTATAGCTAACTCTTCATCACTCAGTTGTAAAGTATGAACAATACTGCCTGATGTATAGGCTCTAAATTCAGAGGCTAATGCAGTTCCAATTCCAGTACAAACTATATCGAATCCAAAATTACTTACTAGTTGAGAAAATGCCTGGAAGAACAAAATACCATTTTTATAACCATTACCTGTTCCAACTAAGAGGAAATAAGGTTTCGTAATACCATATTTAATTTTGAAACTGCTTACTTTTGAAGATGATGCTGGTAATAGTGGATTCTTAACTCCACAATAAGCTACGCTTACAGAATCTTGAGAAATATGAGGAAAGAATTTTGCTAAATCGTGGGCAGTATTCTCAGAAATTGCTACATAAGCTAGTGCTTGTTTAATAGCTTGATGCTTTGCTTGCCACATGAGATTCTTCATATCCCATCCCATAACTTCTGGTATCATGTCGTAAGCCATAAACACAGAAGATGTTGTCACGGGCGTAGTATAGTAAGAAGAGATAAATAAGTCTGCTCCTTCTTGATCACATACTTGCTGTAGCATTTCTCTGTCTGCATCCATCTCATGGTAATCGTAACTGGGAATATTAATGTATCGAATACCAGGGATTTTAGGTGCTGTACCTACACGATCAAGTAAAATAATATGCTTGGCGAACCCGTTACTTGCCCATTCTTCTAATAAAGATTTCCAAACGCGCGCAATACCAGTTTTATATAGTTGGAAAAATACACCGTCTATTAATATATTTAGATTTTTAGTAGCCAAATCAGTAGTCGTTTTTGTTAATTCTACAGAATTATGATATTGAGGATTAATTAATTTGCTAACAGCTTTTGAATAGTCACTTGCCAGTAGAGATTCTTTATTTAAGTTCTGAGGCTGACTATTACATATGTTATGGAAAATGTCAGGGGGTAGTTTTTTTTCTGTTAGTAAATGTAAAGACCTACCGTTAGAGTAAAAGTTTAAATTATATTTATCTGCAATTTCTGATAAAGATGCAAATGTATACAGTGATATATGTTGACCCTCATGGGTTGCATAATACCACCATTCATCAGGCTTAGGATTATTTTCTGGTAAAATTTCTGTACTAAATAAAATATTTCTGGAAAATTGAAGAATATTCTCTATCTCTTGAATAGGATTTACAAAATGTTCAAACACTTCAAACGCAGTAACTAATTCATAATTAATATTTTCATCTTTATCAATTTCAAAATCTTGGGCAAATAAATTATGACAGAATTTATCGAACCAATAAAAATCAAAGCCATAGTCTCTCATTTGTCTCACAAATAGACCATAACCACCGCCGTAATCCAAAAACTTTGCATCATGAGCAAAAAGATGAAAAATTATTTGAGATGCTTTTTGGGAAAGATGCTGATTACGGAATACTAAACCAACATCTGTTTTAGCTATAGCATCAGAGTAGGCTTCTACTAACCAATAAGGTTCTTCTGTTTGCACAAAACCACAATGGGAGCATTGAAAATAATTAACCTGATGTTTACCTAATAAAATTGCTTCAGCAAAGAACTTAGATTCAGAGCCACAAACCTTACATTTAGTTAACATATAAATTTACACTCTCCATTTTTTCAATTTTCAATTGCTTATACTATTTTTTGCAAAGAGGCAATATATGCCAATTCTTTCTATACTTCCCCTGATAAGTCGGAGAGAACAATACTTGTTTTTTTTCTTGACAAACGCTGTCTAACACAACGCATTTTCAAGAAGATTTTTATGTTGATTATTTGTAACTTTGTTGCCGTTTTTTTATATCCTCCAAAATTACTTTGTAATCTTGTCTATCAGGATGTAGTGTTACCAGTTTTTCCACAACTTCTCTTGCTCCTTTAAAATCTTTTAACTGTACGCGTATTAGGGAAAGCTTTTCCAACACGACTTGGTTGTTTGGTTCTTTTTGTAAAATTAATGCGTAACTTTTAGCTTGTTCTTGCAATGAGGACTCAGCAGATGTAGTAGGATTGACTCTTGCATGATTCTGAATCCCTCTTTGAATTAATGGAACAATTGCAAATAACGTTGAACCAAAGAAGGAAATCATTGAAACTATCGTGAAAATTCTTTTTTTCCGTTCAATTTGTCTTTTACGCGTCTCTAAATAGTCATCCCCTGATCTAGCCATGTTTGAATCTGAGTTGTGGTAAATACTGAGTTATAGCAAGCTTCTAGATAAGAGATTACCCATTACTTCACAGAAACTAACATCTCAACTAGATTTTTTTAATGCTGGTATAAAGCCAAATATTACGATGTATGAACTGTGGCAGAAATAAAAAACTTCTTGATTACGGTTGATAAAATATACAAAACGAAAAAGAGTTACTTACTTAAGTATTTACTTAGTTATGTGGTTTTTCCGCCTCGACAGAAATAAAATTGATTTTGGCTAAACTTTTAGAGAAAAATTAAAACTATATTAAGATTTGCAATAATACGATAAAATCTCCGATGTTTGCGTTATCGTATATAATCGTTTGAATCTACAGAGCAAATATTCTGTCAGTGTTGTTTCAACATCTTTAATTAGCCAGTATTTTATGGGCTTTATAAAAGTTGCAAAGATTCTTGTAGATACGAGAAATAAGTCTTTAAAGGCTGTTTTTCCTAGTATGCTGACTGCAAACTTGAAGGCGATCGCTCACCCCGTCTTGCATTGACTATAGTTGCTTGCTACAGTTCAGGCTTTGTGGAGTAATTACCGTACAAAACCGAATTGACAAGCAAATTTATCGAGTTTGTTATGGTATAGTAAAAAAGTTAAGACTTGCTTTACCAAATACACTCTACGCGTTTTTGACAGTTGCAAAACGGAAAGCAGTTTTGATTAAGCATTTACCCAATAAAATTTTGAATTGAATCGAGGTTATGACTCAGCAAGTAATTCACCCAATGGTGAAATTGCAGCGTAACGTGCAATCACTCGTTGAATCCAATATTATCAAGCCAAACGATAGCATTTGGAAAATTGCGCTGCTTTATGGAAACGATTGGCAGCATTGGAAACAGGAACTCTTAGACTTTGGTTTCACTATGCAAGATCCAATAGGGGATTTGCTAGCAGTGGAAGCATGGGATGAAGAATAGGGACTGGGGATTGGGGACTGGGGACTGGGGACTGGGTAGTAGGAAAGTTTTTTTGAGTGTTGGTTTACTGTGATCACGTCCCAATCGACAGATGTGTAAATATCTCATCACTATATCCCCAATACCCAATACTTCGACAAGCTCAGTACAAGTCCCCGATACCCAATACCCAGTCCCTAATCACCAATCCCCCAATTTATTGCCGTACTCTTCTTTGCCTTGTTTTTGGGAGCGAACGAAACGACAGTAACCGTTGAGACCTTTTTCAATTTGGTCTTTAATCTCTGTTACCCAGTTTAATTGTTCTTGAGTGCAGTAACCTAAACTCTCAGCAATAACAAAGGCACTTTTGGTTTCGGCTAATGAACCACGAGCAATGTACATGAAACGCAATCTATCCAAGTAATGATAGCGTCCATAGCCCTCAGCTATATTGAGCAAAATGCTAGCTGCTGCTCTGCGTAATTGATCGCTCAGATTGTAACGCTCAAAATCTGGCAACCTATCTGCCAGTCGATAAGCAGCCTTTAATAACTTAATACTATCTTGATAGAAGCCCAAAGACTCAAAACCCCTATCTCCCATATCATTACAACCAAGATTCCTTCAATTCTATGAAGGATTTCTCCTAATTGCCTAGTCCCCAATCCCCAATCCCCAATCCCTTACAGACAATTAGCCAAGGCTTGGGCTAGTTCTTTAGACGTTTGATAGCGATCGCGCGGTAAAGGTTCTGTGACACGCTCAATAATCTCTCTTAATTGGGGTGTGACAGTGGGGATTTGGCTGACATCGAAGCGGAAACCGCGCCCTTTTTGGCGATAAAACTTAAAGGGATTTTCGCCTGTCAGTAGAAAAATTAGTGTTGGGCCGATCGCATATAAATCGGATTGCGTCAGGGGTTGTCCCCGTTCTTGTTCTGGCGCGCAGTAACCTTCCGCACCTATGCGAGTACCTGGGGTTGTGCCAATTTCCTTGACTGCACCAAAATCTAGCACCACTATTTGATTATTAGCATTCCGCACCATCAGGTTAGCGGGTTTAATATCGCGGTGAATTAATGGCGGTTCTTGAGAGTGGAGATAATCCAGAATATCGCAAGTTTGAATCATCCAGGCGATCGCTTGCTGGGGGATGACGGGGCCATAAGTATAGATGCGTTTTTCTAAATCTTGGCCGTGAACTAGTTCCATTGCCAAGTATTTCTTACCGCCTTCGACAAAAAAGTCATAATATTTAGGAATTCCCTCATGATTTAGGGATTTGAGGGTATGCGCCTCCCGATCAAATAATTCCTGAGCCTTAGCAATTTTCGCCATATCAGCATTCATTTGCTTCAGCACCAATAATTGAGGTTGTCCAGCAATCAACCCGGCTGCATCCCAAGCCAGATAGGTAGTACCCATACCTCCCTGTCCCAAAGTCCGTAAAACTTGGTAATAGCGGATTGTCTGCTGTACCGAAAGCGGTTGTCCACAATGGATGCAAAATAAGTTTCCTGGGGAATTTCCCTCATGAGTGCAACTAGGTTGAGCCGCCTTTCTTTGTGAGGTGACTGGTAGAGGCAGATTTTCTGACAAACTACCTAATCCTGGCGACGGTAAATCAGGCGTTGGTGCTGCTTCCTCCTGAATTTGAAACTGTAAGATTGGCCCTCCCTGCGCCAGTTGTAGCAGAGAATTATGGGGTAACGAACTCTGAATTACTAGCACCCCGTCAAGGAAAGTGCCATTTGTGCCTTTACTGATGATTTGCCATGAAACACCATTCTTAGCAGAACTGACTTGCCGAATTTCTAAATGATGCCTAGACACTAAACTATCAGTTAACACAACATGATTATCCGTCGCTCGACCAATCCGAATGACGGCGGAATTTTCAAAGCACCACTGTTTGATGGGTGTTTTTTGTTGCGGTTCTAGCAAAATCAGAGTAACCACAATACAACCTGGATGATATGGGGACTGGGGATTGGGGACTGGGGACTGGGGACTGGGGATTGGGGACTGGGGATTGGGGATTGGGGAAGAAAATTTCTCCTCTTCTCCCTGCCTCCTGCCCCCTGCCCCCTGCCCCCTGCTTCTTACTCCCTACTCCCCGTATTGGGGCGGACTTTTGCCCGGATAAGTATAGCAGTAATGTTGTCATGACCGTTGTATTGATTAGCCAAATCAATTAATGTTGTCACGCCTTGTTCTAAATTATTCGTAAAACTCAATAAAGGCAAAAGGTGGTTCTGCCAATGAGTTTCTAGTAAATCATTATCGGATAGACCATCTGACACCAGCACAAAAAGACTATCCTCATTAATGGTGAAAAATTCCACATCAGGATTAATTGCACTGTCATCACGCGGCCCCAATGCTTGAGTTAGTTGGTAAGCATCTGGACGCGCGTAGGCAATACTAGCTTCTACACCTCTGCTAATTTCTCGTTGTCCCACTTCATGATCTAACGTTAATTGTTCCAAACCCCGCTTCCGCGTCAAGCGGTAGAGGCGACTATCCCCTACGTGAGCAACGGCGGCTTGATTACCTTGAATGAGTAACATTACCAAAGTAGTACCCATCCGTCCTACCCCAGAACGGGCATCTTGTTGATTTTTCTCGTAAATTACCCTGTTTGCTAAATAAACAGCTTCCCGAATCTTGTTTTCTGAGGGAAACTGATTACTATCCCAGTTTTCTTGAAAATACTGCCTTAGAGTTTGGACTGCTAGTTGACTAGCCACCTCACCACCGGCATGTCCACCCATACCATCACAGAGAATATACAAACCTTGGGCTTGGAGAATTCGGTTTTTGGGCAAGTCTACTTTTTCGATTTTAGTCACAATGCCAAAGCAATCCTCATTATGCTGTCTTTGACGACCAACATCGGTAGAACCAGCATCTTCTAAATTGCTTAACTGCATTGACAGTACAACCGTTGGTAAATCATCCCCTCTAGCTAAAGTATCTTCTGAATCGTCTATCTGTAAAAACGTCGGTGAAGCAGTGGGTAATACTGATTCAGCAAAAATGGGGGAAGAGCCAACTTCTAATTCTGTGGCGACATCTTGTAAACGCGATCGCAACTGTGCGATCGTCGGAATATTACCTTGCTCTAAATCTTCTAAAACTTGGATTAATGAACCAAATTGAGTACGCTGTGAACTTCTAAATAGCTGTTGCCAAACTCTACCTAAAGGTCTCAGAATGAAAGCCTCGGCTGAAATTTCCTCAAATGTTGCCGTTGTATCTGGCAATTCTGTTTCTATCGGCTGTGAATATAATCTCTGTAGTCCTAGAGTTTGGTCTTCATCCAACCGCAGATTCGATATATCTAACAAACTGTAATGACAATTCAGTGGTTCTAGCAGCGTCCACAGTTGAGTCATTTGATAACACCAATGCAGAATTTGCAACGAACTGGTGGTTTCCTGTTTCCACGCATCTAGTAAATATTGCCAATGAGAACGGTCTTCAATCAATACAACCTGCATCTCATCATCTTCCCAAGCATCATGAATCTGAGGAATTTCTGGGTGATGGGGGGACTGTAGCGCAATGTAAGCTTCCGCAATTTTGGGAATCCCACTGATTTCATTGACTGATGCCATCACGCCCTGTCGCTGATTGGCTAATATCGCCTCAATTGGAGAAATTTGATAAGGTTGACGGTCTAAAACCCTAGTGGATACTTCCCCATTCTCAACTAATGGCGATGCCAAAAACTGATAGCGTTGTTCCTTCCCTAAATAAGAACCGACAGACAATTTGGGGGGTAAAGTGGGCGCATTATCAGGCGTTATTTCTTGAGCATCGAATACTGGTTCTTGGGGAACATTATCCCCTACTCCCACTATTTCCTGCTCCTCTGTGCTTTCCTCCTTCCCAGTCCCCCCTTTGGGGTTCGCCAGTCGCTCATGGGGGAAACCCCCAAGACCGCGCTGGCTCACCAATCCCCAGTCCCCAGTCCCTTCTAACCCCACAATAGCCCACCAAACAGTGCCACATTCTGCACCGCAGTGATGGCACTGTAGCAAATCTACACTCACATCGGTACTACATTGGGGACATACCTTGTGGGTTAGGGAAGTACCACATTTTTGACAGAAATTGTTACCGTTAGGATTTTCAAATTGACACTCAGGACAAATCAGCATGGTGGAAGTTCCTTAATTCCCGTTCCAAGGTGCTTCTAGCCACTAATATCCAAAGTGCCACAATCGGCCGCCCCTGCCTACAGTAGACCTACAAAAAATTGTGGTTTCACCCGTGAATTTTGGTGGCAGTATTAATTGTGACGCATATTAGCTAAATATTTCAGACATCGGCAAGGGAATTTATTAAATTTGGGGATTGGGGATTGGGGACTGGAAAGATGGGGAAGTGTGGGGAGTGTGGGGAGAGAGGGGGAAAGATTTCTTCCCACACCTCCCACACTTCCTTCTTGCCCTATGCCCTATGCCCTGTTCCCTAATGACTATTGACTACTAAAGTAAAACAGGTACGGTTTGACTGACTCTCAACAGTGATTGTTCCACCCAATTGTTTGGTTAATTTCTGTGCTAATGTCAATCCCAAGCCTACACCGCCTTGCTTGGTAGGATCATTGCTGGGAATCCGATAAAATTTGTCAAAAATGCGCGGTAATTCGTTGCTTGGAATCTCTACACCGAAATTAATTACCTGGAGAAAAATTTTATTTCCTTTGAGTCCGACAGAAATAGTAATGGCTGCATCTGGAGGACTGAATTTACAAGCATTTGTGAGTAATTCTATCACTATGCGTTCTAAACTCAAGGAATTGCATCTAAGCGGTGGCAGAGGGGACGCAATTGTCAGACTGAGATTTTGCTGACAAAGCCGAAAATGCTGCTGTTTAAATTTCTCTACTACTTGCCGTAACCACTCCTCGATGTGAATTGTTTCCAATAACCACGGTTGGGAGTTAGTTTCTAGGCGTTTCAAATCAAGAAAATTATTAATAAGATTTATTTCGCGATCGCACTCATTATTTAAAATTTCAAAATAGCAAGCCACTTTAGAGTTTTCTGTATCCCCTAAAAGTTGATTTTCCTTACACAGTGCGATTCCCAACATCTGAATCGCCATTTTCATATTAGTTAAAGGTGTGCGTAATTCATGAGAAACCGCACTGATAAATTCTTCCTGTATGTCTCGTTTCTCTGTTATTAATACTTCCTCTGCTAACCTCTGTTGATCGTCATCCACTAAATTGGGTACAGGACTTGATAACTCTTCCCAATTGCCAATTCCCAATTCCCCATGCCCAATATAATTAGTCACATCTTCACACACCATCAAAATCACTGGGTCTTGGTAATCATCCGATATCAGTCTCCAGAGGATTTTGACCCATTTTATGGAACTATGAGGACAATTTAAGCGCACATCTACACACTCGAATACATCCTTGCTCTTATTTGTCAATAAGTTTTTAAACTCATCAATCAATCTTGGTTGTTCCGACTGAGCAAATAATTGCAAAAATGGCTGTTTTACCAATTGTTCTGGTGTGTAACCCAAACTGTTAGCACCAAATTGGTTAATAGATAAAATTAATCCTGTGACATCTAAACTCAAACACACAGATGGAAGATGGTCATACAGCATCCCATACTGTGATAGTTTTGCTTTGTTATCAACTAACTGCTCATCCGTTTTCGTTTCTGAATCTAAGACTTCTTCAGACACACATTCCCAACAGGGAAGTTTTTTAGACAAAATGTTGAGTTTGTGGTTTGGGAGAAGTGATGTCTGAAGACAATCCACTTCCCGTCTACGTTGATTCAGACTCATAGGTTTTAAACTGGTACTCCCAGGTTGACTTGGACTAATTGATCAGAAAAAACGAAACGATACTGTTTTTAACTGCTTTTAGGAAAAAATCAGTAAATCCAAAAGTTTTCTGTTTTTTCACCCTGGGGAACTTTTGAGCTTAGTATAGCTATGCTTTTTTGGATTTGACGGGTAAGTGATTGAGAAGTTTCACCTCTGATGGTGTGAGATCCCGCCATTCACCCCAAGCTAAACCATCCAAACGTAAATTAGCGATACTCACCCTAATTAAACGCAAAGTCGGAAACCCCACCGCCGCAGTCATGCGCCGCACCTGTCGGTTTTTACCCTCTGTTAAAATCATTTCTAACCAAGCAGTAGGCACATTTTTGCGAAATCTAATCGGCGGATGGCGATCGCCCACAGGTGGATCTTCTGGCAATAACCTCACCTTAGCTGGTCGGGTGCGGTAATCTTGAATTTCTACCCCTGTTTGTAATCTGGTTATAGCATCTACATCTGGAATTCGCTCTACTTGCACCCAATAAGTTCTTTCATGGCCAAAACGCGGATGCGATAAACGATGCTGTAGCCTCCCATCATTGGTTAACAGCAATAATCCCTCACTATCCCAATCTAACCGCCCCACTGGATACACATCCGGCACATTAATATAATCCTTGAGCGTTTGGTGTTTGGGGCTTTCCTGAGTAAACTGACTCAAGACACCATAGGGTTTGTGAAAAATAATGTATTTGTAGTCATTAGTCATTAGTCATTAGTCATTAGTCAACAGTCATTAGTTATTCTCTCCTGTGACTCTGCTAACTTGTCTTAGTGATGACTCGATTTTCAGTCTAAAATATTAAAGAAGCTTCTAAGTGCGCCAAAGTTCTATGACACTTGCCAAACACTCTGAACTAGGCATCACCCATCTTCCCGACCATACTGAGTTACCAGAGTCAGACGGAACTTTTGTGAAAAATTTTCAAGAACATCCCCAAAGTATCCTGCTGACTGACTCCATTACCAGTGTATTACAGCAATTGCATCCTGATAATCAGTTCTGTATTGGTCAAGATAGTGGTATTTACTGGCGTTTAACAGAACCCCCAGAAAGAGGTGCTGAAGCACCAGATTGGTTTTATGTGCCGAATGTACCACCAATGTTAAATGGAAAGTTTCGACGCTCTTATGTATTGTGGCAAGAATACGTGGCACCGTTAATTGTTTTAGAATTTGTCTCTGGTAACGGTTCAGAGGAACGGGATAAATCTCCTCTGAGTGGCAAATTTTGGGTATATGAGCAAGCAATTAGAGTACCGTTTTACGGCATTTATGAAGTCAACCAAGCTTTTTTAGAAGTTTATCATTTAGTAGATGGTCGTTATCAACTATTGCAAGTAAATGAACGTGGTCATTATCCTATAACTCCAATGGGCGTAGAATTAGGAATTTGGCAAGGACAATATCAAAATATGACAGCCCCTTGGTTACGCTGGTGGGATGCACAAGGTAATTTATTGTTGAGTAGTGAAGAGAAAACGCAATTACTCACAGAAGAACTAGAAAAAGAACAGCAAAAAGCCCAACGCTTTGCAGAACGCTTACGTCAATTAGGAATTGACCCAGAGCAATTGTAGACAAATTGCGGTTGATTATCCCCCTGCTTTTGTGAGCCTACACTCTCCAAAATTAAATTTCGCGGATTCTCAACACCCTTCGGAAAAGCTACGTAGTATCAGTTGATTTGGGGTTTAAATCCTCGATTGCAACTGTGCTTAATTCTTAATTTTGTAGCTTTAGCTTCCCACAGAAAATTTTGAATTTTGTAGGCGTAAGCCTTCCCGTAGGGTATTTTGAATTTTGAATTGTTAACCCCCTTGTCCCCAACCCCAAGCAAAATGGTAGAATCAACATCCATGCTAGGGGTGCTTGCACTAACAGGCTGAGATTACACCCTTAACACCTGAGTCTGGATAATACCAGCGAAGGGAAGCTGTTTATTGAGGAAATTTCATATGCGGAAAGAATGGGTTGCTAAACGGCGTGGGCAAAGTAATGTAACTCAAATGCACTATGCACGCCAGGGTGTCATCACCGAAGAAATGCACTATGTCGCCCAAAGAGAAAATCTACCTGCTGACTTAATTCGTGAGGAAGTAGCACGGGGACGGATGATTATCCCCGCTAATATTAATCACACTAATCTAGAGCCAATGTGTATTGGCATCGCCTCCAAGTGCAAGGTAAATGCTAATATCGGTGCTTCACCCAATTCTTCCAATCTGCAAGAAGAAGTTGACAAGCTCAATTTGGCGGTGAAATACGGTGCTGATACCGTCATGGACTTGTCCACAGGTGGCGGTAACTTAGATGAAATTCGTACCGCCATTATTAACGCCTCACCCGTTCCCATTGGTACAGTCCCCGTCTATCAAGCTTTAGAAAGTGTCCACGGCAAAATTGAGAATCTCACACCAGACGATTTTCTCCACATCATCGAGAAACACGCCCAACAAGGGGTAGACTATCAAACCATCCACGCCGGAATTTTGATTGAACATTTACCCTTGGTGAGAAGCCGCATTACCGGAATTGTTTCCCGTGGTGGCGGTATCTTGGCGCGGTGGATGTTACATCACCACAAGCAAAACCCCCTCTACACCCATTTCCGCGACATTATTGAAATTTTCAAAAAATATGATGTCTCCTTCAGTTTAGGGGACTCTCTGCGCCCCGGCTGTACCCATGACGCATCTGACGCAGCCCAGTTAGCAGAACTCAAAACCCTCGGACAACTGACACGCAAAGCCTGGGAACATGATGTGCAAGTCATGGTAGAAGGGCCAGGACACGTCCCAATGGATCAAATTGAGTTCAACGTCAAAAAGCAGATGGAAGAGTGTTCTGAAGCTCCTTTCTATGTGCTGGGGCCATTGGTGACAGACATTGCTCCTGGTTATGACCATATCACCTCCGCGATCGGTGCAGCAATGGCTGGCTGGTACGGTACGGCTATGCTGTGCTACGTGACACCCAAAGAACACTTAGGATTACCCAACGCAGAAGATGTCCGCAATGGTTTAATTGCTTACAAAATAGCAGCTCACGCCGCCGACATCGCCAGACACCGCCCAGGCGCAAGGGATAGAGACGATGAACTCTCTAAAGCCCGTTATAATTTCGACTGGAATCGTCAGTTTGAATTAGCACTCGACCCTGAAAGGGCTAAAGAATACCATGATGAAACTTTACCGGCAGATATTTATAAAACTGCTGAGTTTTGTTCCATGTGCGGGCCAAAATTCTGTCCTATGCAAACTAAAGTTGATGCTGATGCGTTAACTGAATTAGAGAAATTCTTGGCGAAAGAGACTCTGACACAAGTTTAGTAAATTAGGGTGGGCATTCATTGCCCACCTGAGAACTCCAGAGCATACACTTTACTTTCAAAAGCAAGAAAAAACTAGGGCTAGAAGAATAACTAAAGAAACAAAATTAGCTCAATCAGAATGGTTATTTTTTAGTACACCTAATAAGTTAGCTGTTTTGGAATCATATACGGCTTTATCCCAATTATTACCAGATGTAATCTGTCTTTTTTTTATTGGTTCAGGCTCAAATATTGCATTTTTGAGGATTGTACCTTTTAGATTAGTACCATTAAGATTTGCGTGAGTACATATGAAAACTTCTTCATCAAAAATAGGGTCGTGTTTTGGAATTGAACCAGATAATTGAGCTTCATTGAGATCAGCTGCTTCTAAATCCGCATTTTGTAATGAAGTGCCAACTAAAGAAGCCCTAATTAGTTTAGCTCGTTTGAGATTAGCTCCCTGTAGATTAGCTGAGTTCAAAATAGCTCCTGTTAAATCAGCTTGCTTGAGATTAGCTCCCTGTAGATTAGCTGAGTTCAAAATGGCTCCTGTTAAATCAGCTTGCTTGAGATTAGCTCCCTTTAAATTGGCTGAATCAAGGCGGACTTCCACAGGATAATCACAATATTTGCATTCCTCGTAATCAACCCTTGTTTCCATAGTGCTTCGCAAATCAGCCCCTGATAAATCAGCACCTTCTAAGTTAGTGTTGAATAATTTAGCTTTCCGTAAGTTCACTTTATTAAGTTTAGCATTCTTTAGAATTGCTCCCGATAGATTTGCATTCTCAAGGTTAGCTTCTTGTAGTTCTGCGTCTTCAAAATTGACATTTTGCAAGCAAGCTCCTGAAAGATTAACCCTTTTAAGGGTCACTTTTTTTAAATTCAAACCTTCAAGATTACTCCCACTTAAGTCTAAAGAATATTTATCACCCTTTTTAAAAATCAATGCCCGTCTATTAAGAATATTCACAGCAGCTTCAATAGTAGCTGTAATAGAATAATTGCTACTTTTAGGTTTATTATGAGATTCTTTTCTTACATAAGTTGTTAATATTTCTATAATTTGCCAATAATCTTTATTAGAATCTTTAGCTATTCTCTCAAGGGAATAAATTGCGCCTATACGAACATGAGTGTTTTCGCTTTCTAGTTGCTCAATGGCTTTACTAAAGCGTTCCGTAATTTGCTTTTCTTCGGCTATAGAAACATTACGCTTTGTCTCTCGGTAATTAAGGAATGAAATAAAAGCTGTAATGCAAAAGAATAAGCCACCAAAAAATTTAACTATGACAGTACGACTGGCATTTTCAGCATCAATGCGTATTTTTTCCAAATTTACAAGGCTTTGATAATCTATGGTTTGCGAACTGGAACTTTTTAAAATATCAATTTGTTCCTGTATATCAATAACTTGTAATTGTGGAATTCTCCAAATAATAAATAATACAATTATCATTAGTATAATAACTACAACAGTCGTAAAGAAATAAACTAATAAACGCTTGATAGGTTCAATCATAAAGAACAGAATTATAAAACATGGACAATATAAAATACCTAAATAAGCAAAAGATTCAAGTAAAAATCCCAAAATAAATAAGTTTATGCCAATAGAAATATTCTTGATTATACCTGACTTGTACTAAAGCTCATTTAGGCTACGGAGGATATTATGACAAATGCGATCGCACTACAGAAAATCTTCGTAATCTTGGGAGAGTCGCTAGGCGACCCTAAATTTCCCAATTAATTAGCTAATTCCCGATACCGTTCTTGAATGTCCTGAATGGTATAAACTGCCTCAAACCGTAAACCCACGGACTGGTAAAACTCCGCGCCTCCTTGTTGTCTGTCCACTAATGAAATTACCTCATTCACTACATAGCCAGCCGCCCTCAGTCGGTCAACAGCCTTCATTGCTGATTGTCCAGTGGTGACGACATCTTCTAACACCACCACTTTTGCACCTTCAACTAAATTTGGCCCTTCAATATATGCTTTGGTTCCGTGACCTTTAGCTTCTTTACGAATAATCAAAGCGGGAATTGGTTGATTTTCATAGGCAGAAACTACACTCACAGCTGTCACAATTGGATCAGCTCCCAGTGTTAAACCTGCTACAGCTTGAGTATCGGAAGGTAGCAAAGATAAGAGAATACGCCCAATAGCTAAAGCACCTTGGGGATGGAGTGTTACCTGTTTACCATTAATGTAGTAAGAACTGGGTTGTCCTGAAGAGAGGACAAAATCACCCTCTTGATAGGCAAGTTGGCAAAATAAATCCAGTAGATTTTGACGCAGAGTGGCAATATCAGCACTAGCCGCCCACATATCCGATTCAGTAAGGGTTTCAGTAGAATACGTCATTACAAAACAGTGAAAGTTATGCTACACCAAAGGGTGAACTCATGAGAGTTCTGAACTTAAGCATAAGTTAAGTTTTGCCCAAAAATTGAGGAGCAAGCAAGATGGGTATCAAATTTAAGTCCATTAGTGGATTATTAGTGATTTTAGCTACTGGTATGGTTATGCCGGCGATCGCTCATGCTGAAGAAGTACCCAATTATGAAAGCACAAATGATGCGTTTGAGCGTGCTTATTTCCGCCATGATCGCAATTTTTATGAAAATAACACTCCCAAGCGTCAGTTAGACTCATTATTAGGTATTGGTTCTAGTCCTCGTGACTCCTTTGCAGATAATGAAATCACTAGTGATGCAGAGTTGATCAACACCCTTTATCGCGATGTCCTCACACAACAGGCTATGAATGACCCTTATCTGCGGACACCTGATTTACCAAATCCTTACAATACATCAATATTGATGTCCCCGCGATTGAATGCTAACAAGTTCAAAACCGGGACAGAATTCCGCTTTGATACTTCCCTATCTCGATAAAATCCACAAATATTTAAAGCTACCCAATAGTTAAGAGTCTCTGGACTTTTGACTATTGAACGCCAGTTGCTTTAAGTCGGCAGAGCCGCCCAACGCACTGGCTCCTGTTGACTATCACATAAATCCAGGGTGCAGGAGTTGAACCTGCCTTGGGCGAATTATGAGTTCGCTGCCTCAACCGCTCGGCCAACCCTGGTTAGAATTAGATTGTATCCTATGTTTGGGTGATCTGTACAATCCTCAACATACTTGTTGACTTTTATATTACACAATTTATTTATGCCACAGGGCAAACTATGATTATTTAAGTTATCTTAAAGTTTTTGGCATATAGGTTTAACACTCTTAATATACTCCAGCTAATATAGACCAGCATGATTTGATAGTAGCTTATTAGCAATGAAAATAAATTCTACTGTAATTCTTACTCTAATTTTGTTAATCCTGATGTTGGGGTCTGGTTCTGTCAGTGCCTTTTTAGGATTTAACTTGGGTAGTTCGGCTCTCAAAGGTGTCACCACACCAGATGGTCGTCCTACTAGCAAATTTGCCAGTGCTAAGTCCAATAGCTCCCAATCAGGAGCAGTGACCCTTTTAAAAGAGGAAGACATTCTCAAAACCGTCAAAGCACGAATTGAGGGTAAAGCTAAGACTGCTCAATCAGACAAGTTAGCAGAAGACGACGAAGACATTAATGGCAACAAGCAGCAACAAAAGGAAAAAACCCAGAAAGTAGTCGAAGAAAAACCACAACCAGGCTTTCCCATCACATCTGAAAGTCAAGGTGTAACCTTTGCGGTGCAATCTGCACGCTATTCCGGCGGTGATTTGCTCCTGAAAGTGAAAATGCAGAACAAAGGTGCAGATTCTGTGCGCTTTTTGTATAGTTTCCTAGATGTCACTGACGATAAAGGCAGAACCCTCAGTGCCAGTACAGAGGGATTACCCGCAGAATTACCCGCTAATGGCTCATCATTTTCGGGGACGGTGAGTATCCCAACAGCTTTACTGGATGATGTGAAGAAAGTATCTCTATCCCTTACAGACTATCCCGATCAGAAATTAAAGTTAGATGTAGCAAATATTCCAGTGGATAAAAGGGACTAGATGAAGAGGCAGGGGGGCGGGGGGCAGAAAGTAGAGGGCAGGGGGCAGGGGACTGGGAAGATGGGGGAGTGTGGGGAGTGTGGGGGGAAAGATTTCTTCCCTATCCTCCCACCCCTCCCACACTTCCTGCTTGCCCTATTCCCCATTCCCCATTCCCTATTTAGTAAGCGTATGAGCTGTGGCGGTGAATGAATTTCCTAATTTGAGCTTGACTGATGTGGGATTGCGGTTATTGTCAGTGTTAGTGCTGATAGTAATTAACGCCTTTTTTGTCACGGCAGAATTTTCTATGGTGACTGTGCGTCGATCGCGCATTCATCAGTTAGTAGAGTCTGGTGATATTCCGGCGATCGCAGTCGAAGCACTACAGCGTAATATTAACCGACTCCTATCAACAACTCAGTTGGGAATTACCCTTTCTAGCCTGGCTTTGGGGTGGATTGGAGAAAGTTCAATTGTGGTGGTTATCGGTTCATGGCTGCAAAATTTGCCCTTAACCGCCAAAATCACCCATGCACTCGCCCATTCCCTAGCAATTCCTATTGCTTTTTTCTTAATTGCCTATCTGCAAATAGTCTTAGGGGAATTGTGTCCTAAATCAGTAGCAATGCTGCACTCTGAACAGTTGGCGCGATTTTTGGGGCCTTTAGTCAAAGCGATCGTCCGTTTTTTCAGTCCCTTTCTCTGGATTCTCAACCAATCTACTAGTTATCTGTTAGGGTTATTTGGCATCAACTATACAGGGCAAGGTTGGCGACCCCCTGTCACACCTGAAGAATTACAGTTAATTATCTCCACAGAACGAGAATCCACTGGCTTAGAAACCACCGAAAGAGAACTACTCAATAATGTGTTTGAATTTGGTGATGTCACAGCCCAAGATGTCATGACTCCCCGTACTAGCATCGTCGCCTTATCTAAAGACGCTACTTTTGAGAACCTGCTGCAAGAGATGATTGCTACCGGACATTCCCGCTATCCCATTCTTGGGGAATCCCTAGACGATATGCGAGGAATTGTTTACTTTCGAGATTTAGCTAAACCCCTAGCCACCGGACAACTCCATTTAGACAGCCATATTCAAGCCTGGATGCGTCCCATTCGGTTTGTACCAGAAATTACCCCACTTAGCGAACTCTTGCCCATGATGCAGCAAGAAAAGCCAGCTATGGTCATCGTTGTAGATGAATTTGGCGGAACAGTCGGACTTTTGACTATTCAAGATGTAATTGCGGAAATTATTGGTGACGTGGGTGCGTCTCCTAGCAGTGAAGACTTATTGTTTGAGATGATTGACCCCCAAACATTTTTAGTCCAAGCCCAGGTGAATGTAGAAGACCTCAACGAAGTTTTACACCTCAACTTACCTCTCGCCAAAGAATATCAGACCCTAGCTGGATTTTTACTTTACCAATTGCAGAAAATGCCCAGCATAGGTGAAACTTGCCGCTATGAAAATCTAGAATTCACTATTGTCTCCGTAGAAGGGCCGCGCCTGCATCAGATTCAACTGCGACGTTTGGGGGAGTAGGAAGGCAAAAGGCAAAAGGTATAAACCAATTCGCAATTCGCAATTCGCAATTCGCAATGGACTTCTCTCCGAGACGCTGCGCGTAGCCTCTCGTAGAGAAGAGAAGTCCGGTTTTAGACCCGATTTTTTCGATAAATAAGAGAATCTTTTACTTTTTTACTTTTTCCTTTTTTAAGCAGCATAAGGTAGTGGGTCTTCCAGACCCAATTCAGCGAAAGCAGCTAATCTCAAACGACAAGAGTCACAAACACCGCAGGCCACATCACCACCGGCATAACATGACCAAGTTAATTCCCAGGGTACTCCTAATTTGTTACCAAGTTGGATGATTTCAGTTTTTTTCAGTTCTAGGAGGGGAGCAATAATTTTAATCGGTTCTCCTTCCCGCCCTTGTTTAGTTCCCAGTCGAAAGACTTCTTGCATCGCTTCGATATAATCAGGGCGACAGTCAGGATATCCTGAGTAATCTAAGGCATTGACTCCGATGTAAACTCGCTGGGCGGCGATCGCTTCTGCATAGGCTAGGGCAAAACTTAAAAAAATTGTATTCCGTGCAGGTACGTAGGTGACAGGAATATTTTCCGACATTTCGCTCAAAGAACGGGCTTGAGGTAGCGCGATCGCATCATCAGTCAAGGCTGAACCACCCCACTGTCTTAAATCAAAGTTCACTACCTGATGTTGTGCAACTCCCGCATTTTGCGCCACGCGTAACGCTGAATTCAACTCACGGCGATGTCGCTGTTGATAATCAAAGGACATCGAGTAACACTCACAACCATCAGCCTTTGCTTGGTAAAGAATAGTAGAAGAATCTAATCCCCCAGACAACAAAATTACAGCTTTCATTTTCGTCGCGAATTTTCCTTGCAAATCACCAAATCCTTATCACTCTTAGCAAGTAGATGTATCACTGGCCAACTACCCACTCAGATTCAAAGAAACACTTTTTCTTTCCCCATTCCCTGACACCCCTACATTCCTATACACTGACGTTTCTTTAAAGTATCGTATTTTTAATGAGCATCCGTAAAAATCATTGGTCAAATCTATTTAAGGATGCCAATAATCAGGCAAGAATAATTTAAGTATGACCATAGTAGCAATCTTAGAAAAATCTTTTTTTATGTAAGCGTTCCAGTATGATATTGTTATCAATCAATCTGTAATTTTCCTCACAATGGGATCGCTAATCTTTAACTCAGATAATTTATTGTCATATTATCTTTTAAACATTTCCACATAAAACCACCAGATTTTTCTAGGTCATAGAAAGGCGAATTTTAGTTTGTGTAGAGCAGAAACAACCGAACAGTTAAGTAACGTCTATACAAAAGACAGCCAAATTACGGGAACTGATCGTAAACTTTGAAATTCTTCATAAACAAGGCCTCTATGTTACCATCTGGATGGTTTTAGACGGAGCATAATTGGCTGTCAAGTATAAACGCCAACGGCCATAGCGTCTCTAAATTTGGTGGTTGAGGAGAGAACAATAGTGCAAAATAGCATGTCAGTGGCAGAAGCAAATTCATATACACAGCGCAACCAGCCACGACCGATTCGTATAGGTGTAATCGGCGTAGGTAACATGGGACAACATCACACCCGCACACTCAGTTCCATGAAAGATGTTGAACTAGTAGGCGTGGCAGATATTAATGTCGAACGAGGCTTAGAAACCGCCAGTAAATACAAGGTGCGTTTTTTTGAAGATTACTGTGACCTGCTCCCCCATGTAGAAGCGGTGTGCATAGCTGTTCCCACTCGCTTGCATTATGCTGTGGGCATTAACTGTCTTTTGGCAGGAATTCACGTTTTAATCGAAAAGCCCATTGCTGCTAGTATTTCTGAGGCGGAATCCTTAGTAAATGCGGCGGCTGAGTCTCAATGTATTTTGCAAGTCGGTCATATTGAGCGATTTAATCCGGCTTTCCGTGAACTGCACAAGGTACTGCAAACAGAAGAAGTTCTAGCATTAGAAGCTCACCGCATGAGTCCCTATTCTGACAGAGCTAACGATGTTTCGGTGGTGCTGGATTTGATGATTCACGACATCGATTTATTGTTAGAACTAGCAGGCTCACCAGTGACAAAATTAACTGCTAGCGGTACTCGTGCCTTAGACTCTGGTTATTTAGACTATGTAACTGCTACCTTGGGATTTGCTAACGGTATTGTGGCAACTCTGACAGCCAGTAAAGTCACACACCGCAAAATCCGTCGCATCGTCGCCCACTGTAAAAACTCATTTACTGAAGCAGATTTTCTCAAAAATGAAATTTTAATCCATCGTCAAACACCTGCTAATTCTCATAATGAGCATAAGCAAGTGTTATATAGACAAGATGGTTTAATTGAAAAAGTTTATACAACCAATATTCAACCTTTGAGTGCAGAATTAG
Organism: Nostoc sp. CENA543; assembly: GCF_002896875.1. GTDB lineage: Bacteria > Cyanobacteriota > Cyanobacteriia > Cyanobacteriales > Nostocaceae > Trichormus. The sequence goes on from NZ_CP023278.1 coordinate 4,667,393, forward strand.
AGCATTTTGTCAACTGTGTTCACGGGGGCAATCAGCCTTCTGTGGGTGGAGAGCAAGCACTGAAAGCTTTGAGATTAGCTAGTTTAATTGAGCAGATGGCTTTAGAAGACCGAGTGTGGAATCCATTAGATTGGCAATCTGAACCCAGAGTACAATCATTGACTCCCACAGTGTAAAAATCTAAAAAGCAGAAGATAAAAGGTAAAAGGTAACAGTCAAAAACTGACTTTTACCTTTTTTCAATTTTGGAATCCCTACACCAACAAGAGACTTCCAGCTAAAAAATATACAATCGCTTTGGGAAGCAGGGGAAGCAGGGGGGCAGGGGAGGAAGAATACAATGATCATGTTTGCTCTGACCCACTGAAGAATTTATTTTCTGGAAATCCATAAGTTGAAATTTAACATTGGGAAGGCGGAAAACATGAAGTTAAACTGGGTAACGAAAACTGTCCAAAGTCATAATCACTAAATTTCATGTCATCGGATTGGATCAAAAATATTATTGAATCTTTGGGCTATTGGGGAATAGGACTGTTAATGTTTGTGGAAAACTTATTTCCGCCCATTCCTTCAGAGTTAATCATGCCGTTGGCAGGATATACCGCCAATTTACCAGGATCGAAGCTGAATATTGCAGGTGTTTTTGTAGCTGGGCTTTTGGGTTCTGTAGTCGGCGCGCTGATCTGGTATTATCCAGGAAAACTTTTAAGTGAAAAGCGTTTAAGAGATTTAGCCGATAAATACGGTAAGTGGATTACTGTATCTGGCAAGGATATTACTAAAGCTAAACAGTGGTTTGATAATCAGGGAAATCAAGCAGTTTTAATTGGTCGCCTAGTTCCAGGTGTTCGCACATTAATCTCCGTACCTGCTGGTATGAGTAATATGCGGTTGCTACCTTTCCTATTTTATACAACTATAGGTAGTGCGGCTTGGGTAGGTTTGCTAACATACTCAGGATACGTCTTGGGTAGTCAGTATGATCTGGTGGATAAATATTTAGCCCCTGTATCCAAAATTATACTTGGAAGTTTGGTTTTAGGATTTGTCTTTTGGGTACTCAAACGTAGGCGCAGAAACACCAGAATTTGAAAAACAGTTACCTTTAGTTGCCACTTGGGGGTTACATTTGGTAAAAATTCGCCTACACTATGCCAAATAATGCTGAATAAGCGATCGCCTAAAATTTACTAAAATTTTAAAACTGGGCGTATTTGTAGTTACACTTGACGAAGCCCATAATTTCTGGTATCCCGCATATTTGTACAACAGGCATGGTAACTTTTTACAGTTAAGTAAGGACTAGGAGCTTGTATGACCGACCAACCTTCCGCCGCTACCCCTATGAATGCTGCTGCCATACCTCTAAACAGGGTGTCAGCATCTACCCCCATCAATAGCACTACCCCCCCTAAACCCACTAACGGTGTAGGGAAAGCAATTCTGAGCGTGGATTTGGGCAGAACCTCCACAAAAACTTGTGTGAGTCGTGAACCCAATAGCGTGATGTTCATACCTGCCAACGTTAAACGAATGTCCATAGAACAAGTACGTGGCGGCGTGTTTGAAGCCCGCGCCACCGACCCACTCATGGACTTATGGCTGGAATATCAAGGCAATGGCTACGCCGTAGGTCAACTAGCAGCAGACTTTGGGGCTAATCTAGGAGTTGGCCAGTCCAAAGTGGAAGATGCACTGATTAAAGTTTTGGCTTGTGCTGGCTACTTTAAACTCAGAGACGAAATTTCCGTAGTTTTAGGCTTACCTTTCCTCTCCTTAGAGCAATTTGAAAAGGAAAAAGCCCAATTAATTAGCCAAGTCACCGGGCCTCATGTCCTCAACTTCCGAGGAGAGGCTGTGTCCTTGAATATTTCCAAAGTTTGGGTAATGCCAGAAGGCTATGGCAGTTTGTTATGGTCAGAAGCACAACCCAAAAAGAGTGGTAGCACCCCAGATTTCACAAAAATCTCTGTGGCAATTGTTGATATCGGACACCAAACTATTGACTTTTTGATGGTAGATAACTTCCGGTTTGCCCGTGGTGCTTCCAAGAGTGAAGATTTCGGAATGAACAAGTTTTATGAATTGGTAGCAGCTGGAATTGAAGGCGCAGATAGTCAATCTCTGGCTTTAATTTCGGCTGTAAATAAACCAAAAGGCGATCGCTTCTATCGTCCCAAAGGTGCTAGCAAACCCACCAACTTAGACGACTTTCTCCCCAACCTCACTGAGCAGTTTTCTCGCGAAATTTGTAGTCGCGTTTTAGCATGGTTGCCAGAACGGGTTACAGATGTAATTCTCACCGGTGGTGGTGGAGAATTCTTCTGGGAAGACGTACAACGTTTACTCAAGGACGCTCAAATTAACGCTCACCTATCAGCTCCTTCTCGACAAGCGAACGCTTTGGGGCAGTATATTTATGGAGAGGCGCAATTATCCGCCAGTCGCTCTTCTAGGGCTTAAAAAGAATGTTCCAATGGTCAAAAAAAGTAGTTAAATCGGTTACGTTCAACCCAGAGGTCGCTGATGAAAGTTTGTTAGCGGTTGTAGAAAACTATCTAGAAAAACAACCGGACAAAACTTTCAGTGACCTCTGCAAAGAAGCCTTGTGGCAAACTTTATGCGTACCGGAATCTGTAAAACCTGGTCTCAAAACAGCAGCGACAGGCGCGGTTGAACAAAAAATCGATGACCTGCAACGTCAAGTAGCTGACCTTGAGGAACGTTTTTTTGCCAAAGAATCGAATCGCCTAGAGGGACTAGAACGCCAGGTATTGCAATTAACGCAGCAGCTGGCGCATCTGGCAATCATGGTGACAGAAAGACCCGTAGTGTATTCTTCACCTCCACCCACGCCAGCAGTAGAAGCAGTCAATCCTACTGCTACTACTCCTCCCCCTCCTAGCTATCCTGTCAATCCTCCAGAAGAGGTTGATCCTTTAATTAGTCGTTTGAGCCAGTATCTTGATGATTTTTAACAAAAAATCATAAATATTGAGCCTTAAATGCTCATATGAAAGTTCCTTAATAGTCTCGGCTATTAAGGAATATTAGTATTTGGTCAATAGTCATTAGTCAACAGTCAACAGTCAATAGTCAACAGTTATTAGTCATTCGGTATGGGAGGACAATCTACCTTGTCTACCTTGTCTACCTCGTTCCCAATCCTTCTTTAATTTTGAATTTTGAATTTTGAATTTATCAGTCCCCAGTCCCTTTTATTACTTGCCCAACTGTGCAAATGCTAGAATCCTCAAGTGTACTCTGAGGATACTTGAATGCCAGTTATAGCTAGTCCAATCAAGTTCGGCACGGATGGCTGGAGAGGCGTAATTGGTGATGAATTCACCTTTGAACGTCTAGCTTTGGTCGCGCCAGTTGCAGCAAAAGTATTATATGATACTTATTTTTCAACGGTGGGTAGCCGCACAATCATTGTGGGTTACGATCGCCGGTTTATGGCAGAAGATTTTGCTCGTGTTGTAGCTAATGCTGTCACCGCCATTGGTTTTGATGTGCTGCTAAGTGATAGCTATGCCCCGACTCCGGCTTTTAGCTGGGCGGCAAAACAACTCAATGCTTTAGGCGCGTTAGTCATTACAGCTAGTCATAATCCAGGGGCTTATTTAGGATTAAAAGTTAAAGGTTATTTTGGTGGTTCAGTATCGCCAGAAGTCACAAAAGATATAGAAGCACTATTACCAGTAGGTGTACCAGCAGCAGCAACACCAGGTAAATTAGAGAATTTTGACCCTTGGCCGAGTTATATCCAAGGCTTAGAAGCCAAAGTCAATATCACCAAACTCAGAGAAGCGATCGCCTCTGGTAAACTCAGCGTATTCGTTGATGTCATGCACGGTGCAGCTGCTAGCGGTTTGGGCAGATTATTGGGAGAAAAAGTCCAAGAAATCAATAGCAACCGTGATCCTTTATTTGGTGGTGGTGCGCCAGAACCTTTACCGAAATATCTGGATGAACTATTTGATTTAATTAAAGCTCATCGCGATCGCCATCCGTCAGATTTAACAGTGGGTTTGGTATTTGATGGAGATTGCGATCGCATCGCCGCCGTTGATGGTAGTGCTAATTTCTTGAGTTCCCAAGTCTTAATCCCGATATTAATCGACCACCTCACCCTCAGACGCAACTTCACAGGCGAAATCGTCAAAACTGTCAGTGGTTCAGATTTAATTCCCAAGGTAGCAGAACTACACAACCTCTCAGTATTTGAGACACCAGTAGGGTATAAGTATATTGCCGATAGAATGTTAGCTGCACCAGTATTGTTAGGTGGGGAAGAATCGGGCGGTATTGGTTATGGAAGCCATATTCCCGAACGCGATGCCCTTTTATCAGCATTGTATGTCTTAGAGGCGATTGTTGAATCTGGGCAAGATTTAGCAGACTATTATCGCCATCTCCAACAACAAACAGGCTTTAATTCTGCATATGATCGCATCGACTTACCCCTAGCCAGTATGGAAGTCCGGGCGCGACTACTGCAACAACTAGAAACTCAACCCTTAATGGAAATTGCCGGTAAAGCTGTAATTGATTGTAAAGCGATTGATGGTTACAAATTCCGCCTCGCTGACAATAGCTGGCTAATGATTAGATTCAGTGGTACAGAACCAGTTTTGCGCCTCTACTGCGAAGCCTCCACCATTGAAGAAGTACATAAAACTTTGGCGTGGGCTAAAGACTGGGCGGAGTGAAGGGACTGGGGACTGGGGACTGGGGATTGGGGACTGGGGATTGGGGATTGGGGATTGGATACTGGGTGACAAGGTAGACAAGGTAGATTTTCCTCCCATACCGAATGACTAATAACTGTTGACTGTTGACTGTTGACTGTTGACTAATGACTAATGACTAATGACTAATAACCAATGACAATACTAGTAGTAGCGACGAGTAACCCTGGTAAATTGCGGGAAATGCAAGCTTACCTCAAAGATACTGATTGGGAATTACAACTCAAGCCTGAAGAATTAGAAATAGACGAGACAGGAGAAACCTTTGAGGAGAATGCCTGTTTGAAAGCTTCAGAAGTAGCTAAAGCTACAGGACAATGGGCGATCGCAGATGATTCTGGTTTACAGGTCGATGCCCTTTATGGTTCGCCTGGTGTATATTCTGCCCGCTATGGTAATAGTGACACTGATAGAATTGCCAGATTATTAAAGGAGTTAGGTAGCGAAGTTAACCGCAAAGCTCAGTTTGTATGTGTAGTGGCGATCGCTTCTCCCGATGGTAATATTGCTATTCAAGCCGAAGGTATTTGTCCTGGCGAAATTCTTCATGCACCCCTTGGCGAAGGTGGTTTTGGCTACGATCCCATTTTTTACGTTCCAGAGAAGCAATTAACCTTTGCTCAAATGACACCAGAAATCAAAAAATCAGTTAGCCACCGAGGTAAAGCCTTTGCTGTTTTACTCCCTCAACTCAAAACATTGCTGAGTCCTGAGTTCTAAGTGTTGAATTGGGAGAGATGTTTTGAGTAGTCATAGTGAAGAAAGATTTCATTAAAATTTCTTCACACCTTCCTTCAGACCAACTCAAAATTTCACCAGATAACTTTAATTTCTCTCTCAACTATTTTCACTCAGCACTCAAAACTCAGCACCGGCTAAACGCCGCGCTTCCGCTAACAGCACCGGCTAAACGCCGCGCTTCCGCTAACAAAACTCAAACAGCTTCTGTATTCTTTTCGCCAGTCCGAATCCGAACTACTTGCTCTACAGGGGAGATAAAAATCTTACCATCACCGATTTCGCCAGTACGGGCAGCAGCGATGATCTTATCAACCACCATATCGACTTGGTTGTCCTCAACCACGATTTCCACCTTGAGTTTTTGCAAAAACTCAACAGTGTACTCAGAACCGCGATAGCGTTCTGTTTGTCCTTTTTGTCGTCCAAAGCCTCGGACTTCAGAAACTGTCATCCCCACAATTCCCGCATTGACTAAAGCAATTTTCACTTCGTCTAGCTTAAATGGACGGATAATTGCTTCTACCTTTTTCATGTCATCGACTCCTAATGTTTAGTAAGTGCGTTTATATATCTAACCAGATCAAATGTCTCATGTTTTCACAATTCATCTTAGTTTTAAGATAGATGTGAGAATTTGATGTTTTATAACTGCATCTGACCCAGATAAGCATTTATCAGATTAGCAGTAGAACCTATAAATTAATTGCTTAGTTCTTAAAATTTTGATATTAAGCTACTGTAGTGAAACACGCTGCGAAATTATGGTTTTAAACCATTAAAACCACATAAATGTCTAATTTGATTAAATATGCTCAAAAATTTCCTAAGTCAGTGGTGAGTGCTGAGTGGTGTTAGCGGTAGCGCGGCGTTTAGCCGGTGGTGAGTGCTGTTAGCGGTAGCGCGGCGTTTAGCCGGTGCTGAGTGCTGAGTGCTGTTAGCGGTAGCGCGGCGTTTAGTTGGTGCCGAGTCATTAGTTGCTTTCCCTGCCTCCCTTGCTTTCCTTGCCTTCTCTCTTGTATCTCCTCTAACGGCTTTGATGTTGAAACAGGGGACGCACGACTAAGTACCCAGCCCCGAAAGCTGTCAACATAATCAACAGGATGCTGATTGCTAACCACCAACCATTCATTTCTTTAGGCTCTGGCTTGGAGTTAGGATAATAACTTACTTCTTGCTCTTCAATCACAACTGTTTCTGGTGTGGGAGAGGTGATTTCTACTATAGGTACAGAGAAATCAGTGTGACTGACTTTGCTGGTTGCAGGTTCAGGTATGACGGGTTGACGTGAACGAGTAGCTTGTGGGCGTGGTTGTTCTTTTGCAGGTGCATCGGTGCTAGGAATATTACTAACTTCAGGGTGAGAATTAGGGGTATGGGTAAAGTTTGATGTAGGAGGATAATCTACTAATTTTTGTAGGTGTATAAAAGATTTAACAACTTGAGTAATTTCAAAGCGCAGACGTTGGTTTTCCTGTGCTAATTGTTGGTTTTTCGTAGTCAGCACATCTAACTTTGCCTGTGTTGCTTTTAATTCCGCCGCTAATTCCCGATATACGTATAATGGTACGGAAGTCGGATGATTTTGGGATGTTGCTTTTGGGGGATTGCCTGGAACAGAACCAGTGGTTGTTCGCATTGGTGGGTTGGTATAAAAATGAGTTGAATTTAGAGTATGAGCAATGTTATCAAAAGATAGTTGGCTTGGAAACAGGCAATAGGTGATTGGTCATTGGGAATAGGGAATTGGGCATGGGATATAGAATTCGCCTATGCAGAGTTTTGATTGGGGGTTATCTTGCCTGTATAAATGTTAATTTGACAACAAGGGGTAAAAGTGTCCTACCGGGCCTTGACCTTTGCCTATATCTAAGGCGTAAGTGAGTGCATTAGTAACATATTTTTTAGCTTGTTGTACAGATTGCCATAAATCTTCACCTTTGGCTAAATTGGCAGCGATCGCAGCTGATAAAGTACAACCAGTCCCATGAGTATTGTGAGTATCTACTTGCTGTGTGGTTAAGGTTTCTAACTTCTGCCCGTCAAACCAAATATCAACACCACGGGCGTTACCTGATATTCCACCACCTTTAACTAGCACGACTTTCGCCTTTAAATTACGATGAATTACTTGTGCTGCTGCCCTCATATCGTCTAATGTATTTACCGTTAAACCACTTAAAATCTGAGCCTCGTAGCGATTGGGTGTAATAATAGCAGCTTGGGGGATGAGTTGTTCTCGGAGTGTTTTCACAGCGTCATCATCAATTAACTGCGCCCCTGTGCGTGATACCATCACAGGGTCAACAACTAAATTAGGAATTCCTAAAGCCTCAACTTGCTCGGCAACAGCAGCAATAATTTCTTGATTGAGTAACATTCCCGTTTTCGCCGCTCGTACCCCAATATCCTCAAATACGGCTTGAATTTGGGCTATAATCGCCTCTGGTGGCATAGCATCAACTCGCGCTACTCCCAAGGTATTTTGAGCCGTCACGCAGGTTACAGCACTAGTTCCGTGAACGCAATGAAAAGCAAAGGTGCGTAAGTCAGCTTGAATTCCTGCACCACCACCGCTATCTGAACCAGCAATAGTTAATGCAACTGGTATTTTAGATTTTATCTCAGCATTCATAAGCAAAAGTTAATTTAAATTACAGCTAATGCAATGGATTTATTTACTGTTAACACACCAATATCACCAGCAGTACCAATAGTTGCTAATATTCCCCATAGCGGGTTAAATATTCCGGCAAATATAGCTCAACATCTTTCTCAAGCCTATCTCCCTAACCAAGATTGGCATTTAGATAAACTGTATGATTTTCTCCCTCAATTGGGAGTAACAGTCATGCAAGCTAATTACAGTCGATATGTAGTTGATTTAAACCGAGAGTTAAAAGAGCCGATAGCAGGCAATTTTTGGTCATCTGTTGTACCGCTACAAACAGCATTTGGTCAGGCAATTTATCAAAATAATCCTAGTATAGAAGATATACGACATCGTATACAGAAATATTATCTTCCCTATCATCAAAAATTAGAAAAATTACTGAAAGAGAAAGTGCAGGAGTTCGGAAAAGTCTATTTGCTAGACTTACACAGTTTTGGTGGATTAATTGATGATCAAATATGTTTAGGGAATTCTAACGGAAAAAGCTGTAAGGAATGTTTGATGTTAACAGTCGAATCGAGTTTTACAGCTAGTAATTACCAAGTGGTAAAAAATAAAGTTTTTACAGGTGGTTATATTACTCGATTTTATAGTCAAATATCAGGAGTTGAAGCACTACAGATTGAGGTTAAATATCATGTTTATTTAGATACTAAGCAACTAGATCAACCACAATCTCCTGATTGGGATGTACCCCATTTCCATCAAGCCAAGGATAAATTTAGAGATGTCTTTGCTAAAATCAGCAGTTCATTAAAAGGCTAAATATTATTAATTGAAACAGCATTTAAATTTAAATATTATCTCTTTCCTCTTCCCTATTCCTTCGTGATATTTTGCAACGCACCTTGTAAAAACTTACCCCATTCCGCCGCTAGGGAAATTTCTGTGAATGGAACTTTTACTGATTGATTGGCTTCATTCAAGATAAATTCTAGCTCAATTGTCCGACCCTTCTGGGGAAGCGCATTTATATCTGTAACTTTTCCATCTATCAACAGGTGAATCTTTTGAACGTCTAACAGTGAGAAAGTTTGCAGTTGAATTAGTCCCTTGGCTGTGGGTTTGCCCCAGGTGATGCTGTTGTCCTTTTGACCCAAAACAGCGTAAATATCGTATTTAGCGCGATCAAATTGCTCTGCCCAAATACGATAAGCTTCGACTTTTTGATACTCCTTTGAGCCTTGCCAAGCCAGCCAGAAAAATATGATTAATAGGGGCAACCAGAAAAGACCACGTTCCATCGTTTAAATATTCCTCAGTCAAAGATTTAACTAAAAAAGGTGTAACTTAATTGCAAACTCAACCAACTAGGGGTGTAGATAAGTTATCGTAGTGAACAAACTGGCAAAAAGCGGTGATGAGTTGGTATGAAAAAACTGATAATACTTTGCTTGTTTGTCGTCGGGTTGATATCTGCTGTGTGGGGGTTTCTGAATTTTCAGGGACTAGCAGCAAAAGGTGAATTCGAGACAATTTTGGTGGATTTTCGGGAAGATATTCCCGCCGATGTGATTCAGAAAGATTTACAAGCGATCGCCCAAAAATACAACGTTACTCCTCAATTAGATAATAAATTCTCAGCACAAGATAATGTTTATATTATCAAGGGCGATCGCGATCGGCTCAAAGAACTGCGGAAATCTCCCTTTGCCCAAGCTACAGAAATTATTGAACCGAATTACGTCTACAAGTTAATTGAGCCGGCATCTCAAGCAACTTGGTTAGGCGAAATGTTACGACCCCAAGAAGGTGAAGATTTTCAACCTTCATTAACTGCACCCAATGACGAATATTACAGTAAACAGTGGAACCTCCACAAAATCGGCGTGGAAGGTGCATGGAAAGAAACCAAGGGTAGCGGTGTCACCGTCGCAGTAATTGACACAGGCGTTACCAAAGTCCGCGACTTATACGAAACCAAATTTGTCAAAGGTTACGATTTCGTCAACGACAAAGAAGATGCTAGTGATGATAACGGACATGGTACTCACGTTGCTGGTACAGTTGCCCAAGCCACCAATAATAAATATGGTGTAGCGGGAATTGCTTACGAAGCCAAACTCATGCCCCTCAAAGTGCTGAGTGCTTACGGCGGTGGGACTGTAGCTGATATTGCCGAAGCCATTAAATTTGCAGCCGACAAAGGCGCAGATGTCATTAATATGAGCTTGGGGGGTGGGGGAGAAAGTCAACTCCTCAAACAAGCCATTGAATATGCCCATAAAAAAGGTGTAGTCATCATCGCCGCCGCCGGTAACGAAAACGACAGTTCTGCCTCATACCCTGCCCGTTATCCCCATGTCATTGGGGTTTCAGCATTCGGCCCTGATGGTGAAAAAGCCCCCTATTCTAACTTTGGTGCAGGTATTGATATTTCTGCCCCTGGTGGAACTGATGCCGGTGCAATTCTCCAAGAAACCATCAACGAACAAGGACAAGGGGTATTCTTAGGACTCCAAGGCACAAGTATGGCTTCTCCCCACGTTGCGGGTGTAGCAGCTTTAATTAAAGCCAAAGGTGTTCAAGATCCAGAGGAAATTTTAAAAGTCCTCAAGCAGTCAGCACGGGTAATTAAAGAAGATAGTTTAAACTACTACGGTGCTGGACAACTCAACGCGGAAGCCGCAGTTAAACTCGCCACCGAAGGACAAATCAGCTTCCAAGATTTCTTCCGGTGGTTACGGGATAATGGCTATCTCAACCCTGGTTTTTGGATAGATGGCGGTGCAGTCGCCCTATTGCCAAAAGTCTTAATGGTACTAGGTTCATATCTTTTAGCCTGGTTCTTGCGGGTTTACTTCCCCTTTGCTTGGAGCTGGTCATTATCTAGCGGTCTAATTTTTGGTAGTTCTGGGTTATTCTTCCTCAAAGGTATCTACATCTTTGACTTACCCCAGTGGCCATTCCGCGTTTTGGGCAGTTCCATTCCCGAATTAGGCAACAGTATACAGGGTACTGACGCTCTCAACCCAATTTTTGCTAGTGTCTTAATTCCTGTGGTGCTAGTAGCATTATTACTAGGTCATCCTAGCTGGAAATGGTTTGCTATTGGTTCTACTCTAGGTGTAGCCGCTTGTTTAGCAGTCAGTGCAGTATTAGACCCAGCAGTTTGGGGTTTTAGTAACGAGAACTTAGCTAGAATCTTCCTCTTGACTAACGCCTTACTCTGTTATGGACTAGCCAGATTAGCATTGAAAAACGAAGGACAAACAGCGTAAATGGGCATGGGGCATTGGGCATGGGGCAAGCAGGAAGTGTGGGAGGGGTAGGAGGTGTGGGAGGATAGGAAAGAAATCTTTCCCCCTCTCTCCCCACACTCCCCACACTTCCCCATCTTCCCAATCCCCAGTCCCCATTCCCCAGTCCCCAGTCCCCAGTCCCCATTCCCTAAATCTTATGAGCATCACAGTTACAGGAACAATTGAACGCCGTCAACTCGGTATGGGTGCATGGGCGTTGGTTAGCGATGAGGGTGTCACCTATGAAATCTTCAAGGGTGCAGATCAAGAATTACTTAAGGCTGGACAAAAAGCCAAAGTTACAGGACAGGTGCGTGACGATATCATGACGATCGCCATGATTGGCCCTGTCCTCGAAGTAAAATCATTTGAGGTAATCAGTTCTAATTAGTCCTATGGGTAAAAATCATAGGATTCAGTTCGTAGTAAGGACTTTAGTCCTTTTCGGTTCGCGGAGCGTCTCGTGGAGAGAACTAAAGTTCTCACTACAAACCTTTCATTATTTACTCAATGATTAAATTAAATGGCAATCTGGCATAAACTCCTTGGGGGTCATTCATATTTTGCATAATTGCTAATTCTTTTTGAATTTTTTGGAGTTCAGCATTTAAGGGATTACTTGGCTGAATATCTACTTTTTGTAACCCAATAGTGGTGCTGATATTTTCAACGGTTTGTCCAAACAAACGCTCGCCAAATGTGCTTTCTTTAGGATATTCTTGTAACTGCCAATTTTTACCTAATTTAGCTTCCTTAGCTGCATATTCAACGGCTGCATTTAAACCGCCAATTTCATCGACTAAACCAATTTGTTTCGCTGCTACACCAGACCAAACTCTACCTTGAGCAATTTCTGCTACTTTTTGTGCTGGTAGTTTGCGTCCTTGAGCGACTTTACTTAAGAATATGTTGTAAATGCGGTTAACGCTGCGTTGATACAAAGCTAATTCTTCCGGTGATTTAGGACGCGAAACGGTTTGGCTGTCAGCATAACGGGCGGTTTTGACAGCATCCCAAGTGATACCATTATCGTTGGCTAGTTTTTGACCGTTGATTAAAACTCCAAATACACCGATTGAACCTGTAATAGTGTTGGGTTCGGCGAAAATGCGGTTAGAATCACTAGCTATCCAGTAACCACCAGAGGCGGCGACATCACCCATAGAGACGATGACGGGTTTAACTTGGCGAGTGAGTTTGATTTCTCGCTGCATAACTTCGGAGGCGATCGCACTGCCTCCTGGACTGTTAATTCTTAATACAACGGCCTTGACATCTTTATCTTGACGAATTCTGCTGAAAATCGCTGCAAAGCGATCTCCTCCTATTTGTCCTTCCTCGCCTTTACCGTCAACTATCTCACCCTCAGCGTAAACCACAGCAATTTTATTTTTAGCTTGGCGTTCTACTGGTAAAGATTTATCCGGTACTTGTGCGTACTCCATTAAATCTATGTGTTTGAAGCTTTTATCACTTTCTTTGCTATTGGTTAATTTTTTTAAATCAGTTACTATCTGATCGCTATAGGCTATCTGGTCGATTAAGCCGTTACTTTTGGCTGTATTTGCCTCTAGTATGGCTTGATTGTCGGCGATCGCTTGGAGTTTTTGCGGGTTAATTTTCCGGCTGTTACCTACTGTCGCGCGCCACTCTCCCCAAATATCATTGAGTAATTTTTGGGTTTGTTCGCGGTTTTCTGGACTCAGTTTATTGAGTACCAGAGGTTCAACTGCACCTTTAAATTTACCCACTCGGACAATTTGCACCCCGATACCATACTTTTGTAATGCTCCCGCCAGGAAAACAGGTTGGCTACTAAAACCGTTCATTTCCATTGCGCCAAAAGGGTTAAGTGCAATGGTATCGGCTGCGGAACTGAGATAATATTCTTTTTCTCCCCATTCCATTCCGTAAGCGATTACCTTTTTACCACTGGCGCGGAAGTCTTCTAAGGCTTTGCGAATTTCTTTAAGAGATGCAAAACCCAAGTTACTAGCTCCACCTGTGCGGGTAGCATCTAAGTAAATACCCACAATTCGCTGATCACTCTTAGCTTTGGCGATGGTATCCAAAACGCTACGGAGTGTCATCCGTTCTGGTTTCACACCGGATAGAGTGTTTTGAAAAACTTCACCAGAACTGGGTTCTCTGTCAGTGATAGTCATTGATAAGTCAAAAACTAAGACGGATTTATCTTTGACTAGAGGCCCTGTATCTTTGGAACCCGCCACAGCAAATAATAAAAATAAAAGTCCTACTGTACTAATTCCAGAGAAAACAATTAGTCCTAATACAGTTCCAAGTAAGCTAGCAGCAGTTTGTTTTAAAAAGTTATTCATTAGTTAATAGTCAATAGTCAATGGTCATTAGTCAATAGTCAATGGTCAGTAGCATTAGTCATTAGTGTTTTTCTGTTCTATTCTCAATTACCAATGCCCAATGCCCCATTCCCTATTGTATTATTTGTAAACTGTTTGAGTGTTTTAACTCAGATAGGTTGGTATTACCTGTGCAGAATAATACTGTGGTGATTTCTGCAATTAATACCTCGGCTAAATCTTGGAGTGCTGTTTCTGATTCTACGGCAGCTTTGAGGAAAGGCATAGCCAAGCCTGCGATATCTGCTCCTAGTGCGATCGCTTTGGCGACATCTAAGCCATGACGCAAACCACCGGAGGCGATGAGGGGAACATGGGGTGCGATCGCTCTAATACTGGTAATACATTCGGCTGTAGGTATTCCCCAATCGGCAAATGTCAGCCCTAAACGTCTTTGTAGTGCGTTTTCTGCCCTTTCTCCTTCGACTTTTGCCCACGAAGTCCCGCCTGCTCCCGCTACATCAATGGCTCTCACCCCTACTGCTAATAGCTTTTCGGCCATTGTGGCGGAAATACCGTTACCTACTTCTTTGGCAATTACTGGCACTGGCAATTTAGTGCATAATTTATCTATTTTGTCAAGTAAGCCCCGAAAATTGGTATCGCCTCTGGGTTGAATAAACTCTTGTAGAGGATTAATATGCAAAATCAAAGCGTCGGCTTCTAACATATCAATGATTTGCAGACATTGATCTAAGCCGTATTTGTAGTTAAGTTGTACAGCACCAACGTTAGCAAACAACAGAATATCGGGTGCAAATTGACGCACTGCAAAGGTATCAGCGACTTGGGGTTTTTCTACTGCTACCCGTTGTGAACCGACACCCATCGCTAATTTATAGGTTTGAGCGACTGCGGCTAAACGCTGGTTAATCATTTTTGCTTGTTCTGTTCCCCCAGTCATGGAGGAAATGAGCAAAGGTGCGTTGAGGGTTTTACCGAAAAATCGCGTTTTGATATCGATGTCTTCACGATCTAATTCTGGTAAGCAACAATGAGTGAAACGATAGCGTTCTAAACCGTTAGTGATTTCCTGACACTGGACATCTTCTTCTAAACAGATGCGGATGTGATCTGCTTTACGTGACTGAATGGGGATGGATGTGTTATCTGTAGGGGGATTCACGGGTGGGTATGATTTATAGCTTGCGATTACTATTGTAAGTGGGTCTGCTAAGTTGTACAGGCGATCGCAAATTTCCCATAAGCTAAACTGCAAAAGCAAATATCAGTTAGCATCATTAGCAGTAGCTTTTTTAACTTTAATTTGAGTTGACATTGCTTCTCTAGTTTGCAGGTGTGCTTGTTCCAACTTGTAACTGAGCCAAACAAAGCTGCTACCAAAAGAAGTAATGGTAATGAGACAAATAGTTATTAATAACCTCACTTGAGAACGGAGAGATTTAATTTCTTGTGTTTGTTCTATCAAGTTTATAGATGATGGCGGTTGAATTTGGGAATTTTCTACTATTCTTGCGGCTGTTTGTGGCGCAATACTGGCAAATTTTACCTGCTCATATAGCCAGTTAGTAATTAATTGCGGACAGTTTTTTTTAAACCATTGCCAAGCAATCATCCGAAATACAGGTTTAGAAAACTTCGCCATCATTTTCAAGAGTCTATTCATGCTACGGGAACGGACTTTCTGATTAATGAGGTTCGTGGCTCCTACATCATATAGACAATCTAATATTAATTTAACCGTTGTTTCTTCTCTATATGATAAGTTTTCTAGCAAGAGAAGTACGTCATGAATACGTTCTTCCGTCATGATTTGCTCTGGTGATTTGGACGGTAAATTGACAAGCTGATGATTGGAAGTGTTCATGACATCTAAAACTAGTTAGGTTGGTATATTAAGTCTGATTTGACGACACTAATTTTTCAAAAAATGCGTTTGATATACTGACGTAGTTTCTAGAAAGTAATTAAAAGTCTCACCGCAATATACTTATTTCATCGCTGACCTGCTAGATAAGTACAATTCGCTATATTAAAATTTGTGTTTTTATTGAATTTTGACTACAGTAGTGAGCCTGAAAAAATTGGTATATTCACGGAATCGCTATTTTTAGACCATATTATTTGTTTGCTATTCCCGTATTGTTCAGAAAATTTACTGGTTTAAGCACAAAGGTATATTTTGAACACCAATAATATTATACACCATAGATTGGGATGTACTTAACTGTCTGTAAGCATCTTAATGTTAGGATTAATTGTCATCTAGATAAGATAAAGGAGATTCTTAAAGTTAATATTTGATGTCTAACGTTTGGTTATTTTCGATTTATTTATATTTCGCTGGTAGAGGATGTTTAAAAAGGACTTTTATTAAAGTTTCCATCCCTCAGCCAGATTTATTAGTTTAAATGATTGGCGTTTATCGTAAATCAGAGGGTTTAAGACCCCTACGTCTATACGTAGCATATTTTCAGTGGGGGTTGAAATCCCCGACTGAAAATGTCTTTAATTTTGAATTTTGAATTTTGAATTGTTAAACCCTATACTTATTACATTCAAAATCTGACTTAACCTTATATCTTTTCCTTTCTGAAATATAAAATCATCCATCTATGGTGTAATAAATTTTCCTGATATATTATGATTTTGATGTCCAGAACCCCGATTTCTCAAAGAAGTCGGGGAGCTTTTAGATTACAAATGATTTAAGACTGCCATAACAGAAAATTCACATGTATTAATAGCGTAGTTAGTGAATAGGAAACAAAGGTGTACCTAGCTTTGCAGCAATCAAATATGATTTCTACTATCAGGAAATTTAATAATCATTGAATATAACCAAATTAAATCTAATTCTTAACCTAATCTTAAAGTAATTATAGTTACTAATCCTAGAAACTCAAATTAGTGTTGGCGATATGGTTTGATCTGTGCGTTGGTGAAAGTAGAAAAAATCACAGCAAGTTTAACTTTACGCCTCCCACTATCCCTTAGACTAGGGGCAGCAACTTTGTTAATATTGGTCGAGGAAAGTGGAAAGTGACGGAAACGAACAACTTAAACTCTGCTCTTCAGGACGTTTCACGTAGAGAATTGCGCGATTTAGTCAGGACTCAGCTGCGAATGCTATTGGAAGCAGGAGATTTGCAAGCAGCTAAAGCTATTCTCGTACCTGTGCAGCCTGCGGATATAGCTGAGGCGATAGAAGGTTTACCAGAAGCGATGCACGCTTTGGCGTTTCGTCTACTTTCAAAGAGTGAGGCGATAGAAGTTTATGAATATCTGGACTACAGCGTTCAAGAACGATTAATTGAGGAATTGAAAAGTCAAGAAGTCCGCGATATTGTTGATCAGATGTCTTCCGATGACCGTGCTAGGTTATTTGATGAATTACCAGCGAAAGTAGTCAATCGGCTATTAGAACAACTCAGTCCTGTCGAACGCCAAGCTACGGCTTTACTTTTGGGTTATGAAGCTGGTACGGCTGGACGCATCATGACTCTGGAATTTATCGCCCTGAAAGATAATTTTACGGTATCTCAAGCCTTAGAACGGATACGCAGTCTCGCTAATGCGAGTGAGATGATTTACTATCTCTACGTCACTGATGCAGCTAGAAGTTTAACGGGGATTGTGTCTTTGCGAGAGTTAGTCACATCTCAACCAGAACAGATTATTGGCGATATCATGACTCGTGATGTCATTTGTATCCATACTGATACAGACCAAGAAGAAGTGGCTAGATTAATTCAAAGATACGATTTCTTAGCTGTACCCGTAGTAGACAAGGAAGAACGTTTAGTAGGTATCGTCACTGTTGATGATGTCATTGATATTTTGCAACAGGAAACTACTGAAGATATCTACGCTGTGGGTGGTGGTGTGCAATCTAGTGGTGATAACTATTTTCAGATGGATTTAATGCAAGTAGCCCGTAAGCGAGTTTTATGGTTGTTTGTCTTATTAATTACCAATACAGTTACAGGTACGATTATTAAATCTCAAGAAGATATTTTGACCAAAGTTGTCACATTAACGGCGTTTATTCCCCTACTGACTGGTACTGGTGGTAACGTCGGCGCGCAATCTTCAACGGTGGTGATTCGGGGGATGAACACTGACGAAATCAGAAGCTTGGGGACTTTGCAGGTGATTGGGCGGGAAGCGATCGCGGGTGCATTACTAGGTGGTATGTTAGGTAGTATTGCTACAGTCTGGGCTTTCTTTTTACAAGGACGATTAGAAGTTGCGATCGCGGTTGGTAGTAGTTTAGTAGCTATTTCTGTTTTAGCTTCTGTTTCCGGTTCAGCACTGCCATTTTTGTTTCGCTTCTTGCGTTTAGATCCAGCCTTGATGTCTGCACCGTTTATTACTACAGCCGTTGACGTTTTAGGTGTGTTAATCTACTTCAACTTGGCACGAGTGATTTTACAGTTGTGAGTTGTGAGTGGTGTTAGCGGTAGCGCGGCGTTTAGCCGGTGCTGAGTGGTGAGTGCTGAGTAATGAGTAATGAGTAATGAGTTTTTCTTGTCTGCTTCTGTCACCTGTTCCATGTCATACCAATTCACTAAAATCATGAGACAGATCCAAATCCAGAAATCCTTGCAACATATGGATTTTTGGATTTTGAATTTTGAATTTTGAATTTTGAATTTTGAATTGGTATCACCGCAACTTCTACAGTTCTGATGGTGTATCTGGAGCGATAATTTCACCAGTACCCATTTTCAAAATCTTGTCTTGTTCGGTAATTAATTCACTCAATTCTTTAACTTGTAAATTCATTTGTTCGCAGGCTTGTCGAAGTTCGCGTGCGAAGGTGTTAATATCTTCCCCGTAACCGCATTGATAGGCAGCAGTTTCAATTCCTTGCTTGGCATTTGCCCTAGCGCAGTCTACTAAGTCGGTTCCATGCAATGGTTTTGCAGATGCCATAGACCTTTGTTGTTAACTTTGCTTGTGTTGTCCTTTAGCTAAATTAGCAACACGACAAAATGAAATCATCCTTCTGTTGACAGACAAAAATACTATCTTTAGGTGTATTAAGCTTGAGTTTTCTTGATGAAGCTATAGGAATCAGATTTAATTTCGGCGATGTTCTTTCCCTGGTTACAGGATGTTATTCAAACTTGGTGCGAAGATCATAAATTATGAATATAGCGTTTCCTAGTCTGCTGAGGTACAAATCTCTGCGTACCTCTGCGCTTTACTCCGCGCCCCTGTGCGTTTCAAAATATTATCTGTACCTCACTTAACTGGAAATCGCTATAATATCCAACTCTAACTACTAACCAGTACATTCATGAACAAAACAACAAAAAACAGATTTATAGCTGGGATGACTGATGAAGATTGGTTTAACGTAGGGAAATCTGATGCTTGGGCGGGGAAATCCAAAGTACCACCAGAACAAGATGCTCAAGCTGCTAGTATGTATGACCTTGGTTACAGTGAGGGAGAGATTACACATCCACCAACTGAAACTAAAAAAGATGATAATTAATACGTCTCAAAGTTTAAATAACACTTCATCAGAACAAGAAAATACTAATTTAGGGACTTCCAGAAAATAAATTATCCAATTTCCGATATAAGACATTGTTATTTTTCCCCCTGCTCCCTGCCCCTCTGCCTACACAGTGATAGTATATTTTTTAAGTTGTAAGTCCCTTAAGGCGTGCCTTTTCATGACTGACTTAGCTTTGCCAAGAAGCATACAAAATATTTTAGAAAAATACACTGAGCCAGAGGCTATTTTTCCGGCAATCTTGCCAGCGATTGGAGAAGTGTTAGAATGCGATCGCTGTTTTTTGTACTTGAGAAATCCTCAAACTCGGTTTGCTAAAATTGCCTATTGCTGGCGAAAACATCGAAATATTCCCGATATTACAGAATCGGCATGGAAGTTAGAGCCTTCATCATTACCCCAAGAAGACCCTTTGTTTGCCGCAGCACTACGGGCTGAGGCTTCCATTTACGTTGAAGATGTGGAAACTGCTAGTCCAAAAGTGGTAAATAAAGAATTTGAGCGGAAAAATTTGGGACATCGGGCATTAATTCATGCTCACCTGTGCCAAGATGGTCAACTTTGGGGAATTTTACAGCCTAGTGTCTTCGGTAACAAGCGAATTTGGTCAGATTTTGACCATGCTATTATGACTCAATTGGAAAATAAATTAACACCCTTAGTCATCACCTATATGACAAAAGAAAAATCACTCTAAATTTATCTATGGTGATGTTTCTGCTGCTTCCTGAAGTTTTAATTGGTCAATTACAGCAAAACGAATATCGCGTTTTTCTGCAATTAATTTTATCCCTGGGTGCTGAAGATTTAAAAAGTCTAATCCCTTTTCTTTACCACTAATTAAAAAGTCACTAATGGCGATTTTGTAGGTGCGTTTGGGGTCAAGTGGTTGACCTTGAATTAACCAATTTTGAGAATTCGCTTCCTGACTAATTTTAGCTGTTTGCAAATAACCACCAGTCCCTTGATTGGCTTTTCCTTGATTTAATACTTTTTGTAAAAGTTCGCCATTCATCTCTACCGCCACAACTTTACCGCCAAAAGGCAAGATGCGAATTATGTCGTATTGGGTGATGGGGCCTGGTGGTATCACATCATCAATACGAATTGAACCACCATTAAACACGGCTAAATCTGCGTCAGGGACTTCTTGTAACATCGCCTCAGCAATTAACTCTGTCAAATTTGTCGATTTGTTGCGGACGCTGGATTCTAGTCCATCTAAAGCAAATGTGAGTTGAGTAATTACTTGACTGGGGTCAAAGCCATTGGCAATAAAGGCTTGATAACCTTTTTCTAGCCACCCTTGCACCACCTTTGCTGTTTTTGGTTCTTCAGGAATCTGATCTGTAATTGGGACTAAGCGAGAGTTAATTACCAGACTTTTTTTGACAGTATCGTAATTCAATTGATGAACGTAAACTGTACGTGCATTAGCATCGGCTTTAAAAATCGGTGTAAAATCTCGACCCCGCCATTGTTGAATATTTTCATGTTCATGACCACCCAGAATTACGTCTATTTCTGGTACAGTTTCGGCTAGTTGGCGATCGCTGGCAATTGATAGATGGGTCAAAGCTACGATAATATCAACTTTACCTTTGAGGCTATTTACCTGCTGTTTAGCTGTGGCGATGGGATCTGTGTAGCTGACGTACTTTGGTTGATTGCTGTTGAGGGTGACACCGATTAATCCTACCCTAACTACAGCCCCGCGATCGCCTTTGACATTAAATACTATTGTCCGGGGAACACCTTTAAAGGGTTGGCCTGCACTATCAGAAACATTACTTGATACCCAACGAAACCGCGACTCTCGCAATCTTTGATAAAACAGGTTTTCTGGTAGGTCAAATTCGTGATTACCAAAAGTCACATAATCTACACCCAGGGTATTCATCACAGCCACCATTTGCTGACCTGCTAGGGGTGTACCGTTGATTTTAGCAGTTCCTAAAGCCGAAGGACTCAGAAAATCTCCAGCTAAGACTGTGTAGGTGCGGGGGTTATCTTGATAAAGTTGTTGTCTCAGGGTGGCGACACGGGCTAAACCACCACGCGTCCCTCCTTCCACTGGCGTAATTTCGTAGACATCGTTAAGTTGCAACAGGTTAATCTTGACAATTTCCGCCAGCACTGGGGTAGTTAAAGTTACTGTCGCCAATATTTGTAAAATTACACTGCAACCAAAATAAATAAGTTTCATATTTAGCTGGCAAAACCATTAATCTACGGAACTGATTTTACTCATAATTCGCCCAGATCTTGCCATCAGAAAAGAATGTTGATTTTTGTATCAGTCATAGTTACCAAAACTGTAACGACGACCACAGTAGAGCCTGCTGAGGAATATTCTAAGTAATTAACAACAGCAGATGTAACAGCAAAAATTCAGTGTGAGGAGTTAGTCATGTCTAGCCGCATTCCGTCTCAAGTTTGGCAAAAAGTTAGTATTGCTACACTATTATTATTAATACCATCGGTGGGAATAGCGATCGCTCGTCAATCTGTTACTGTCGCCCTACCAGCAAATCTAACTCCTCCCAGAATTAGCTCAAATACCTCGATTCTTCCTCGTCACCCCGACTATCAAGCACTCCAGGCATTAGTTCAAAAGTATAGTTGTACTGTCTCTGTACAAAACTTTGGCAAAGTTGCTATAACTCGCACAGAATTTGCCACAGTCTTAAATGCCTGTATAAATCGCAGCCAAGAGTTAACTGCAAATAACCCCAACGCCGTTAGCCAAGCCGATATCCAAACCCTACAACGCTTACAGGCACAATTCGCACCAGAGTTAGCAGTTCTCAACGTTAAGCCAGATGAATTAGTAGAAGATAGTACCATTACCGGCAGTCCGACAACTAGAAAGCTGACTCCAGCTAGCAAACCCAAGTTGGCACTTCCTAGTGTGCCTCCTCAAAATCAACTTGTTAACCGTTCCAATTCATCTTATTACGGCACAGTTACTGCTGAATCTCAGCCCAATAGCCAATTCAACACAGAAAGTTACAACCGCATTGATGATAATCCTTTTCGCCGCGTCAGTAATGAACCCCTTTCCACCTTTTCTATTGATGTAGATACAGCATCCTACAGCAATGTCCGTCGATTTCTTACCCAAGGCACATTACCACCTAAAGATGCAGTGCGAGTTGAGGAACTAATTAATTATTTTCCTTATAATTATCCCCAACCACAAGGCGATCGCCCTTTTTCTGTGACTACAGAAGTGGCTAATGCCCCCTGGAATTCTCAGCACAAGTTGGTACTAGTGGGTTTGCAAGGTAAACGCCATACCAGTGCCACTTTACCACCCAGCAACTTAGTATTTCTGATTGATGTCTCCGGTTCGATGGATCAACCAGACAAATTGCCCTTGGTGCAGCAGTCCCTGAAATTGCTTGTGAATCAACTGCGCCCCGAAGATAAAGTCAGTTTAGTAGTCTACGCCGGCAATGCTGGATTAGTCTTACCAGCTACCCCTGGCAGTCAAAAAGCCAAAATTTTGGCAGCAATTGACCGTTTGCAAGCTGGAGGTTCTACGGCTGGGGGTCAAGGTATTGAGTTGGCATACAAGATAGCTAAACAGAATTTCCTCAAATCAGGAAATAACCGAGTAATTTTAGCTACCGATGGCGATTTTAACGTCGGGGTTTCTAGTGATGCCGAACTCACACGATTAATTGAACAGAAACGAGACCAGGGAATTTATCTCACGGTCTTGGGATTCGGTACTGGTAACTATAAAGACTCAAAAATGGAGCAGTTAGCGGATCGGGGTAACGGCAACTATGCTTACATTGATACTTTATTAGAAGCCAAAAAAGTTTTAGTCAATGATCTGCGGCAAACTTTGTTTACCATTGCCAAGGATGTGAAAATTCAAGTGGAATTCAATCCCGCAAAAGTGCAGGCCTATCGCTTAATTGGTTATGAAAACCGCCTTTTGCAAAACCAAGACTTTAACGATGACCGCAAAGATGCAGGAGAAATTGGGGCTGGTCATTCTGTCACCGCACTTTATGAAATCATTCCCACCGGCATCACCAGCGATGTGAAATTACCACAGATAGACCCACTACGATATCAGCGTCCTGGTGCAACTACCACTGATATTGGCGCGAATGAATTAATGCAAGTGAAACTGCGCTATAAATTGCCCCAAGCCAACACCAGTCAATTAATCACCCAAACCATCCAAGATAGTGATTTGCAAAGCACTCAAACACCGTCTACCAATTTTAGATTTGCATCTGCCATAGCTGCTTTTGGTATGGTGTTGCGTGACTCTGAGTATAAAGGTAATGCTAACTATAGCTTGGTGATGAAATTAGCCACGCCAGCAGTCGGGGAGGATAAGGAAGGCTATCGGCGTGAGTTTATTCGTTTAGTAGAACAAGCTAATACTATTGCGCTGGAGAAGTAATACCAATTCGCAATTCGCAATTCGCAATTCGCAATTCGCAATTCGCAATGGACTTCGTCCCGCTTCTCTACGAGACGCTACACGTAGCTTGCTTCCACGGAGTGGTACGCTAACGCAATTGATAAATCCTGACTTGACAAGAGTTTCTGGGTTTGGATCTGTATCAGAATTTTAGTGAATTGGTATAACTGAGGATTGGGTGACAAGGTAGACAAGGTAGATTTTACTCCAATACCCAATGCCCTATGCCCTATGCCCTATTCCCAATGCCCATCAAAACCTATTTTGATACTCAATTACAGCCCGGCTATCATCTTCTAAATTAGTGGAAGCACGCACCCGAATTTTATCGTTAATGCGGTAATTAATCCCCCATTGGAAGGGGTCATTGGCTGTCAAAATCTTAATACTAGAAATTGACAATTTTGTAGAAAGATCCACGCCGGCTTCAGCCGCTAATTCAATAGAAGAACCACTTTTACCGGCTTCGGGATTATCGGAAATTACTGTGGGGAATATCCTCAACTCACTTAACCCAAAGGCTGTACCGATTTGGTTAAAGGCAGACTGGAAATTATTAAATACTGCTGAACCGGCAATATTAATGATACCCAGGGTGCTATCACCCCCTCCTTGGGCGTTGGCAAACCCACCACCCAATAAGGCGACAATTTCGTTTTCGCTGCGGGAGGGGCTGCTTCTTAATTCTAGGCTTTGGTCAAGTTTGCTGGCTTGTCCTTTGACGTTAGCTTCTACCCGCACTGTTTCTAATGCTGCTAAACCGGTGGGACTTAATCTACTATCACTAAAGTTACTGTCTTGGACGACATCCAAAACTTTCGCAAATAGTTGTACATCTAAATCGGGGTCACGGGGTTGATTGGCTCTAAAGGTGGCGGTATGTTTATAACCGCTAGCTAGTTTAAATTGGGTGGTGAATAGGTTTACGCCACCGTCTTTTAATTGGATAGTGCCTACGGGAATGGGATCAGCGAAAGTACCACTGACAATCAAGTTACCTGTGGCGCGGAAACTTAAGATAGGTGGACGGGTAATTTGCAGATTTTTGCCTAATTCTAGTTCTAAATTATTAAAGCGCGCGATCGCATTTGCACTATTTACTTCTTGTTTGTCTTGTTTGTCTTGTTTGCTTAGTGAGATGCCATTATTGTTATTCTGCTGCTGGGTATTAGTGGACTCTGCTAGCAAGACTTGACCATCATAGAGGCTGATTTTACCGCCAATCGCTGGTTTGAGGGCAGAACCTGTAATTTGTAAGTTACCACTAGCCCCGCCTTGATACAGTCCCTTCAAGTTTAAGTTTAATTGCTCTAGTTCCACTGTGAGGGGATTATTAATTGCCAGTTCGGTGTTAAAAATGGGTATTTCCCCTGCGGCGGCGACTTGGCCACGGCTAAATCGACCTTGGAGACTTTCTACTAAAACACGGTCAAAATCGAATTGAATTTTACCGGTGACGCGTCTGACTTTCCCTGGTAAAGCTTGAGCTGAGAAAGTGGCATCCTTCACAGTGGCAATCCCATTTAATATGGGTTTTTGTCTAGTTCCTCTGACTGTTAAGTCAATTTCACCTTCTCCTTGTTCAAAGGCGATTTGGTTGGTTAACAGGTTTAATAATGCCAATCCTTCGTTCTGCACTTTCACATCTAAGCTGATTTGGTCGCTATCGGGATTTGTGGTGGCGAAGGGCAATTTATAAGGAATACTGCCATTGATGTTGACTGGTTGCGGCCCCGCAATGGCAACGATACTACCAAAGTTCAGGCGACCGTTGGCGTAACTAAAACTGGCGTTGGCTGATTCTATGGCTTTGTCGTTGAGTTTACCTTCAGTAATTTGCAGTTCTCCTCTAGCTTGGGGGTTGCCAATACTACCTGCTAAAGCTGCCGTACCACTCAGATTACCAGTGATGCCAATGGGCAGTCTGACAAAGTTATTCAGCACCTCTATGGGGAAATTATTCACCCGTAATTGTCCTGACTGGTCTGAGCCGCCAATGTTACCAGCAAAAGCTACAAGACTATTAGCTGATTCAATGCGTAATGGTCGCACTTGTAACACCCCATTGGCAAAGCTACCTTCAGCGATGATTTTGTCAGCACGATAGAAACGGTTTTCTTCTTCTTCTTTACCCCAAGTAAAGTTCTGTCCGTTCAAATTGAATTGAACTGATAAACCTTCTGGTGTACCCGTGTCTAAAGCCACATCGCCGCTAAAGGTTCCCTGTAAATCTGCTAATTCGGGAATTGGGGAAGCGGTGCGTTGTTCTTCTCGGTCAGCTATGAGGCGATTAATTTGGGCTAGACGTTCGATTTGGTCAAGTAAAGGACGATTAGGTAAGCCTTGGGGTGCGGTATTGAGGTCGGCTGCACTACCGTAACTAGGCGGCGAACCGTTGTTTTGCAAATCTTGGATGTCAAAAATTTGGGCTACAGTGAGTACGTCTTGGATATTGCCTTGGCTAACGTTGAGTTTACCTTGGATTCTTGGCCCTTGGGCAGTTGGGGCAAGATTGCCAGTGAGGGCGTAACGACTATTGCCTTTAATAAATTCACTACTGGTAATGCTAGCTGTGCCATCACTATAACGGAATTGCGCCGCCAAGCGATCGCCTTTAATTCTGCCGATTTCTGGTTTGGCGATCGCTAAGTTGGCACTAGTCGCAAATGTGCTTTGATTAAATTGGATATCTCCTGTTAAATTACCTGCGAGTTTCCCTGCACCCAAACGCAGATTTGGTGGCGGTGATACATTCAAAATTTGTAAGGGGAAGCTAGCAACTTGTACACTCCAGTTATCCCCCTTAACTTGACCCTGGGCTGAGGCTTGCTGCCATTTTACTAAGAAGGATTCGGGGCGATTATTGGCATTGAGATTTAGGGCGATGCGGTCATTATTGCCTCTCAAGTCTAAATTTAAACCTTGTCCCTGGGCTGACTGCACACTACCCTTAAGTACAGGTTCAAAGGCAATACCCTGGACTGCTAAATCTTTTAATGCCAATTGTCCAGCTACATTCGGTAACGGTAATTTCCCAGTCACCCGACCGTTAAAATCTAACCTACCTGCCACCGCTACCTGATTGGGTAAAGTCACAGGTAATTGTTGTAAATTAAAGTCTTGGGCTTGGATATTGAGATTTAAGGCGGTAATTTCTGGGATACCTGGTCTATTGGCGTTGGCGGCTATTTGTCCACTCACGTTTAAGCCTGGTGCCGTGGCTTGCTGAATTGTCAACTGTTCGCCATTCCAAGCCAGGGAAGCGACTAAGGGGCGTTCTAGTCCTGGTAAACCTTGGGATAACTGCACCTGACCCGCAGCTTCAATATCTGCTAATCTCGTGGAACCCAAATTACCTGCTAATTGCAGTTGTCCGCCTAATTGTCCCCGCAGTTGTTGATTAAAGCGGTTTAACTGCACACCTGTAGCTGCCACTACGGTTTGATAACGACCGTTAGCCAGTTGAATATTAGACGCTGTAACTTGACCACCTGCGACATTTAACTGTCCTTGACCTCTGGCTTGGATACTGTTGAGACTGAAAGAATCTACACTACCAGCAACATTTAATTGACCAGTTAAATTACCTTGAAATTGGGGCGGGACAGTAGCCAAGCGTTGCACAGGGACGTTATCGGCTTGGATTTGGGTTTGATAACGACCGTTAGCCAGTTGGATATTAGCGGCGGTAATTTTACCCTGACCAACATTGATGCTGGCTTGTCCACTGGCTTGGATGGTTTTAGGACTGAAGGAATTGACACTGCCAGAAACGTTTAACTGTCCTGTTAAATCACCTTGTAGTGGAACCTTGGCCAAGCGTTGCACAGGGACGCTGTTGGCTTGGATTTGGGTTTGATAACGACCGTTAGCCAATTGAATGTTAGCGGCGGTAATGGTACCGTTACCGACATTAATTTTGGCTTGTCCACTGGCTTGGATGGTATTGGGACTGAAGGAATCTATACTACCGGCAACATTTAATTGTCCGGTTAAATTACCTTGTAGGGGTACAGCCGCTAAACGTTGCACAGGAACATTATTTGCTTGCACTTGGGTTTGATAACGACCGTTAGCAAGTTGAATATTGGTGGCGGTAATTGTGCCATTACCTACACGTAAGCGGGCTTCTCCGTTGCCTTGGAGAGTTTTCAGATTCAAATTTTCTCGATTGCCGGCGATTTGAAATGTGCCATCTAGGGGGTTAGCTAAGGCTGGGGGAGAATTTTTGAGGACGTTACCCAGACGGACATTATTAGCGATGAAACGGGCGGTGAAGTTTTTGTCTTGTAATTGAATACTCGCGATCGCAATCCTACCACCACCAATCTGCACCCCCGCATCTTGGGAACGAATATTGACGATTTGGAAAGGTTCAGCCGTCCCCGCGAGAAGGAAACGACCGTTTAATTCTGTCCCCGCCAAAGAGATATTTTGCAATTGATTGGGGTTGACAAAGGGTTGTAAACTCACCCTGGAAGCTTTGGCGACAGCTTGCCAACGCTGATTGACAAAACTCCCACTACCTTGAATCGTCCCCCCACCTACCCGCGCCACCACATTGCGAAAATTAATGTTACGATTAGCACCAACTATCACTTCCCCCGTGGTAGGATAAACTGCCTGTGGTGCGGCAAATTGGACGAAAGTCTGGCTATTGGTAGGTGTACCCGTCACCCTGGCTGTAGCGTTAACACTGCCAATTTTTACGGCCACATTAGGATTATAGAGTTTAGCGATCGCATCTCCAGCCACTTGATTGGCGGCAAAACTCAAATCGAGTTGGGGATTTTTTCCTAACTGAATAATCCCACCGCCTCTAATCTCACCACCGACTGAAGTTTCTCCCAGAACGTCTTCCAACTTCACTACAGCATCCTGGGTGTTGAATGCAAAGTTACTACTAACTCTTTTAAAATTAATCTTATCAATTTGGGCAGTTTTCACAGTGGTGACACTACCCAAGAGAACGGGGTTATCAACATCCCCTACCACCTGTAATTTCGCCTGTAATTGTCCAGCCACAGGTACAGGCAGTTTTAATTTTAAAGTTTCTTGGGCTGTAGCGACACTCACCCCATTAATGCGCCCAGCTAACTTAAAGCCTTTAATACTATCAATAATTCCCGCCGCCACTAGGGGAATTTTGCCGTAGTTAGTAGTGAGATTTTCGAGTTTAATTTCTGTTCCCTGAAAATAAATACTACCTTGGCTATTAATAAACGGTTGTGGTACGCGGGGAATTTGCAGCGTCACCCCTTCTAAATCAGCACTACCATACAGTAAAGGCTTCTGTTCTGGCGCGAGTTGAATTTTTAAATCACCATTCACCCGACCTGTTTGTAATTCCAGGGGTAATTTTATCAATTGGGTAACGTGTGCAGCCAGCATTTTTTCTGCTTGCACCTGTATATTCGCCACCAAAGTTTTAGGACGCACATCCCCAGCCAAGGTAATGTTACCGCCAGTCTCCGCCTGACCTTGGACTGCAAATTT
This sequence comes from Nostoc sp. CENA543, assembly GCF_002896875.1. Classification (GTDB taxonomy): domain Bacteria; phylum Cyanobacteriota; class Cyanobacteriia; order Cyanobacteriales; family Nostocaceae; genus Trichormus. The sequence continues at coordinate 4,696,619 of NZ_CP023278.1, forward strand.
CACCAATTGGTTATTTTCTAAAAATTGAGCAGATCCCAAAAGTTGCGAAAAAGCGATGGGAGAAGCCGCAACATCTTCCTTATCTACCTTGTCTGCTGGTTCCCCAACTTCCGCCACCTCTTTCTTTTGGGGTAACAGTACCAAATTGCCATTCCGCAGACGCAGTGTATTTAAATCAGTTTTAATTGCTCCCGCCTCTCCTGGAGGAGCTAAGGTTGTAGTAATCCAACGCCCTTGATTATCCTGTTCAATGTAGGCATCAGGATTAACTAAGGTAACATCCAGTTTTAGTTGACGATTAAAAATTAACAGCCAAGGATTAAAAGTAACTTCCACCGCATCGACTTCCGCCTTATCGGGGTCTGTAGCTGTCGGAGGGATAGAAGAAGCCCCAAAATTGACCCCTGTGAGCGAAAATTGACTAACCTTACCCAATTTTACGGGGCGGTTTAGCGTATTGGTCAGACTTTTTTCTGCTAAAGGCGTTAATTCATTCTGCACGAAAACCCATAATCGCCAAGCACCGCCGATTAAACCTAGCAGTAAAATACTGCCCAAGGTAATACCACCACGTTTCAAAACCCGCAACCATAGACGCTGGCGGTCAGAATTACCGGACTGATGATCTTGAGGGGAAGAATTACTCATGTGGCTTCACTTCTCTTTTCCTGAACGTGGTAGGCACACTACTAGCACTATGGGCATATTACTACGCCAATACCAAGATACAAACCAATCTCATCCTTTGGCATTCGGATGAATGCGTAGTAGTCATTAGTCATTAGTCATTAGTCATTAGTCATTAGTCAACAGTCAATAGTCAACAGTCAATAGTTATTACTCATTACTCATTACTCATTACTCATCACTCATCAGTTTTTCTTCCCCTACTCCCTTGTCTCCCCTGTCTCCCTTGTCTCCCCTGCCCCCTGCCCCCCTGCCTCTTTTCCCCACCCCCCTACACCCTTACACCCCTACACCCCTAAACTTATAGATATACATAACAATGTAAGGACGGATGATTACGCCAATGCGGGTTTTTGTGTTGATTTTTAACGCTAATACGGAAAATGAGGGGATTCATACAATTCAGGTGGGCGATCGCAATAAAATTCTGATGTTTGAATCTCAAGATGATGCTATCCGTTTTGCCCTGATGTTGGAGGCTCAAGATTTCCCAACTCCTACTGTGGAAACAATGGATGCTGAGGAAATCAAGGAGTTTTGTGAAAGTGCTGACTATGACTGGGAAATTATCCCAGAAAATAGCGACCTTGTCATTCCTCCAGAGATTAATGTTGAAGAAACTGATTGGCAGCCCGATGGGCAATATGATGATAATTACGAGGATGGTTTAGACTTCGATGATGTTCCACCTGCGGAGGAAACGGAATTTTCTGCGGCTGAATTAGAAAAGATTCGCCGCAAATTAGAAGGATTGTTGTAACTTAGTCATTTAGTCATTAGTCAATAGTCCATAGTTGATGGGCGATGACACAGATAACAACGAACGCGCAGGCTACCATAAATGACAAATTTACAAGAACGTGGGCATTTATTGACAGAACAAGTCAATCCTTTGAGCCTGAATTTAGACCAGCTCAGTTGTTTGGAGTTGGTAGAGTTGTTTAATAGTGAAGACTATAAAGCAGTAGAGGCGGTAGCGGCGGCTAAGGAGGAGATAGCCCAGGCTATTGCACAAACAGCCGCCCGTTTGCGTCAGGGTGGACGTTTGTTTTACGTGGGTGCGGGAACAAGTGGACGCTTGGGGGTATTAGATGCGGCGGAATGTCCCCCAACTTTTTGTACGCCACCAGAGTTAGTTCAGGGGATTATTGCTGGTGGTGCTGGGGCTTTAGTACGCAGTTCTGAGGATTTGGAAGATAGGGCGGAAGACGGAGATAGCGCGATCGCTCAACGTCATGTTACTCAGTTAGATGTAGTGGTGGGAATTACCGCCGGTGGGACAACTCCTTTTGTTCACGGTGCTTTAAATGCTGCCCGTCAACGGGGGGCATTGACAATTTTTATTGCTTGTGTTCCAGCCGAACAGGTGAGTTTTGAGGCGGATATTGATATTCGCTTGTTAACAGGGCCGGAGATTTTAGCCGGTTCTACCCGTCTCAAAGCCGGTACAGTCACCAAGTTGACTTTAAATATCCTATCTACTGGGGTAATGGTGCAATTAGGCAAAGTTTACGGCAATCGCATGGTGGATGTCGCAGTCACAAATCAAAAGTTACGCGATCGCGCTTTACGCATCTTACAAGACCTCACAGGTTTAAGTCGAGAAGCTGCTGGTTATCTTTTGGAACGTAGCGGTAAATGGGTGAAACTGTCATTATTAATGCACTGGACTGGTTTAAGTAAAGAAGCTGGGGAACAGCTTTTATCAGCCCACCAAGGTAATCTCAGAGAAGCTGTCGCTAGTCATAAGAATACTTAGTAAATTTGAGTGCTGAGTGTTCAGCACTCAAAACTTCTGAAAATGAATAAATTAAAGTTATCTACCCAATTGACTTAGTTAATAATGTGGCTTTAACTACGCTCTTGATGGGAATTAGTGGGATAGACTAAACGAGTATCTTTCATCTAAATATTAACTTTCACTTATTCACAAAAGAGGGTTACTAATGACTAGAGAAGGGACTAAGGTTATTCTATGGGAAGAACAGCAAAGAGACTATATCAAGAAATTCTATGATTTACAATTTATACCCAGAGTTGGAGAGGAAATTTATCTCAGAAAGGAGAGTTGGAAAGTCACGAGAATTGAACATGATATAGAAGTAGATGAAGTTAATATCTACATGGAAGTAATGAAAAAGGGTAAGCAGGATAAGGATAGGGACAAAGATAAGGATAAGGATAAACCTTCAGTCAAACACAATGAATGATTCAGCCTTCACTATTTTTATTATCTTTGGGAGCATCTGGATTTTAATGGCGACAGTAGCAGTAATTGCGCTTTTCAAAGCAGATGGGCAAGAAATTCGTTTCGGTAAGACGGGAATTATCATTACTTTGTCTATTATTCTTCCCATTATTATCACTCTTGCCTATGCTGCTTGGAGAGGTACTTTCTAAAGATTTGTTTTAATAGCTCGTGCATCTGCAATGACTTCACAAAATCAACGCCTTCAAATAAATTTAAATTTATCGCTCGAATTATATAAAACCATTGATAACTTATCACAGCAAATTCATGGCGATCATGCTGATGTTTTCCTCAAAGCACTAGCACTACTAGAAATAGCTGTAGAAGCCAAGCAGCAAGGTAAACATCTCTGGATTGTGGATGATAATCAAAATCTGGACACTGAAATTTCAGGCATCTAATACCCATTTTAGATTTTAGATTTTGGATTTTAGATTTTGGCTTGAAAATCGAGATTTAGAAGATATTCTATAAATTTATAACAATACTACTTATACCAATTTGGTATAACCAATATGGCCAATATTAAGTATTTAGCAGAGATAATTGCCACCAAGGGTGAAAATCCGCTAATTGTCTCAATCATAAATCAAAATTCTCAAGCGGACGCAGAACTTGATCGTCAGTTGCGAGAATTGCAATTTAGGCAAGAACTAAGAAAAGACTGGATTTTATTTATAGTGAGAGATTTAGTGATATTTTCTACTACTATCTTGTTTATTTTGCTAGTTAGTGGTTATGCTTTATTTATGCACATTTATCGATAAAAATATATTTATTTAATGTAGTAATAACAAAAGGGTAAATAATTAAAAAATTGTATTAATAACTTTAGGTTTTAAGAAAGGACTAAAGTCCTTACTACAAACTTGATTATATTATTTATATAGCGTTTACTAGTCTGCCGAGGTACAAATTTATCTGCGTTTCTCTGTGTTTATCTGCGTTTAATTATTGTCGTTTGTAATTCATTAGGGTTAAAAGACTATAGCATATTAAAATTCTGAATATTAGTTATAATCATACTTTCGCTTACCTCCTAAAAATATAGTGTTTAAATTGCCAATTGGTTGATATTGATGATGTTTATAAATTACCGAATATAATTTGTGATAATCATCACAAATTAATAATTAAAGAATGTTGTCAACGCACATTTAAATATTTTGTATAGGCAATATACTGAAATTGCAAGCAAGGATACATTATAGAAGAGTTATTTTTGCTAATCAAACTTTTTTAAAAAAATGTTGTAATTACTTTTGACAACTAGTGAAAAAATCCTTAAGCTAATAGATAGGACTCACTCACTCAACAACCAACGGCAATTTTGTTAGGTAAATTAAAAATCGCTGTTGTAGCTTATCAGTATGAACAAATGAATTAATCTCAATCATTGACTATAAATAATAGCCTCACTTAATTGACAACAAATAGGCAAATTATAACGTAGCCAGATGTCGCCACGACTATCTAAAAATCAATTCTGGTTATGCAGGTAAGCCTATGTGGATGTGAGTGAATGTCGAGTATTGAGATGTTAATGAGGTGCGATCGCTATGCCAAGGAGAGGAGAATGCTTGATTATCTTACATCGTTGAACGATCACAATTTACCCTACCCAGACACAATACATCCCATCGTTGTTCACTTTGTAATTGCGATGGTGTTGTTTGCATTTGTTTGTGATCTGATTGGTTATTTCACAGGTAAAGCTCGGTTTTATGAAGTGGGTTGGTGGAATTTATTTGTTGCTACCATTGCCATTTTTGTCGCCATTATTTTTGGTCAGTTTGAAGCTGGCTTGGCTAAACCCTACGAAGTAGCTAAATCTGTACTGAATTTGCATACCTTAATTGGTTGGTCATTGTCAGGTATTATCGCCGCCATGACAGCTTGGCGATATGTTCTCCGGGCGCGTAACCCCTACAAAATCCCTATCCACTACTTAGGAGTAGGGTTAATTTTAGCCTTAATTGTAGGTGTTCAAGTTTATCTCGGAGATGAACTGGTTTGGGTCTATGGGCTACACACAGTCCCAGTTGTAGAAGCTGTTAAGGATGGTATGCTGCCATGAACTCAGAACTAATTGAGCAATTAAATATCCAATTAGGAGCGAACGGATTACCTTACACAATTCCGATTCATCCCAACCTGGTGCATTTGACTTTGGGCTTATTCATCATCGGTATTACTTTTGATATCGTTGCTGTGCTTTTCCCTTTTCAAAAATGGGTGTTCAAATTTTTGGGAATGACAGTTGAACGGGAAAACCTGTTTGATGTTGGCTGGTACAACATGGTAGGTTCGACCGTCATCACCTTTTTCACAGTGGCCGCAGGCTTTTATGAAATGTTTCTCGCCACACCTACCCCTGATATCAAAAGTGCTTGGGGACTAAAAGCCATGCAAACCATGATGTGGCATGGGGTAGGAGGTGTATTTCTACTGGGTTTAATTGCTCTCATGACTTTATGGAGAGCATGGCAGCGTTATGTTTGGTCTGAAGACCAAGACCAACAAGTGCAGTGGTGCTATTTAGCTACAGGCGTGTTCATCATGTTCATCATGTATCTCCACGGCACTTTAGGAGCGCAATTAGCAGCTGAATTTGGCGTACACAACACAGCCGATAGCTTACTGCGTTTAGGTGAAGACCTCAATAACGTCCTCAAGTAAAGGGAGAAGTAACGGAGAAATTGAGGATGTTGACTATTGACTATTGACCCTTGACTCTTGACTATCAACTATGAAATTTCGGACATTTTTCAATATTTTTACGCTGATAGTAGGAGCGATCGCGATCTCTACTGTTAGCCTGTGGGTAGGTAAACTCGCCTATTCCTGGTTGCCTCCCCAAGCGGCGGCTGAATCTCACTTGATTGATGATTTATTTAGCTTCTTGGTCACTCTAGGTGCTTTCATCTTCCTGGGTGTAACTGTGGTTTTGATGTACTCTTTGTTATTCCATCGGGCGGAAAAAAATGACTGGAGTGATGGCCCCCACATCGAAGGTAATATCACCCTAGAAGTAGTTTGGACAGCTATTCCGATTTTCCTGGTATTTTGGATTGCAGGTTATAGCTACCAAATCTATGAACAAATGGGGATTCAAGGCCCCACAGCCTTGGGACACCTACACAACCCAATGGAAATGAAGTCAGCTTATGCTGCTACCGATGATGAAGGTGGAGTAATTGCAGCTGAACCTAGTGAAAAAATTGACGTAATCGCTAAACAATGGGCGTGGGTTTTCCACTATCCCGATAAGAATGTTACCAGTACCGAATTGCATTTACCAAGCGATCGCCGTGTGCATTTAGCCCTACATTCCCAAGATGTACTCCACGGCTTTTACATCCCTGCATTCCGTCTTAAACAAGACATTGTTCCTAATCAAACCATTGATTTTGAATTTACCCCCATCCGCGAAGGCGAATATCGTCTAACAGACTCTCAATATAGCGGTACCTACTTCGCCACTATGGAAGCAAATGTGGTTGTGGAGTCTCCAGAAGACTATCAAAAATGGTTAACTAAAGTCGCTACTCACAAACCCATGCCCGCTTATAACCAAGCTGCGGCTGAATACGCCCAAAGCAGTAGTCAGCCAGTCAAAACAGGCTGGGAAACCGTCGCACCTGCTGCCGCACCTTTAGTTAATTACCCAGGCTAAAAGGAACATCAACACATGACCAATATCCCTATTGATAGGCTCGATCTCCCTGTGGAGAAGCCTAACCACGGACACGGATCTGGCGGTGGCTGGAAAGAGTATTTCAGCTTCAGCACCGACCACAAAGTTATCGGTATCCAATACCTAGTTACTTCTTTTATCTTCTTTCTCGTCGGCGGTATCTTCGCCATGATTTTGCGGGGAGAACTCATCACCCCTGAATCAGACTTAGTTGACCGCACCGTTTATAACGGGATGTTCACTATGCACGGTACAGTGATGCTGTTCCTGTGGACATTCCCTTCCCTTGTGGGTTTAGCTAACTATTTAGTCCCCCTAATGATTGGGGCGCGGGACATGGCTTTTCCCCGCCTCAACGCCGCCGCCTTTTGGATGGTTCCCGTCGTAGGGATTCTGTTGATGGCGAGCTTTTTTGTTCCCGGTGGCCCGGCTCAAGCTGGTTGGTGGGCTTATCCCCCAGTGAGTCTGCAAAACCCCACCGGTCACTTAATTAATGGCCAAGTGATTTGGCTGTTGGCAGTGGCGATTTCTGGTGTGTCCTCAATTATGGGGGCTGTCAACTTTGTTACTACTATTGTCAAGATGCGTGCGCCAGGTATGGGCTTCTTTCGGATGCCTTTATTTGTCTGGGCAGTATTTAGCGCGCAGATTATCCAATTGTTTGGTTTACCTGCCCTGACAGCCGGTGCAGTTATGTTGTTACTCGACTTGACTGTCGGTACTGGCTTTTTTAACCCCACCAATGGCGGTAATCCGGTGATGTTCCAGCATTATTTCTGGTTCTACTCTCACCCTGCCGTTTATGTGATTATTCTGCCCATTTTTGGGATTTTCTCGGAAATTTTCCCAGTTTACGCTCGTAAACCTCTGTTTGGTTACAAAGTAGTTGCCCTGTCTTCTATATTGATTGCGGTAGTCAGTGCAATTGTCTGGGTACACCATATGTATGTCAGTGGTACACCTGCTTGGATGCGGATGGTATTCATGCTGACTACCATGTTGGTATCTGTACCGACTGGGATTAAAGTATTTGCTTGGGTTGCTACTATCTGGGGCGGCAAAATTCGCCTCAATACACCCATGCTGTTTGCTTTGGGTGGTTTGATTATGTTCGTGTTTGCGGGTATTGTTGGCATTATGCTTTCTTCTGTACCCGTGGATATTCACGTTAACAATACCTATTTCGTTGTCGGACACTTCCACTATGTCCTCTATGGGACAGTGACAATGGGGATGTATGCAGCCATCTATCACTGGTTCCCCAAAATGACCGGTAGAATGTACAACGAAGGTTGGGGTAAAGTACATTTCTGGTTAGCATTTATCGGTACTAACCTCAACTTCTTACCCATGCACCCATTAGGATTGCAAGGGATGTTACGCCGAGTTGCTTCCTACGCACCAGAGTATGAAGGCTGGAATATTGTGGCTAGCTTAGGTGCATTCTTGTTGGGTATGTCTACATTACCCTTTATCTTCAATATCCTAGTTTCTTGGATGCAAGGTGAAAAAGCACCTGATAATCCTTGGCGCGCTATTGGTTTGGAGTGGTTGGTTGCTTCTCCTCCACCAGTAGAAAACTTTGAAGAGATTCCAGTTGTGATTTCTGAACCTTATGGTTACGGTAAATCAGAACCCTTAGTGGCAGAAGCACATAGTCATCAACATTAGGGAAATGCAATTGCGGAAGGATTTCCAGACGAAAAGAACGAGCTTCTTTTTGTCTGGTGTTTCCCTAAAAGAACTTACAGTACACAACTCATAATTGCACCGATGGATAGCTATATTGTTCCCGATGATTTACAACAATCGTCGCATCATGCAGGCGGCGAACACGGCCACGACGAAGAAGGCAATAAAATGTTCGGTTTTATTGTGTTCTTATTGTCTGAAAGTGTCATTTTCTTGAGTTTTTTCGCTGGCTATATTGTCTATAAACTCTCTACCCCTAATTGGCTACCACCTGGCATTTCTGGGTTAGAAGTTAAAGAACCAGCAATTAATACTGTGGTGTTGGTTGCTAGTAGTTTTGTGATTTATCTGGCAGAAGTCGCCCTCAAACGCCACGATTTACGGATGTTCCGTATTTTCTTGACTACAACAATGGTTATGGGTGGCTACTTTTTGGTAGGACAGGCCATTGAATGGAGCAATTTAGAGTTTGGTTTTACTTCCGGTACATTTGGCGGGATGTTCTACCTGCTGACGGGTTTCCACGGTTTGCACGTTTTGACTGGAATTATATTGCAGTTAATCGTGCTGTTGCGCTCTTTTGTTCCAGGAAATTACGACAACGGTCACTTTGGTGTCAATGCTACTTCTTTGTTTTGGCACTTCGTCGATGTGATTTGGATTGTTTTGTTTATCATGCTTTACATTTGGCAGTAAAACAGATTAATCCTGTAGCCGAATACCGATTTTGTGGCTAATAGCAAGAAAATGGGCTATTAGCCAATTATTTTGCAAATTTTGGTTTTATTATCGGTTATTTGGTCTTGAACAAAACGCTGTAATTGGCTCACAATGATTTGTAAAATTACTTAGGCGACTTGAAAATTCTCCGCTTCTTCCATTGGTTCATAACCCTGAGTTAAATGCTCAATGGCTTTATCGATTAAGTCTAAACCTTGCTGGACGGTTTCAATGACGCTTAATTGTCCCCGTAATTCAGCCGCACCAACAAAACCTTTAGCGTACCAAGTCATATGTTTACGGGCTTGACGTACACCGCGATCGCCTTTATATTCCCATAAAGCCTGTAAATGATCTCTGGCACATTCGAGGCGTTGCATGGGAGTTGGTGCTGGTAATAATTCGCCAGTCTTGAGGAAGTGGTCGATTTCTCCAACCAAAAAGGGATAACCCAAAGTCCCACGGGAACACATCACACCATCTGCGCCAGTCTCCTCTAAGCATTTGACAGCCGCTTCCACTGAGAAGATATCACCATTACCAATGACTGGGATGGAAAGTGTTTCTTTGACACGGGCTATCCATTCCCAGCGTGCATTGCCATTGTACCCCTGTGCGCGGGTGCGTCCATGCACAGTGATCATTTCTGCACCTGCGTCTTCCATACGCTTGGCAAAATCAAGGATAGTGATTTCTTTGTCATTCCAGCCAATGCGGGTTTTGACTGTCACTGGGACATCAACAGCTTTGACAACTTCTCGCACGATAGCTTCTGCGACTTCCGGCTGTCGCAACAGTGAAGAACCGCCACCATTTTTAGTAATTTTATTTACCGGACAACCCATATTAATATCAACTGTATCCGCACCTTCTGCTACAGCTTTGATAGCGGCTTCAGCCAGAAAATCAGGGCGACAGTCAAATAACTGAATGCTAATTGGGCGTTCGTTGGGGTCTACTTCCATGATTTTGGGTAGTTGCTTGACGTAGTGTAACCCTGTAGCGTTCACCATTTCGGTGTACATCATGGAATCTGGTGCATAGCGACGCACCAACCGACGAAAAACCATATCTGTCACCCCAGATAAAGGTGATTGCAGAACTCGACTTTTGACGGCAAATGAGCCAATTTTCAGGGGTTGGGAGAGTCTAGCTTGCAGACTGGGAGACAGAGTAACCATGTGAGGGACTGGGGACTGGGGAATAGGGACTGGGTTAAAAGACTGCTGGGATATGGCTTCTCTAAATGTTTTATGCACAGTTCACGCCAGCGATTATACAAGTTTATCATCTGGCGCAGCAATCTATCTCAATTACCTGAGTAAAGCCCAGGGAGTAGAGATTGGGGACTGAGTTTTGGGATGAGGTAGACAAGGTAGATTTGATCCCAATCCCCAGCCCCCAATCCCTAATTCTTCAACCCAGCCATACTGCGGATATGCCCATTACTAGCAAATTTCTCTTGCAAAATTTGCCGATAAACTTCTTCATAGCCATCAGTCATTGCTTGCAAACTAAAACGGTTGTGAACATATTCCCGACAGTAAAAACGATCTAAATCTGCAACTTTGTCAATTGCGTGGATACACTCTTCAACATTACTGCACAGAAAACCGGTTTTACCGTGGTCAATGACTTCTGTGGTAGAACCCAGTTTCATAGCAATAACTGGTGTCCCTGAAGCCATTGATTCCACCATTACTAAACCAAAAGGTTCTCGCCAAGTTATCGGGAATAATGTCGCAACTGCACCACCCATGAGAGCATTTTTTTGTATATGGTTAGCTTCTCCTAAATACTCTATCTGCTGGCCATCAATGAGAGGTTTAATTTCTTTCTCAAAATATTCGACATCCACAACATCTACCTTACCAGCCATTTTTAATCGCCAACCAGCTTTTTTGGCAATTTCAATGGCTAAATGAGGGCCTTTTTCTGGAGAAATCCGACCTAAAAATGCTAAATATGGCGGTTCATCTGGTTGGGGATAAAAATTATAACTATTAACATCAATGCCGTTGTAAACTGTTGCCACATAATTCAGTCCTAATGAGAGTTCTCTTTGAGAATCAGAAATACTTACAAAAGGCTGATTTTTGGCATATTGAAACATTTTTTGATTATCAGAAGTGAAAATGCCATGCAGTGTATGAACTGTGGGAGTTTTGACTAGTTTGGCATAAGGTAATGACGCACAACCCATATGTGAGTGAATCAGATCAAACTCATCTGCACGTTCATACACTGAACCTAGTTGTAGCATTTCATAAATGCTATATTCCTTGACTTTAGAATCAAGTCTTAGCGCACAGGGATGAACTGATACTAGCTTTGCTAAACTGATAGAATCTCCCGATGCAAACAGTGTGACCTCATGTCCACGCCGGACTAATTCATCGGTTAATAAACCCACTACTAGCTCAATACCTCCATAAGCTGGCGGCGGTACTCTCTCCCATAATGGGGCTACTTGAGCAATTCGCATCACAAACCTCCTAAAAACTGAGATTGGAATTAGGTGTGTTTGTTGGTTGTTTCAAGAGTGTTTTTCATTGATATATCTACTCTAGAAACTATTTTTTAACACCAATTTTATAATTAAGCACTCATAGATTCTAGGCGTTTTCTTCTTGATTACTTGTCTATCTTTGTAGGGAAATTTCCCTATTCCTCAAACATGATTTTAACTTATAATTGATAGTCTAATGAGTGCATATTAAGCTTTAATGGATTTAATAACCACAGTATTTATTGCCAAAATTCCCAAAAATTTTGGCATAACTTATATTTTTCCTAGAGACTCGACTTCTGCAATCAAATGGGTATTTAATTTCCCATTACCCATTTAGGCTACTCTATATAAAAGTTGCATGGGAAAATATCAACTAATTCAGTGGCGTGACTATTGACTATCACAGATATAATCCAGTCAAATTAGTCTGTTGACGTTTGCTATGGCGTAGAATATATTTTATACTCGTACTCCTATAAATAAAATAATAAAAACGTGAATATCTCTCAATCTCACAAAAAACCGCTTGTCTCATGGCAAGCGGTTTTCTCCATACTCATGTATGTGTTTATGTACCTGCCGATTATGGTACTAGGGTTTTATAGTTTCAACCAGTCGCCCTATAGTGCTAATTGGCAAGGATTCACCATTAAATGGTATATTAAACTACTCAGTGACGATCGCATCCTCTCTGCGTTAAAGAACAGTTTAATCGTTGCCTTATGTGCAGTCAGTATATCTGCGGTGTTAGGAACATTAATGGCGGTAGGGTTGGCACGTTATCAGTTCTTTGGGAAGAAGTTATATCAGGGTATTTCGTACCTACCGTTAATTATTCCTGATATTGCGATCGCAGTTGCCACTCTAGTCTTTCTAGCAGCCTTTGCTATACCTTTGAGCTTATGGACAATTGTGGCGGCTCATGTAGTATTTTGTCTAGCCTATGTTGGTTTGGTGGTTTCTTCCCGACTCACCAATTTAGATCCCCACCTAGAAGAAGCCGCATTAGATTTAGGCGCGACACCTGTACAAGCTTTTATTAGAGTCTTACTACCCCAATTAATGCCAGGAATTGTTGCAGGTTGCTTACTAGCATTTGTCTTAAGTTTAGATGATTTTCTCATCTCTAGTTTTACTGCTGGTAGTGGTTACAATACCCTACCAATGGAAATTTTTAGCCGGATTAAAAGGGGGGTTGAACCTGATATTAATGCTTTGAGTATGTTATTGATTGTAGCTTCTGCGATCGTGGCTTTAATCGCCGAATCAATTCGTGCCTTGGGAGATAAGAATTGATGATTAAATCAGATACCCGATTCTTCAATCAATCGGGTATCTAATGAATCAATTCATACAAACCTCACAAGCTGCCAGCAAATATAAGATGTTTCTAGCGTCATACCCTTGTTCTTCCAAAAGGGATTCGATATTTCTGAGTTGAGTTTCCAGATGCTGCTGACTTTTAAAATTATGCAATAATATCTGTTGAATACGTTGCACAATTCTTCGCATTTGTTCTCGATGCAATTCTTCGTCTATGGGATGTTCTGTAATGAATTGGTGGGTAATAAACAATTCATTGCCAGAAATTACACCCTTATTCATCACTTCGATAATCTGTTGATATACCTGCTCAACAAATCTCTCGGTGGTATACTTCAAAATCACTGGCTCTAGTGCATAAATTAATGGCTCTTCCTCTGTATTTTTATATAGTAAAGAATGCTGGCTAATTAAACTATTAACATACTCAATTAGTTGGTGCTGTCGCAGAAATGCTTTACTGTCTTGTACTAGTTGATTCCACGAAACGGTATTGCGTCTGATAGCCACACAATACATCAGATTTACTTCCATTTGTGAAAGTTTTTGAAATTGCTGATTTAAAAAATCAGTAGTCGCTTCATCCATAAAAGTTGTAGATTCACCATTATTCATAAATGGTGATATTTCCCCATTAAAGACAGTTTGAATTATTTGGATGATTCTCTTGAGTATCCAAGAATTGTTATAGAGTCTGCTAAATCTTTGTATTTCTTCCACTGAACCAAACAAACCCTCTGCTTTGATGAATTCTCTAATTTCATCATCCCTTAGTGACTGTAATCTTCTAGATTCAACGAATTTACCCTCTAGTTCAACATTTTGAGGTTTTCTTCTACTGATTACCACAACACAACTTTGATGCTGTGTTTTATGAATTTTCTCCAGGAATTGATAATATTGTGTGCAATCTTCACGACTATTATCAATAATTTCATCCCAGTAATCTATCACCATCAGGCATTTTTGACGTTGCAATTCCTGAATAACGTCACTCAAGTTACCAGTTTCTCTTTCACCTTTAGAAAAGAATTGTACAAGCTGACTTATAGTTTCTGGAAATGGAGGAGATGATTGTAGAGACAACCAAATTAAACGATGATATTGTTTAGTAACTCTATCTACTAACTGACGAACTAAAGCACTTTTTCCCACACCCCCCATGCCATAGAGTAAAACTAATCGACAGCGTTTTACTAATTGCTGAAGTTCGTTTAATTCTTGTTTACGTCCATAAAATTTAGTCAGTGCTGGTGCTTCACTCAAATCTGTATTGGCATCCATTTCACTTTCTGCGATTTCTTCCCAATTTAATTCTAAAACCTGACAAAACTTCTTAAAAAAATCTGCATCAATCCGCGTTTTTGCTTGTCGAAAACGCGTCCAAGTCGGTAAACTAACAGCGTATTTATCTTCGGAATTTCCCCATTCTTTATCGGGTTCTAATATTTTACTTGCTTCTCTTAAAAATATTTCATCCATATCAATATTTCCTTCTTTTTCTCTGAATTCGGCAATTTTTTTAATTCGCGCTTCTTTGATACGTTGCTTGCCAAACATAGATGCTTTAAGAGTTAGACGAGGCATAGGTTATAATTATGGATTATTTCGTTGTGGTTTTTCGAGTAAATCAAAGTTATATTCGTCACTTGTGGTATTATTTCTATTAACTTTTACTAAAACACCAACCCCTGTAATTTTTTCGCGATCGCCATTAATATCAAATGTGACATTTGTGTTTGCACCTTTCACTGAAAATTTGTTTTGGCGATCGGTTAATATTTTATATATGTTTTCACCATCTTGATCCAAGCCTTTTAGATTTGATGTTTCCACCGCTTTAGAAAATACTTTTGCTGCATCATAAGAAGTCATGGTTCTCCAACTAACATAACGTGTTCTCCAAAAATTGCTAGCTTTATTTTGGAAATCTGCATTAGCCAGGCTTGCATGAGAACAGACGGCAATTACCATACCTTCAGCCGAAGATTGTAGAAGATTTAATGTTTCTTTGTCATATACAACATCTCCTCCTATCAGTTGAATTTCTGGGTTATTAGTTTTCACTCTTCTAGCGATTCCTGCGGCGGATCTGAGATAATTTGATGACGGAAATAAAACCAGTACACCTATGTCCTCTTTAGTGACTCTTTCAATACAATTATTTTCCTCCCTTGATGTTGCAGTTTGAGTATTACCATTAGGAGTTAAGTTACACAACTTAGGGCGAGGATTAGTACCTAATTGACGTACTAATTCTCCCTGAAGTGAATCACTGTATTCATCATTACTGTTATAAACAATTAATGTTTTCTTTGCTGCATGATCTTTTTTGATGTAATTAGCTAAATCTTCAGAAGCAATAGAATCATTAGAAGCTGTACGGAAGACATATTTATTTAATTGTTGATTTTGCCTATCCCAATACTCTCTAAATGCTGTACTCGTAGATGCAATTAGAACGATTTTATTACCACCATAAATATCTCCTACTTCCTTAATGTATTTGCTTGTATATCCACCAATGACACCTAATATTTTACTTTGATTGAAATAATTTCCTGGTTCTGGAATTGTTTGATTAGCAATGTCTCTAGCTATTGCATTTGAATTTTCTACTGTATAATTGGCTAGCAAAATTTGAAACAAGGGATTATTTTTATCTAATTCATCCAAGGCTTGGGCTACACCGCGCAATATTTCTAGTCCAATAATAGACTTGTTTTTGTTGTATTCTGCATTATTAAATGCTATTCTTTCTACATCATTCGCAACGACAATTGTAGGAAGTCTTCCTTGACGAGCTAAATTAGTTTGAGCGACTATAGCATTGTATTCTTGAATTCTTGCCTCAGGATCAGGGATACAATTCTGATTAGCCAGAGATTTTTGAATAGATTCTGTGAATTTCTGTCTGGCTTTTTCAAATGTTGCTTGATCACCAGTTTCACTCGCTTCTTTAAAAGCTGCCATTCCATCCTGTTTCGCTTGATATACATCTTGACAAGCAGCGTTATGATTAAGTTCAGGAATTAAAGATTCTTCTCCCCTACTAAAATATTTAGCATTTTCATTTTGCTGTGAAACCATTAACTCTATAAATGATTCTGCATTTATGGGTTTTGGTTCTAATATTTTTACTATAGGGGGATATGCGGAAACTACTATCACAAAACTTAACAAAGCCAAAGTTGCCCACTTAATTGGCACTCGACGTTTAATAAAATTAGTAATATCACTAATATAATTTTTTAAATGATTAAAAAAATTCACAACCTGAGATTGTTTTCTACCATCCAGAATATCTATAACTTCTTGAGCAGATTGAGGACGGTCTTTTACTTTATGTTTGAGCATTAATTCTAAAGCTGTAGCAAAATGCTGATTACGCACTTGTTGCACTTTCAAAATATCTGTTATGTCTGATTCTTTAAGTAATTGATTAGGATTTCTATTCCCTGTTAACAAACACAGACAGGTTGCAGCCAAAGCATATAAATCTGATGCGTAAAATAATTGATCGCCATAAAATTGTTCAGGTGGGGCAAAATTTCTATCTAAGACTATGGATGTGGTTTCTACAGGAAGTCCTTGTGCTATCTGTTTTACCGCACCAAAATCTATGAGATATAGCTTTTGATTCTGACTATAACGCATGATATTGGCAGGTTTAATATCTCTATGTATAGCTCCTTGAGGACGGTCATAGTTATGAATGTATTTTAGTATGTTTAAAATTTCCCTGAGAATATCTATAACCTCATCTTCAGAAAAGCATTTTTTCTGTTCAAGTTCTTGATCTAAATTTTGACCTTCAATATATCCTTGTACTAAATAATAATATCTCTCCACAAGACCTGTTTTTGACTCAACTTCTGTGGTAAAAGAAGCGAAGTATCGGGGAATCCTTTCATGTATTAATTGATTCAAAATTTTTGCTTCATTCTGAAACATGATGCGGATGCGATTCTGTGTTGCTTGAGGTTGTGCATGGGGAAGTTTTAGCAGTTTAATTACTCTTGTATTATCTGCAAATTCCTCATATATATCTTTTCCTCGAAAAGTCCAACCAAATCCACCTTCACCTAATAATTCTATGGCGACAAAATGTCCCTGTAAAATTAATGGCATTCCACAGTGAGTGCAGTTAGCAGCACCAGCGTTTATCTGTTCAGGGGAAATAGTATTTTTAGGTTTTTCACAACCTGGACGAGTACAATAAACGTTGATTGATTGACTTTCAAAATTGCTGGAGTTAAACACTGCATTCTCCTGAATAATAAAAAATATTAAATTTAGCAGTTTAGATAGGTTTAGATCCCCGCCTTCTTTGAAAAGTCAGGGATCTATTTGATGATTTTTATGGTAGTGGGAATACTAGTAGCAAAATTATGTACATGGAAGTTTTGCTGTAGGCTATTAAGAATTACAACGACTGCTCCACCCACTTTTTAAGAAAAATTACTTAAGTAATAATTCTAGTACAGTTCACGATTTTGTAACATAGTATTGATCATGTTTTTTGCAAATGGTAATAAACTCTAAGTAAATAAAAATTGATAATTTTGTCACCTGACTGCTTGCATACAGTCAGGTGGCTTGCACAATCAAGCTCAGATCCTAAAAGTTGTCCGAATCACTCCTAGAAAAATGTCACCGTTTTGTTCGTTGTGATTTGGTGCTGTCAACCAAATTACACCAGGAGTAATACTGATTCTGTCATTGATTTGATACCGATAAAACGCTTCAATGTGAAATCCTGTATCGGGATCATGACGGGGTAAGCCTGATAATTGTGCAGAAGAACCAGTCAATTTAGGCTGCATCCCTACGATGATCCCGCCTAAATTTCCTTGTTTACCCAAATCAGGAAAGGCTAGAGTTACAGCCCAATTCCAAATATCAGCATCGCCTTTGACATCTCCAGTTAAAGCCCGTGCGTTGATGTAACCCACCCATCCACCAAGTTGAAAACCGTCACGGATTTTGAAATTCGCTTCAATACCATAGGAATTGGAGGAAACTTTCCTATCGTTCAGGTTAGAGGCTAAACTGCCAGTGTTATGTCCTAGACCATTTTCGCTGTAGGCATTGACGTAGGTAAAGGCTATTTTGGTGGCTTTGTCTTCTGAGTTGGGATACCATATGAGTTGACCCAAAGCACCGTATTTACTGTCAAATAAGCCCCTGCTGGGGTTGTTGGCATTACCAGCTAGATAGAAAAATTGGGCTGTGAAATTCTTATTGGGCGTAAAAGTTACACCTACACCAGTGTCTCCACCCAAGCGGTAAAGTGTACTATATCGGCCGAAACGTGACACAGTACCATAGGCATCGCTTTGCAAAGGATTAATTACATCTGCATCATCAAAGTAAGTATTAAAACCAGTACCGACGAAAACTTGGATTTTCTCACCTACGAGAAAACGATATTCCAGCTTACTGATTAAGACATTATTATTGGTATCACTACCAGATTGAAAACTTAAACGTGCCTCATTCCCAGATGCAATGGGGTTAACTACATTACTGGCTTGCATTCGTAAAAGCAACCTATCTTTTCCAGTAAAACTGGTAATAAAGTTAATGCGCGCTCGACTAGAAAATGTCAGATTACTGTCATCGCCATTGCCACTACGGCTAGCGTCGCCAAAAGCATCTGCGGCTGCAACTATGATTTGTCCCTCAAGTTTTGTGGTTGTAGAAAACTGTTGTTGTTCTAGCTTTTGGGTAACTATTTCTACAGCGTCCACTCTACCGCGTACAGTTGCAAGTTCTGTGGCGAATTGCTCCTGTAGCCTCTGCACCCTCATCAAATCTTCTTGAGTAGCTGCATTTGCTGTCTCAGCATTCAGACTTTGATTAATTTTGTCTAAACAAGCGTTGAATGCGGCTGCAAACTCAAAGCGAGTCATGGCTCGATTTCCTTGAAAAGTGCCATTGGGATATCCCGCAAGACAACCGTAACGTTCAACTAGAGACTGCAAAGCCTGGAAAGCCCAATCAGTTGGTTGTACATCAGAAAGTTCATTAACTGGAGTGATTGGTGTAGCATCTAGTTGAGTATACTGATCAACTTCTGGAAGGAGATTTTGAGATGATTCTACGGCGTTGACTTTTGTCAATGGAATTAACAGCAAAATCAATCCAGTGGCCATGAAGGTCAGAGGAGCTATAAGATAATTCAACATTTCTTGAGTCTAGTAGTAGTTTTCTTTAATAAAAACTCCCAATTCATTGGGGATGAATTATGGGACATCAGGCTTTACCGCTAACAGAAATTTCAACTCATAAATCATGAACGGTAATGTGCTTAACTGTATTTTTTATTCAAAAATAACAGATTTTAAATCCTTTGTGTAGGTAGATACTAGTTTTTTATTTTATTTTTAATAATTGAAATTCAAGATATTCAACTTGAATTTCAGTTTATTCAATAGTTCATTTTTGAGAAGAATTTAAGTTAAGCTCACTACAAGTAATTATTGATGTTAGACATATGAATGAGGAACAGATATTGGCTCTGATAGAAGTGGCAAATAATTTAGTTTTATCTCACACTGACGAACCTTTAAATGATGTGCAGAGGTCTATCTTAGAACAGGTTTTGCAGGGCAAGCGGCTCAGGGAGATTCAGTACACTGGATATACTGAAGGCACTGTACAGCGCATATTTTGCCCGAAATTATGGAACTTGTTATCAGCAGCTACAGGGCAGAGAATTCGCATTAATACAGTAACTGCGACATTACAAAGATGCTTAAATGAGCCTCTAGATATCGTTAATTCATCATATGAACCACCTACTGCTCAGAAAAAAGTACGTCAAAACTTACCAGCTCGAAGTTGCTCTACATTTGTAGGCAGAGAGGAAGAAATTACTCGCCTTTTGGAATTACTTTCATATGAGCATCCGGCGCATTTGATTAGTGTGGATGGTATTGGTGGTGTAGGGAAAACAACTCTAGTTTTAGAAGCGGCTTATCGCTGTTTACAAGCTAGTGAAAGGCAAGAATCTTTTTTAGGGATGCCTACCTTTGATACTATTATTTTTACGTCTGCTAAAGAATATTATCTGATTCATTCAGGTTTATTGCAAAGTTTAGCTCCTAAGAGGACTTTGCAAGATATTTTTCGGCAGATTGCGCGCCAAGTAGATGAGTTAGATATTACAGGGGTGAGTTTTGAAGAGCAATTAGATTTAATTAAAGAGGCGTTATCTCATCAGCGTACATTGCTCATTGTGGATAATTTAGAAACGGTGGAAAATCAACAGGATGTATTAGCATTTTTGCATGAATTACCACCAACAGTGAAAGCGGTGATTACTACCCGTGAACAAATTGTATTTGTACCTGTGCGCTTAACATCAATGCCAGAATCAGATGCACTGCGTTTAATTCAGTATGAGGCGCAAGAAAAGGGTGTTTCTTTGAGTGAAAAAGACAGTCAAACTCTATGTAAATCTACTGGAGGAATTCCAGTAGCAATTAATTATTCTATTGGTCAATTAGCTAATGGCTATCCTATTCAAGAAGTGTTAGGAAAAATATCGGATTTGAGAGGAGATGTTGCGCGTTTTTGTTTTGAAAATTCCGTCAAACCACTGACCGGAAAAGCATCCCATAAGTTACTGATGGCACTGGCACTATTTCCTATGCCAGCTTTGCAAGATGCCTTGGTGCAAGTTGCAGTTCCAGATGTAAATCTCTGTGCAATCAATGCAGACTTAGCGCGATTAAGAAGTTTGTCCTTAGTCAGACAGGAGAATAATCGTTATAGTATGCTACCACTGACCCGTGAGTATGCTTTAGCTGAACTCCAGGCATATCCTGATTTTGAGTGGGAGGTAAGGGAGAGGTCGATTCATTGGTATTTAAATTTTTCAGCAATTTACGCTGGACAGGATGCTCAAAGTTGGCAAGGAAAGTTTGATGGTTTAGAAGAGGAGTGGCAAAATTTACAAGTTGTGATTGAGTGGTGTATGGTTCAGGGTCGATATGCTCAAATGTGGCAGTTTTGGCAAAATCTGGAAGCTTACACCCATGCGATGGGTAGAAAAGAAAGCCGCTTGCGATATTGGGGCGATCGCCTGATGTGGACAGCCTGGTTAATTCCCGCCTCAGAACAACGGGGAGACTGGCCGGTAACAGCTAAAGTGATGAGCGATCGCGCCGTTACTCTTACATCTTTGGGCAGGCTGGAACATTTAGCAGAAGCCGATGAGTTATATAGCAAGGCGTGGGAATTACGTCACCATCAAACCCCTGTGTTTAGGCTATGCTTGGCGAGAAATATCGCTGTGTTGCGAATTCAACAGCAAAATTTTGAAGCAGCGCAGACATGGCTTAATCAAACCAGGGAATTATTAGAACAGACAGAGTTAGGGGAAAAAGAGCGATCGCGCCAATTAGTCCAACTTCAGTATTATCAAGGGGAAATTCTCTTTAAAAGTAGACAATACGAACAAGCTAAAATCACTTTTCACCAAACTCTAGAACTAGCGCAACAAATTCAATGGGTACGTGCCATTTTTTGTACTCAAAATTGGTTAGCGGAAATTGCCATCAGACAAGAGAAATTAGATGAAGCTGAACGGTTACTTAAAGAAGGACTGCGCGTAGCTGAAGCCAATCAAGATAAAATTCGCACAGCATTTTGTCAACGTTCATTATCTTCTTTGTCCATCGCTAAAGGTCAGTTGTTAGAGGCTAAGGAATGGTCAAATAAGGCTATAGAAAATTTTGAAAAATTGGGAATGTCTAAGGAAATTGATGAGACACAAAATTGGCTGCGAACATTAGATGCAGATACATAGGGGGCTTACGACTTAAAAATATACTATCACTGTGTAGGCAGGGAGGCAGGGGGCAGGGAGCAGGGGGAAAAATAACAATATCTTCTCTCGTAAATTGGATAGTTGATTTTCTGGAAGTTACTAAATTTTATGGTTATCGAGAATAACTACCGAATCTTTAAAAGTTCGGTGGTTTTTATTATTAAAGTTAACAAGATGTACTTTCACGTTATTGGAAAAAGTTCATGCAAAACCTAACCCCCTAACCCCCTTCTCTAGTAGGTAAGGGGGAAATTTAAAGCCATAGAATTATGAATTTTCGCAAGAGGCATAATAACAGAAGCAAGACTATACCAGTGGGTGAATCAGAATTTCACAGCAGGCTGGAGGAGAATCACCCATAGAGCCTTTGCCAAATGTTTGCTCGAATAGTGCTTTCGTTTGGGCGAAAATTAATTGCCATTCTAAATATTCTTCTGCTCCTCCCATACCAAATTCTGGAATGTGCTTTATGAGAGTGTTGAATAGTGTTTTACTATTTGTATTAGTCATGTTTGTGTGTAGAACAGCATCAATTTCTTGAGTAGGTACTAATCTCATACCTGGATATTTTTGACCTAATAATAAGAATTGTTTGTACCTTAATTGCTGCTGTATATTGTCGGAAGATGCAGTGGGTATAGAATGCACTTTGATATTCATAAACTTAATTCACTGTGGCTACTAGGTTTGAGAGATATCGCATAACAACATCTCTACAAAGGCTATTAATAGGGGTGTGATGTATATACGGTTCAATTTGGTTAAACCGTATATTTAAATAAGCATTGACAAAGCCAACTGAAACCTTGATTATCTAGAAATAACAAGAGTTTTAGCCGCAGAGATGACTGACTATTGAATACTATTCGCGAGTTATTTCTTAACAATCACTGGAATTAATGAATCTCAGATGAGGAACGGATGATGTCAGGATAAATGCGGAAGGATGCAAAAAAATCGCTGGACTCTTGGGTAAATTGATTTGTAGTGACAGCACCCAAGAAGAAAACTCTTTGATTAACTACAAAGGCGCGATACTGTCCCCTGGTTCCGTCGCCGTGCCTCATCAAAATTTCTAAACCAGGGTGTCCGTCAATTTCATAGTCGGTGCTTCTGACTATGACACCGCTAAGTCCTAAACCCTCTTTGAGTGCGATCGCTAGCATTTGTCTCTTTTCCACAAGGTTTAATTGACCTGCGATGGGAAAATCTTTGAAGGTCACTAAGTAGGAAGTGCGGGTAGTCGAGCTGTAAGCTAATAGTTTGTCAACTTCATTGGTTGTTACTTCCTTCGGTATAATCACGCTGCAACCTCCAACTGAATTCACTAGTCTTTGTTGAGCTATGAAATTAGACTGTTGCAATATCGGTTGATTTACCGTCTCGTTTGCGGAAGTGGGTGGTTTAACTGATGCTGTCGCTGCGTTCTGTATTCCAATGTTCAGTAACGCTGCTACTATTATGGCGGTGTTCTTGGAAGTGTTGCCTTTGGGAAGGTTTGGGGTAGGTGACATAACCTAGATCCTCTTGTCTGGGTTAACTCTATATCTTGCTGTGCAACTCCTTTTTATGCGTACATGACTCATTGAGTATTGGTGAATTGCACCTGCACAAGATTTAGCCTATAGAAGAATTACTGACTGCGCTAGGCTCACAATCAACTGATCATTTACTGATCAGTTCATCAGATATAGCCTTTCTTACCCTAGTGAAGTACACGCGACAATAGTTAAACGCAGATTAACACAGATATATCTTGCTTTCCGCAGGATACGTGGATAATTTCCTACCTCAGCCGACTAGAGAACACCAAAAAATAAATTATCCCAAATAAACCAATACGGTTCAGCTTAGTAGGGTGCGTCAGTATGAATAACCTCTTGGTATAGTTAGGTTTTCTCGCACTGACGCACCCTACAGTTTGGATATTTTTTTATCTGGAATTCCCCTAGGAAACGCTATAGGAATCGTATTTGATTTATGAGGAGCTAGGTACACTCTTATTTCCTTTTCCCTGTTCCCTACCTATGTAAGTAATTTCAATAATCAAGTCGGATTCATATGTATTTAATTTGTATCATAATTATCAATTTATTAAACATTAAGCAAAAAATTAAAATAATCCTAAATTTTATTTTTTGTCCTGAAAACTCAACCATATATATTGAGTAAAACTTGATTAATTCTCACTACTAAAAAATACTGTTGACAAGTTAAATAGCTGAATTATATTATTAATTTATTCGTGAGAATATGATTGCTAATCTCAATAGTAGTCAGTTAAAAGTAACAAATAAATCTACTTGGTATGTATCTTTTACTTACAGTATAGATATCAAGTGCCTGAAGAATCTTATTTGTTTCAATATCAGTTTCCAATTTCATAATATTGGGGCTAACTTTGGACAAGATGCTACCCTCTCCTCATTATGCAAATTTGCCAAAATCCCAATTGCTCAAATCCATTCAACCCTGATGGCAATAAATTTTGCATGACTTGCGGGCAAAGCAGTTTTGGCCAATTGCTGAGAAACCGTTATCGTGTGTTGCGGCTATTAGGTGAAGGTGGATTTAGTAAAACTTACGCGGCTGAAGATGTAGACAGGCTGAACGCGCCTTGTGTGATTAAGCAATTCTTCCCCCAAATTCGCGGAACGGGACAACGAACTAAAGCCGCCGAATTCTTTAAGGATGAGGCTTTTAGATTATATGAACTAGGGGAAAATCATAACCAAATTCCTAGATTATTGGCTTACTTTGAACAAGGTTCAAGCTTATATTTAGTGCAGGAATTTATTCCTGGGTTAACTTTGTTACAGGAATTGTTCAAAAATCCTTTTAACGAGGCACAAATTCGTCAGGTTTTATTTGATTTATTGCCTGTTTTAGATTTTATTCATTCTTGTAATGTTATACACCGCGATATTAAGCCGGAAAATATTATTCGTCGTGATGGTGATGGCAAATTAGTATTAATAGATTTTGGTGGTGCTAAACAAGTTACACAAACTAGTGTGGCTCGACAAGCAACTGTAATTTATACCCTTGGTTATGCTCCGACAGAACAGATGGCAGGGTTTGCTTGTCCTGGTAGTGATTTATATGCTTTGGGTGTGACTTGTGTGCGGCTATTAACGCAATGTTTGCCGATACAGAATCTTTATGGCAATATCGATGATGGTCTTTATGACCCAATGAATGCTAAATGGCTATGGCGAGATTATTTAGAAAAGAAAGGTATTTTCGTTAGTGATAATTTAAGCAAAGTTTTAGATAAATTAATTCAACATTTACCTAGTGAAAGATATCAATCAGCCAGGGAAGCGTTAGAGGATTTAAAAAATACCACTATCCCTGATGTGGAAACACAAATATTATTAGTCAACCAACCGACACTAGTACCATTACAGCCAAGTTTACAAAAAACTAAGCTGCCACTACCATCCTTACAAAGTTGTGAATTTGAGGTAGTGACGGTAGATACTGGGGGACGTGTAGTGAATCGCGATCGCCATACTACCCAATTTTTTGTCGAAGAAATCAGCAAAGATATCACCCTAGAAATGGTAGAAATTCCTGGGGGTGAATTTAGGATGGGTTCGCCTAACTTTGAAGGCGACGCTGACGAACGCCCACAACATCAAGTTGCGATCGCACCTTTTTTCATGGGTAAGTATCCCATCACCCAAGCCCAATGGCGGGCTGTTGCTGCTTTACCCAAAATCAACCAACCCCTCAACCCCTATCCCTCTAAATTTAGGGGTTATCATCGACCAGTAGAAAACGTCTCTTGGCATGAAGCGGTAGAATTTTGTGCCAGATTATCCCAAAAAACTGGACGAGAATACCGTTTACCCAGTGAAGCGGAATGGGAATACGCCTGTCGCGCCGGGACTACCACATCCTTCCACTTTGGCGAAACTATTACCCCTGACTTAGTTAACTACAGCAGTAGCGACAACACCGACAAAGAAGCCAAAAACCGCCCCCGCAAAGAAACAACAGATGTCGGTAGTTTTCGGGTAGCCAACGCCTTTGGATTGTACGATATGCACGGGCTAGTGTGGGAATGGTGCGCTGATCCTTGGCACAACAATTATCAAGGCGCACCCACAGATGGGAGTGTGTGGGAAGAAGGCGGGGATATCTATCGGCGAGTTTTGCGCGGTGGTTCGTGGAATTTTGGTGCAGAACTATGTCGCAGTGCTAGCCGCAGTTGGAATGAGTCAGACGGGGGATTAAGGATTTGTGGGTTTAGAGTTGTTGTTGGTTAATTAGGCATTGGGCATTGAGGTAAAATCTACCTTGTCTACCTTGTCGCCCAGTCCCCAATCCCTAGTCCCTAGTCCCCAATCCCCAATCCCTGAATCGCCTCTACCAATATTTGATTCTGCTCATCAGTACCAACGGTTATGCGTAATTTATCATCTAAGCCTGGTTGTTTGAAATAGCGAATTAGAATGTTTTGCGCTTTGAGTTGTTGATAGATGTATTCGGCGTTGTTTTGGGGAGGTTGGACTAGTAAAAAGTTGGTTTGAGAATCCCAGACGCGAAAACCTAATTGCTTTAAGTCGTTGGCTAACTTGTGGCGTGAGGCTGTGATTTTGACAATACACTCGTTTTTATAGGCTTGGTCAATTATGGCTGCTGTTCCAACTGTACAGGCGATCGCATCAATGTTATAGCTATCTTTGACCTTAAATAATCCTGCTAATAATTGGGGGTTAGCTATCCCAAAACCTAAGCGTAACCCTGCTAAAGAATAACCTTTCGATAGGGTTCTAATTACCATCACGTTGTCAAATTCTTGCACCACATCTAAAGCATTCTCATCAGCAAAGTCTGCGTAGGCTTCATCAATGACTAACACTCCAGACAAATTACTCGCTAGTTTTCGCAAGTCTGCTTTCGGTACAACGTGACCAGAGGGACTGTTGGGTGATGCAATAAATGTTACAACCCCATCTGCGGCGATTAAGTCAGCAATGGGTAAAGTGTAGTCTTCTGCATAGGGAATCTCTAGAATATCCGCCGCTTGCATCTCAGTTAAGGTGCGATATAACACATAGGTCGGCATAGGATAAACCACTTTGCGTCCAGGTTCAGCACAGGCGCGAATCACTATACTTAAAACTTCATCGCTACCATTACCCACAATTACCCAATCACCGGGAACGCCTAAAACCTGGCTAACGGCTTGGCGAAATTGTCCGCCAAAGGGTTCTGGATAACGCCGCAACCATTCCCCATCAATATTTTTCAGTGCTTCTAATGCTTGCGGTGAGGGGGGATAGGGGTTTTCGTTACTGTTGAGTTTAATAACTTGTGTACCCCGTGGCGGCTGTTCACCAGGCACATAGCTAGCCATCGCCTCAACATTGGCGCGAAAGTAGTTAGACATAAACGGTTTTAATAAAAATGAGTATGGGGCATTGGGTAATAATACGTCAGTCTTACCCTGTAGCCCTACACGTCTTATTAAAACATGGGCGATCGCTAGTTGTTGTTGTCCACCACCTACGTTATTCAGCACTCACAACTCGTAAGATACCTAATCTTCTTCTAAATCATCGACTTCTTCCGCCTCAAAGTCAAAGCTATCTACAAGTTCTTCCACGTAATCTTCTTCATCTCCTTCCTCTTGGTAAGAATAATCAATAGTTGAGGAAGAAATTAATCGACCACTATTTTGCAACCAATCAATTAAAGATTCCTCCTGTTTCAGAGGAATTATTGGTGCTGGTTGATAACGTGGTTCTTCGTGAATAGCTGGGTTAGATTGTTTTACCATTTTTCTGTACTCCCAAAGCATCTTTGCTTTCTCTAAAAACTTAGACAAAACAATTGTTCTTTCTTACTAGTGTGATTCTGGGAGTAGCTAAGACTTCCCTCTGATGAGTGATATTTGTCTTATCGCCCTCTTAAACAAAAGCTACTCAATCCGTATAAGGGCATAGGGCATTGGGCAAGCAGGAAGTGTGGGAGGATAGGGAAGAAATCTTTCCCCTCTCTCCCCACACTCCCCACACTTCCCCATCTTCCCAGTCCCCAGTCCCCAATTAAGGCAATTTAGCTCCACATCTTTTACAAAAATCTGCATCTTTATCGTGAAATGCTAAACCACAACCCAAACAACTTGTTTGCACTTGATTAGCAGTTTTTACCAAACCTTTAATTAAATCTCCCACTTGCCAAGGAATTAGAGTAACTCCTGTCAAAATCATCAAAACTGTCAATAATCTTCCTAGTTCCGAAATTGGCGTAACATCACCAAATCCGACAGTAGTCATAGTGACGACGGAGAAGTAAAAAGCATCTAAAAAAGTTCCGTAAACTTGGGGGTTGACGGGATGCTCTACCTGATAAATTAAGCCGGAATAGACAAAAATAATCGCAAATAATGTAAATAATATGCGAATGGAAATTATGCTGTCTGCTGTGCTGAGATTGCTAAATAAAAATTTTTTATCTATAAATCTAATTAAGCGCAAAATTCTAAACCAGCGCAATAAGCGAATAAAACTAATATCTACTAAACCAATAAAGAACGGTAAAATCGCCAACAAATCAATAATTGCGTAGAAACTAAAAATGTAATTAATTTTATTTTCTGCACTCCACAAACGCAGAATATACTCTACAGCAAAAATTATCAAGATAATCTTATCTACAACATCTAACTGTAAGCGGATATCTCCAGGTAGATTATATGTCTGAGCAACAAAAATTCCTGATGAGATTAAAACTAAAGCCGCGATCGCTAAATTAACGGCTTTACCAATAGGCGTTTCTAAGTCTGTTAAGTAAAATTCTGTTTGTTTTCTAGTCAGTAACATATTTCATTACCAGTCTGGGAATATGGTATTTTTACTGATTATTTGCCTGAATCACCAAGCTAAGATGAACCAAGAATATTTTATGAGTGTAGCAATTGCAGAAGCCAAAAAGGGGGATGCACCTTATGGCGCGGTGATGGTTAAAGATAATCAAGTGGTAGCACTAGCACACAATACTGTTGCTAGAGATTGCGATCCTTCTGCTCATGCAGAAATTAATGTGATTCGCCGTTTAGCGAATCAAATCAATAACTTTTCCTTAGAAGGTTATAGCATATACACCACTGGTGAACCCTGTCCTATGTGTGCAGCAGCCTGTGTATGGAGTGGAGTATCAGAAATTATCTATGGTGTTTCAATTGCAGATTTAATTGCTATTAATCAGTCACAAATTAATATTTCTTGTGAAGAGGTAATTGCTAAGTCATTTAGTAATATCAGAGTGACTAAAGGCGTATTACGCCAGGAATGTTTGAAATTATTCACTTAAATTTATGGGGGATGAATGTCTAAAATTATCGGCATAGATAATATGACAGTAGAAGAATTAAATCAAGAATTAGCGAATGGTGCTAAATTTGTTGTGTTCCTCTATTGTATTTCTATAGTCATATTAACATTTAAACGTAGTTCGGAAATCTATTTAGTGAAATCAGGCGAAAACACTTTTATGAAAGGTCTGAAGTTTAACCTGATTTCATTCTTTTTAGGTTGGTGGGGTATACCTTGGGGGATAATTTACACGATTCAATGTTTGTTTACTAACCTCAGTGGTGGTAGAGATATTACACCACAAGTTATGGCGGCATTAAGACAAGAATAATTTTATTAGTGCCAGTTTAAATGGAATTGTTGAGATAAGATAAATAGGTATTGGCAATAATAGCGGCTTGAGTGCGATCGCGCAAGTGCAAGCGATTTAAAATATTAGTTACATGATTTTTGACTGTGCCTTCAGAAATATAAAGCTGTTGAGCTATTTCTCGATTATTTGCACCTGTGGCAATTAATAATAAAACTTCCTTTTCTCTGGGTGTGAGTTCTGCTAAACTGGGCGGAATATTTGGTGTTTGATTGGGTGCAGGCGGTTGAAATTCTGTTAACAGTTTTTTGATAATTCCTGGGCCTAATTGTGTATATCCCCTCTGCACTGCACGCACAGCCACGGCTAATTCTTCTGAAGGTGTATCTTTGAGTAAATAACCCATTGCCCCATATTGTAAGGCGGCTTTGACATACTCCTCATCATCAAAAGTTGTCAGCACTAAAACTTTCACTCCCTGAAAACGCTTTTGAATTTCTTTAGTAGCTGCAACTCCATCCATAATGGGCATTCTCATGTCCATTAATACCAC
This sequence comes from Nostoc sp. CENA543, assembly GCF_002896875.1. Taxonomy (GTDB): domain Bacteria; phylum Cyanobacteriota; class Cyanobacteriia; order Cyanobacteriales; family Nostocaceae; genus Trichormus. Next base: position 4,726,531 of record NZ_CP023278.1, read on the forward strand.
ATCAGGTTCTAATTGAGCAATGAGATTCAAGGCTATTTCGCCATTTTCTGCTTCTCCGACAATTTCTAAATCAGGTTCTAGTTCTAATAAAACTCTTAAGCCTTGACGAATTAAACTCTGGTCATCAACTAATAATACTTTAATCATTTAATTAACCTAGTTAACGGAATCTCAACAGTGATTTGACAACCACAACCAAAGGCACTGTTAATAGTAAATTGACCACCTAAAGATAAAGCGCGATCGCGCATACTTTGTAAGCCAAATCCTGTAGTGTTTTGTTCTAAATCAAACCCCCTACCATTATCTTGAATCGTAATATATAAACTACCCCTATGGATAGCAGCATTGATATTGACTTCTGTGGCGTTAGCGTGTTTAGAAATATTCGTTAATGATTCTTGAATAATCCGGTAAATCGCAGTATTAAATTCACTAGCAAAAGCATATTCAATATCAATTTGACAATTGAGAATAATATTATTTGTCTTTTGAAAATCTTCAGCTAAATTATTAATTGCCTCTGCTAAAGTTTTATCTTGTAATGGCTGCGAACGCATCGTGGAAACCGACTGTCGCACATCCTGTAAAGCTTTAGAACCCAACTCTTTCGCCTTGGATAAAAAACTATAGGCTTTATCTGGATTAGCTTGATAAAGTTTTAAAGCCGTCTCTAATTGTAGATTTAAAGCTGTCAAAGAATGACCCAATGAATCATGAATTTCCCGTGCGATGCGATTGCGTTCTTCTAAGGTAGCTTGATTTTCAATTCGGAGGGCATATTGCCTGAGTTTTTCATTAGCGATCGCTAAATCTTCTCGACTTTGGCGTTCTGATAATACTGTATTCATTAACATTAAGACAAACACTAAACTTAAGCCAGACAATAAAGCCAAACTCAACGTAAAAAATATTACCCTTTCCGGTGCTGCTGGTGGTATAAAAGGATTACGTCGAGAAGCATGGGGTATGCGATATATTAAAGTAATTAAAAATAAAGAAAATGAGACAAATGTAACTGATAATCTTCCAGGTAATTGGAACATTAAACAGCTACGAATTACTAAAATCATATAGAGAAACGGAAATGGGCGATCAGGTCTACCGCCGAATAAACTAGTGATAAAAATTAAACTTAATCCACAGGCTGTATAAATAATTTTAACGACATTATTACTAGTAGGTAATCTCAGACCCATCAAACCGAAAATAATCAGATTCAAAACGGCTAACTCAGGGAATCTACTAGCAGCTCGTGGTGAGGAATAGGGCAAAACTAGTATAAGAACGGAAAGTGCTAGTAATATCCATTCCAAATACAGTAAAAAGCGAAAAGGATGATTATTAATTTGAATAGGACGGCTCATAATCAAAATAAAAAATTAATAGCCTGCTCTCCCCACATATACCCGATTTATACGAGTATCACCAGTCACCTTAATCATAGTTAAACTATGACTAAAGTCATGGGTAGATTCGTGACTTTCTCCTCATGTGGATAGTTGATTTGAGTTCATAAGATAGTCGCATACCAACCACAAAATTACATGAGGTTATCAATGCAACTTAAATCATTATCTCTGTTAGCTGGCGCGATCGCTCTTACTTTAACCGCAACTGCAACTCCCTTTGTTGTCCAAGCTCAAAACACTCCAGCCTCTGCATTTCAAATTGCCCAAGCAGGTAAAAAAGGCCCCTGGGAAGCTTTAGGACTCACACAAGAGCAACAAACCAGAATTAGACAAATTCGGGAAAATGCTCGAACTCAAATGGAAGCAGTCTTCACCCCAGAACAAAAAGCCAAGCTAGAAGCAGCACGCCAGGAAAGACAAGCACGCCGAGCGCAAGGCCAAACTGGTCAACGTCCCGAAGCGGGAGCGCGTCGCGGAAAGAAAATGGCGGAATTGAATTTGACCGATGACCAAAAAGCCAGACTCAGAGCGATTAGAGAAGAGTCTAAAAAACAAATGGAAGCAGTTTTAACCCCAGAACAACGCACCAAACTACAAGAACTCAAAGCTAGTCGTCGTGAGCGTTGGCAACAACGTCGTCAACAAAATAGTAACTAGTTCTATATCCAACATACTCTCCCATTCAACCAGGATATTGGCATGAAACGCTTAATTGCTGCTGCTGTATGTGCTAGCGTTATTTTTCTACCAACAATTGCTTCTGCTGGCGAAGTTTATCGTCGTGAAGTGAATCAGGAACAACGTATTTACAACGGTGTTAGAAACGGTTCTATCACTCCAGTCGAACTGCGGAATTTACAACGTCGAGAAGCCGCAGTTGATGCTACTAGAAGACGTTACATACACAGTGGCAGAGGCTTAACAGTTAGGGAGCGTAGACAATTAAATCGTCGAGAAAATAATATATCTCGCACTATTTATCGCTACAAACACAATTAATCACCACTAATACTTAGTCAAGATGGGAAATTACCCATCTGACTGAATTAAACAAGACTTAATTAAAAAATTATGATGCAACCTCTTGCTGATACTTCTAATCCTACGCCTAATCTACAGAAATTTTTAGATTTAATTGATCGCGTCACCGCAGCCACAGGAAAAGATGTCCCAGCAATTGTGAATATAGAACAATTGCGATCGCTTCCTCCAGGTACTTTTGGCAGAAGTTGGGCTGATTTTCTCGACACTCATCAAATCCCACCCTTCACCACTGGCCCCCGACGCAAACAACTTCATGACGGCGTTCATGTCCTCACAGGCTACGGTACAGACCCCATTAATGAAGCAGAATTACAAGCATTTCTGTTGGGAGCTAAATTACAACTAGCCAATATGTTGTTAGGACTAGGACTATTACGTGTCATTCACCGCAATCTCAACTATCTTCAACAATTTAGCTGGGATAGACTATGGCGAGCTTATCAACGTGGTTGTCAGTCTCAATTTGACCCCGATACCTGGCAACCCGAACTGCTTTGGCATTTACCTTTAGCTGAAGTCCAAAAAATATTTGTCATAACTCCCAATTAACAGACTTCTTGCAGAAGAACGGGAACGGGGAAATGTTCCCTCCCCTTTCCCATTACCTAATACCAATTTTGGATTTTGGATTTTGGATTTTGGATTGAAAACCTAGATTATTAGCCTATTCCCAAATCTCGAAACCATACTACTTACCCCAATTTAGTATAACTCCCAACATCACAAAATCTTCCGTCACACCTCTAGTAAAGTTGAAAGTAATGAGCTATGAGTGGTTTAAAACTCCTAGCTCTTTTCGTATGTCTGAAGAATTTATCATTGGTAGTAAAGTCCGAGTCATAGCATTACCCCCCTATGTCAAAACCGCCGACCCCATGCCTATGCTACGTCCCCCTGATGTCATTCATATAGGTGAAGAGGGTATAGTTCTTGACCGTCGCCCCGGCGGCTATTGGGGTATTCGCTTTGCTAAGGGAGCTTTTCTTTTAGATAGTCAATACATTGAAAGTATAGACAAGCCGCCAGCCAGCAATGAGGCTGAAAGTTGAAATTGATTGAGGACGCGATCAATCGCGTCTTTAAAGAACTAAAAGTAAGAAGCACTTAAATATACCTACAGTTCTGAGCAAGAATGTAAACTTATGTAAAGTTGTCATTCTTATCTGCATTATGATTTCCCGACGCAATCTTTTGAATATATTTTTGGTTTGCTGTTTTACGGTTATCAGTTGGTTAAATTTCGCGCCTGTTACTCATGCACTAGGGGGGAAACTACCTGCAATTAATCAACCTGCACCGGAGTTTACTTTGCCGACTAATACAGGAGATGGCCAATTAGGGTTAGCTGATTTGCGTGGTAAGTGGGTAGTTCTGTATTTTTATCCCAAAGATTTTACATCTGGTTGCACGATTGAAGCCCGTCGTTTTCAGCAGGATTTACCTAAATATGTGGCGAAAAATGTCGAAATAGTCGGTGTTAGTGCTGATGATATCGATTCCCATGCCGAGTTTTGTGATTCTGAGGGGCTAAAATTTCCGCTTTTAGCTGACACTACCGGTGCTGTGAGTAAAGCTTATGGTTCTTGGCTGGGTTATTTATCTATGCGTCACAGTTTTATCATTGACCCACAAGGCATCCTCCGGGCTACTTTTGTTAAGGTTAATCCTTCTGTTCACAGTGCAGAAGTCCTGGCGACACTGGAAAAGCTGCAATCGGAAGCCTCTTAGAATTTTGGATTTTGGATTTTGGATTTTAAATTAAAGACTTAGGGAACACCAAAAAATAAATTATGCCAAATAAACAGCTTAGTAGGGTGCGTCAGTATGAATAATCTCTTGGTATAGTTAGGTTTTCTCGCACTGACGCACCCTACAGTTTGGATATTTTTTTATCTGGAAGCCCCTTAACAGCCGTACCCTGATTTTTCGTAGAAATCGGGGTTTTTTATATAAGTAGATTTTATGGATAGTATCAAGTTTTATATGTCAAGTCATCTTGATGTTTTGTAACGATATTGTTATATTTATTTACATAAGTTAACAAGTAAAGGAAAACGAAATGTACACCACCATTAACGAAAGCGGTCAACTCAATAACTACCCCACCGAACCTGAAATGTACTACGCTGCTTACCCCAATCAGGAACAGCAAAGCCGCTATGCACTTCAAGGTGCGATCGCGACTTTATTTGTGACTGCAATTATCTTGATCGGTTGTGGTGTCAGCTAATAACGACTGCACACATACCAAAGAATTTAAGAAAATCTAGTAGCTGTGAGGAATTAACAATGTTTGCACCTTTAGTAGTTTTAATCCGTAACCTGATGGGCAAAGTACAATTTAATCAATTGCGTGGTAAAGCGATCGCTTTACATTCGCAAGCGATCACTAATTTCTGTAATCGAATTGGTGTAGAATCCAAGGAAAGACAAAAGTTGATTCGTCTTGCCAAAGATAATGGCAAAAAGCTGGGTTTATTAGCTTAATTAACGTAAACCATCATTATCTATTGCGCTGTATGCGTCATTGGGAGCGAGTCCCAACCAAGGATCAGAACTGGGAGTGAGAAATAATTGTGCGTATACTTTTTCATTAAGTAACGCCACGTTATCAGTCTGATTACCTTCTACAAACCATTGATGAATTTGACTGTGCAGCATATATTCGTTTCTGACTGTATCTAAAGCCATTGCTGCTTCAAAATTCTGCACTAATCTGGGTAAATTATTCTGTTTAGTTTTAGCTTTGATTAAAGCCACACTATTATCATCTAATTGTGCCTCAACAGTATAAAGTTGAGCAATCCTATTCCAAGCATCTTCGTTGGTAATTCTGACTAGGTTATCGCGATCGCTGCTAGGTTGAATACTTCTCAGTAATGGACGTTCTACCATCATTTTAGATACTGCTATCGGTGCAGCAATTCCTGCTGTAGCTGGCTGACTCGGATTAACTGAAGCTGTGCGTTCAGGGGGAGACTGTATCCCTAATTTCGATAAATCAGCTCGCCATTGGGTTTCAATTGCTTGCAGGCGATCGCTATGGTATTTTTGTAAAAAAGCATTACGGTTTGCACTGGGAAGTCTGCTATATTCCTTAGCTGCAATTTCAGCTTGCTGGAGTTGTTTTAAAAAAGCTTTCGGCCCATACAATCCAGGAATAGCATCAATCGGACGACCGGAACTATCTAAAACGTAGTGAATACTATTACCTGTAATTGTCCGTTCTAACTTGCGACCATCGCCAAAATCAACTGTAACTTTAGGCGCAGGACGCACTGACTCCCAGTGGAGAATAAAACGGTCTTGCAGCATTTTGGATATTTCTGCATTGGGGTAAAGTGCGACTCTAAAAAAGCGACTATTCGCACAGCTTAAATCTTGGTCGAGTTTACCTAACAACCGCAGAGATAAAATCGGTTTACCACTAGCTTGAGCTGCTGCTTTAGCCTGTGCTAAATCTGTATACCAATATAAGCGAGAGGCGTAACAGTCTCGTTGCTGACAAAGTGCATCTAAAGCTGTCCTCACTTGAGGATCATTAAGTTGGTTAGCATGAATCTTTAGAAATCTTTGTAAGCCTTTCGATCCCTGTTTTCGCAATGTAGCAACTTCTTGAGATAGTTGAGATGGGGAATTTACCGGAGTGATAGCATCAGCAGGTTGGATGCAACTCAAGCTGAGGAATGCTAATACAAATAAATTTTTATAGCTGCTGATTTTCATATTATTTTCTCAAGTGCAAGGAGCATTACATAAATTAGGTGTAATATGCCAGTTATATGCACACCGTCTAACTAATAATGAAGGAACAAGCATTACCAAAGTTTCCAGCTACCAATGAGAACAGGGTAAATAATTCAAGGTTTGTAGTAAGGACTAAAGTCCTTTCTTGAGGACTAAAGTCCTTACTACGAACGCTATCTTATTATTTTGTTAAATAGCCTATTCTCATTTTCATTGGGACTGATTTTTGTGACTACCTAAACAAACTTGCTCATAACGTTGTCCGGCGATTTCCCAGGTAAATTGTTTTTCGACTAATTGTCTCCCGTTATGAGATAGTTCTGCTCTCAGTGATGGATGATCGAATAATTCACTAATCGCGTCAACGTATTCTGCGGGGTGATTGGCTCTCAATGCAGCTAATGGTACACCATCACCATCTACATTTAGTCCTTCTAAACCGCGATCGCTTGCTACTGTGGGTACACCCGCGGCCATAGCTTCCAGAGTTTTATTTTTGATGCCGAAACCTGTGCGTAATGGCACAACACACACAGTAGATTTATGTAGATAATCTGCCATCACAGGGACGCGTCCCAAGACTTTGACACCAGGAATTTTTTCTAGACTTAAAACCTCTGGTGTAGGTCTAGCACCTACAATACTAAAGGTTGCATCAGGATAACGGTTTTGCAGTTCTGGGAAGACAGCGAAGGCAAAAAATCTAGCTGCGTCGATGTTGTGGGAAGCATCCATCGCGCCGACAAAGATTAAACTGTGTCCCCCTGGGTCTTGGTGACGATAGGGAAATAAGTCTAAATCTACACCGTTGGGAATCACTTGAATGTCAATGTCAGGACGCAGTTTGAGGAATTCTTGGCGGTCATCTTCCGTGGTGACGACGATATTAGAAAATTTACTACAGTATCGCTGCTCGTAACGCTTCAAAACCAAGGTAAGATAGAGGCGATCGCGCAAAGCATTAGCAGCTGCACCCATTTCTAAATGATCCCGTATCCAGCCGTACACTGAACTATGCACATCAATCACCGTATTCACTTGATGGCGAAATTCGGGACGGATATAAATTTCATTGACACTGTGTTCACAGGTAATCACATCATATTTTTGTTCACGCACACAATTATCAACAAACGCCTGAATTTCCGGCGAATAGCGATGGAGAACATTCGGTGGTGTCGCCTTAGTGACTGATTCTAGGAAGCGTCCCGTTTTCGCCAACAACCCAGCCACAGGATTTTGAGATTGGGGATCTGGTGGTAAGGGGAAAATCAATAATTCATTAACATACTTGCGTAACTCTTCTACTTCCACATCAGACACACTTTTATTGTACTGAGTTACCAATGTCACATCATGATTTTGCTGGAGGTATTTCAGTAAATTAAAAGTTCTAATTTCCGTACCACCCCGACTTGGTGGATAAGGAAAAGTCGATGAAAGCATGAGAATACGCATAGATGAGCCTTAGATGGGTTAGTATTTTTTATAACTTTTATACTTTACTTGTAAAATATAGCGGCAAATCATCTCAATATTCAAATGTGCTATTGACTCATCAGCAAACCTCACCACTCACCATTCACTACTCAGCACGGGCTAAACGCCCCGCTTCCGCTAACAGCACTCAGCACTCACCACTTACCACTTTCACGCTAAGATTGCTGTAGGCAAAATCTAGATACTCTTGATATACTGACCGATTGACAAGTGTATAAATATTTTTATCTATGTAAACAATAGCGGTAATCAAAATCATCTGCATATTATGTAGGATTCCTACTAGATTTTTGAACAGATACGTAGATAAGTAAGGTGTGTTAGCGACAGCGTAACGCACCTAACACCAAGGCCTTTGGTGCGTTACGGCTAAAGCCTAACACACCCTACTGGACTACATATACTTAGATTTTCCTTCAAATAAAATCGGATTCCTATAAATAGATTTAAGCCAGGAATTTTATTTAATATTTTGCACCAAAAAAACTATGAATAATCAACCTTTACTCTCGATAATTACGCCAACCTTGGGAAAATTTTCTGATTATTGGTTAGAAAATCTGCTGAAAATAGAAGGTTCTGTGCAGTTTGTTTTAGTTTATCCGCCAAACGTAAAAATTAAAGCAATTGATGATCCTAGAGTCACAGCTATAGTTAGTCCCTATAAAGGAGAAATGCCACAGAGATTTGTGGGCTTACTCAATGCTCAAGGTAAATATATTTTAGCCTTAGATGATGATGATTATGTACATCCACAAGTTTGTTCAGCAGTCGAGAAATACTTTCACCGATTTCCTGAAAGTTGGGTTTTGAGATTACAAAAACTCAATATTGATATGAAGGACGAAGTGAGGATTAAACAAGCTTGGGAAGAAATTCCTGATGTTGACCAATTAGAAATTTGCAAAAAAACACCGGAAAACCCCTATCCTTATAATCAAGGTAACTTTCAAGGTTTATTAGAAGTTCCCATTGCACCTTTAGATAAAAACTTTGATTGGCGTTATTTATTCTGGCCTTTTATTAATAGAACTGATAATAATGGCTATCACTTTGAGAACTTTAATAATATTGTGTGGCGTAACGATATAATTCAGCAAGCATTACCAGAACTTTCCCAAGCCACCAAGGTTTTAGGTGCAGTAACCTGGATACCATCAAGCGGATTTGATAGATTATCTGGTTTATTTGTGCAAGCAAATTTATTTGAAAAAGATGCGATTATCGGTCACTGGATGCCAAAGCCAGAACAAATTAGATATATAGATAAAGACCCTGCTTTAAAGCCACCGAGATTTCATGTAATTTCTGATGTGTTGCTAGTGAAGCATTTCCCGAAATACGGTTATTTATGGAATTTGGTATTTAGTAAGCTTTATGGTGTTCCGAGAACAGTAGGAAAAGTAATGAAGTTGAAGTTAGGGAAGACACCACAGAAGTAATTGTGTATCTCTTTGGGAATAAATTTGCGATCGCTCGATATTAACTCACCACTGGTAACAATTAGAGCTACTATATAAGAGAGTGTGTAAATTATTGCTTATTGGGCTAGAGTAGTTAGGTTGTAGATGCTCTAAATTACCAGTATGGACACAAATGAATTAAAGTTCCTCTTAAAGCTATTGGGATTTTCCAACTATCGTGCTGGACTGAGTGCAAATGCCTTTAGTAGTTTTAAAGGGAAGGATAAAATTTGTCGAGCATTGGGCGATCGCGAACTGGTAGACTATTCCCGTGAGATTGCCACAGTTAAAATTTTATCTCCTGGTCAAGCCTTGCTGAAACTCCCACCAGGACAGTTACCCATCACCGACAAAGAACGGAAGGTGCTGGAGAAAATCAGTAGTGCTGGTAAAATCGCACCCAGCAAAATTACCTCAGTCAAAGCTGCTGAACGAGACGCGATATTCAAAACCCTCAGTGAACGGGGATTGATTGAAACTGAATTACAACGTAAAAAAAATGGGGCTGAGGTGTGGCTAACTGAAAGAGGAGTTGAATTTTTACGGGATGACTACACACCAAACAAAAGTTCTAATCCTGTTATCAGTCAAGAACTGCTGGGAAACTATCTCCGATTTTTACGCAAGACTTTGCGCGTTAAGCCAGAAACAGAATCTATTTTGTCTATTCCCACTGTTGAGTCATCAGTTGAAACGATTATCAATATCACTGATGAAGAAATTTTACAAACTATTGAGAAATTAGACAAAGAATTGGGTACACAAAATTATTTACCCATCTTTCATCTACGGCAAAAATTACAACCACCACTCTCACGCGATGAATTAGATCAAGCTTTGTATCGGTTGCAAAAGAATGATCTAATTGAACTGAGTACATTGTTAGATCCTACACCATATACAACAGAACAGTTAAATAGTGGTATTCCACAGAATATAGGTGGTTCGTTGTTTTTTCTCAGTGTTAATTAACACTTATCTTCATGATTTTGCCTTGTAGTTCAGGTTGCTCACTCACCAAAATTTAAATATGACATCAATTAACGAAATTATCAAACGCGAGATTAACCCTTTTGACCTTGTAAATTTAAAGTCAGGTAATTTTTGGAGTGAAAAACAAGGTTTTGAGTCTGTAGTTGAGTCAATTCATCAAGAAGCAATCAGTGAAATCGAAGCATTATTAGACTTGGTGGAGAAAGATCACCGTACCCGTACTGTTTTGCTTACAGGTGATTCTGGCTCTGGTAAAAGTTACCTACTAGCTAGACTAAAATTTAAGTTGAATTCTAGAGCTTTTTTTGCTTATGTAAGTCCTTGGCCTGACAACGATTATATTTGGCGGCACATTTTACGTTATACAGTTGATAGTTTAATCCAAATACCAGAAGGACAACAAGATTCTCAATTGATATTGTGGCTTAAAAGTTTATCTGCTTTTACTAAGCAAAGTCTCAAGAAGCGCATTTTTAATCATAATTTGTGGGAATTATTACTCAGTGATCGCCAAAACTTTATTAAGGAACTCAAGAAAACATATAAACAAGTAGGTATCTATAACCCTGACATATTTTTTGGCATACTGCATGACCTAACTGATCCTGAATTATATCCTTTGGCTTGCGAATGGTTGCGCGGCGACGACTTAAGTGAAGATTCAATGGCTGAATTAAAAGTTAAACACTGTATTGATAGTGAAGATGCAGCCAAAAATATTTTAGCTAACTTTGGTAAAATCTCTACTGACACTCAACCAATAGTTTTATGCTTTGATCAAGTTGAAAGCCAAGCAAATTGGGAGTCAAATCCTCAACCTATTTTTAATATTAATACTACAGTACACAATGATAATCTCAGGAATTTTCTCATTATCATAAGTATAGTTCAATCAGAATGGAGACAAAAAAGCAGCCGAATTTTACAATCAGATAAAGCTAGGGTAGATAAGCAGGTAATACTAAAACCTATTAATTTAAATCAGGCAGAATCACTTTGGATGTATCGTCTAAACTTTCTGCATCAAAGAGCAAATACCAAGCCTGATTCGCTTCTTTTTCCTTTAGATAAGGAATTATTGGAGAAAAATTTTCCAGGTGGTAAAACTCTACCAAGAAACACCTTAATTTTAGGTAGACATGAGTATCAAAGATATAAACTTTCTTTATTAGATAGTGACGAAACAGTTCCAACAAAACCTCCTGTTACTGTTCCATCCTTAAGACCAGAAGTAATAGATCCAAAAAAAGTTAATATACATCTAGTTAAAAAGCATGATGGTACGCTAATTATCCCTCCGCCTCCTCCACCTCCAGATAATCTTGAGCAAGTTCAGGCAGAGTTTCAACTACTATGGCAAAAAGAATATAAGAAAAATCAGGAGAAATATAGCAAGATTTCATTGTTATCATCACCTGATTTAATTGTAATGTTGCAACAAGCATTGATAGCCTTACAAATTCAGGAAATTAAGCTGAAACTATTAAGAGGTAACTATGCTAGTTATTCTTTGAGTTATCAAGAATCTGGTAAGAAAGAAAGAGTAGGTGTAGTATGGACTGAAGACGCAAGTATGACAAGCTTTTTTCATGTCATGAATGCTTGCCAGAGAGTTATTCAACAAAATTTATGTCACACCCTATATTTAATTAGACTCGCAGGAGTAGGAACATCAAGACTAGCTGGAAATCAGATATATCAGCAAATTTTTACCCACACTAACCATTATCACATAAGACCCAATCTTACTTCGGTTCACTATTTAGTAACATATCAAAATTTGGTCAACTCTGCGCTATCTCAAGAATTGGTACTGACAAGTCAACGTAGAGCAATTAGCTTACAAGAATTACAATCTTTAATTAGGCAGTCGAAAATTTTACACAAGTGTACTTTATTTCAGGAATTAGGAATTATTCCGAAAGAACAAACTAAGCCAGACAATGGTAATGATACAAGCAAGAATTTAAACCCAGTCAAAGATTTCTTATTGAATCTGGTGAAAACGCAAAGCTTTATGGGTGTACCTACTTTAATTAAAAATGCCGTTGATCAGTTTCCTAGTGTCAAAGAAAATGATGTTCAGCTACTAATTGATATGCTATGCCAAGAGAAGAGAGTAGAGATTATTAACCCAAAAGCTAAGTTTCAAGATAAATTAATCTGTCTGATTGCAAAATAGTCTGTTTGTATTATGTAACCTGAATCAATGCACTACCTGAAAGAAGCGACGGAAATAACAGATGTCATATCCCAATTAGCAACAGCTAAAACACTGTGGCTAGACACAGAAATTGCTCATTGTTATACATCTAATCCTCAACTATCGCTGATTCAGGTATTAGCTGAACCTACAGATAGAACAGGCGCATCAGCCTATATCCTAGATGTGTTGAATAAACATGATTTGGTGGAACATTTTATTAACCAAATCATGGTGAAACCTAACATCCAAAAAGTGTTTCACAATGCTGGTTTTGATTTAAAGTATTTAGGAAAAAAGCTGGCTAATAATATAACCTGTACTTACGAATTAGCTAGAAAAATTACACATAAACGCCTGCAAACAACCAACTTAAAATTAAAAACGTTAGCCGCAGAACTCTGTCATTTTGTAGATGTAGATGGAACAGAACAAGCTAGTGATTGGGGAAAACGTCCCCTCAGCCAAAAGCAGCTAAAATATGCAGCAATGGATACGGTTTATTTAGCGGCTGTTCATCGTCGCCTGTTGGAAATATCTAACCCTGGTGCTGTCAGTCAAATTTTTATAATTAATAACTTCTCAAAGCAGTTAACAGAAGATATGGAAAACCCATCTTTAAGCGTGACTAAAGTCCGCATTGCTTTTGAATGTCCTCGGCTGTTTTATTTAAATCATAAGTTTAGTGATAAAGCTATATTTCTACCACCAGATACAGCAATTGGTATTGGCAACCCTTTTCATCAATTAGCAGATAAATTTATTAAATTAGCGTTGATTGAGCCGCAATTTACAGATTTATTTAAACCAGCCGCATCACAGCTAAATACAGAATCAATTACTAGTGCAGTTCAACAACTGTTCTATCAGCTAGAGTTTTTTCCCTATCTACAACAAGCTATACAAAAAGATAGTGAACAGGGTAAGACACTTTTACAGGTATGGAATGGATTACAAGGATTGATTAGACGCTTTGTTGAGTTATTAGTGATTAATAGACGCTATTGTAATACAGATAAATTGATTAGTAACACTTTTCTGTCTACAGGACGTAACATTGAAAATTATTTCACTTTACCCAATGCTACGAAGCAATTAGTTAGAGGTGAATTTGATTGTTTAGTCTTTAATTTTGAAATAAATCGTCTATGTGTAGTGGAATTTAAAACTTATAAACCGGTAGATCCTGCTGCACAATTAGCTCAGGTTTCACTTTATAGTTATATGCTGCATCATCACAAAAAAGTCCCTGTTGATTCAGCAGTTTATTGTGTATTACCTGAATTTAAAGAATATCGTTATTCTTGGGAACAGCTAGAAAATACGGTAAATCAGCTAATTCCCCACAAATTGCTACAAATGCAGCAATGGTTAACTTGGGAATCACCCCATCCTAACCCACCACCACGCACAACTCAGCCCCATCTGTGTGAAATTTGTCCCCAAAAGCAAAAGTGCGGGACTTTTTTTGGTGATGCGATATTTGATCCCCCCCAACCCCCCTTAAAAACGGGGGAGAAAGAATCTGTTGATACCAAAATTGCGGAACCAACAACCAATGCTGATGACATGGGACAGGCTTTGGTAAATACCCTGCAATCTTTTAATGTTGCTGTGGAATATTTAGGTGCGGCTGTGGGGCCTGCTTTTATTAGGGTAAAATTGAAACCCAATTTGGGTGTCAGAGTGAATACATTGCTCAGATGTTCCAATGATTTACAGGTGCAATTAGGATTAACAGATAAACCATTAATTGCGCCACAGGCTGGGTATGTCAGTATTGATTTACCACGTTCAGATAGACAGGTTGCTAATTTTACAGATTATATTCAAAAACAAAATTTAAGTTCGACTGCACCAATGAAAATTGCTATTGGTGTAAGTCTAGAGGGAAAATTGCTAGAGGCTGATTTATCTGATCCTAATTCCTGTCACTTCTTAATAGGGGGGACGACTGGTAGCGGTAAGAGTGAGTTTTTGCGATCGCTCCTCCTCAGTTTACTATATCGTCATACCCCGCAAAATCTCAAAGTTGCTCTAGTTGACCCCAAACGCGTCACCTTTCCAGAGTTTGAGCGCATGGCTTGGTTACATTCGCCAGTTGTGAAAGATAGCGATCGCGCTACCGAACTTATGGAAGAATTAGTTTTAGAAATGGAATCTCGTTATCAGCAGTTTGAAAAAGCTGGCTGTGCTGATTTAACTACCTATAATCAGCGTTCTCATCAACCCTTACCGCGTACAGTTTGCATTTTTGATGAATACGCCGATTTCATGGCGGAAAAAGAAATCCGTAAAACTTTAGAACAAAGTATTAAACGTTTAGGCGCAATGGCGAGGGCGGCGGGAATTCATCTCATCATCGCCACCCAACGTCCTGAAGCTGGTATTGTCACCCCCATTATCCGTTCCAATTTACCTGGAAGAGTCGCTTTAAGAACCGCTAGTGAAGGCGACTCAAAAATTGTCTTGGGAGGTACAGAAACATCCGCCGCTTATCTATTAGGAAAAGGTGACTTACTCTACCAAATCGGCCCTCAATTACATCGTTTACAAAGTTTATTTGCTCAACAGATTCAGATATAAGACTGATATCGTTTTAAGAAGATATACTTAAGAGATTTTACTGAATTGCTATCATTTACCATTTCAGGTTACTGATAATTTAAAATATCCCTAACTTATCCGATAAATATTACTGTATTAACGCATAAATTACCGAAAAAACGAAAAGAATTAATTCATACATTTTAGAGACTAAAAACCAAGCAATACTTGTAAACCCAGGATAAACGGTGTATTTAGTACCTATTTTCATCACCATAGATTCTGGAATAAACTGCACAAAGCATAAGTATTTCTCATGGTTTTCTGGCAATCATCCAGGCTGAATAAAGATTGCGATCGCTGAAAAACCCTGTGCCTCAAAGCAATCTAGCCCTTGAAAACTCACAAATAATTGAGGATAGATAAATATTTCTCCAAAACTTATCTAACTTCATCCTGTAGGACTAATAAGAAACTGAAAAATAAATATATATAAACCTCTCACACCCCAATGGGAAGTACAAAAATGACTACTAAATTGCTGTCAATGATTGCCGTTAATCAACTAACACTAGTTGTTTATATTGATCAATATGGCTATTATCATTATGAAATAATTCACGGCAAAGGTGTTTTACAAAATACTGAGATATTCTATAATCAAAATGCTGCTGAATTAACAGGAATGTTATGTATAAATTCTATATTAAATTACTATAGATAGAATTTATCTATATTCCAGCTTAAGTAAGATTGCAGAATGATTAATATCACTTCAAAGCGACAAAGATTAAATTTTAGGGTTAACAACTACGGCAATTGAGTGCATTTGTGAATATTGTGAAATTTTAGAACCCCGGTTTCTTCAAGAAGGCGGGGTTCTCGCTTCACACAAATAGAGGCGACAGAGTACAGAGAAACCACCTTTGTGACTAATACTGTTTAAGAAGCAATTACGAATTACAAATTAGGAATTATCATGATGACGTGTTGCTATATACTCTATCGAGGTCATATTGTTGGCACAACTCTTTTAATTTACCTGTAAATATTAAATTTACCGGAATGTTCAATTAACTGGGAACGCGTCATCAGAGGAATCAAGCAATGGGATACGTAATTGCAACTGCAAATATGAAAGGTGGTGTAGGGAAAACAACCCTCACCGTAAATTTAGCTACTTGTTTAGCAAAAAATTACGGTAAAAAGGTACTAGTTCTGGATTTAGATACCCAAATCAGTGCTACGCTCAGTCTGATGTCACCTTTAGATTTTGCCAAACGTCGCAAACAAAGATTGACATTTAGATATCTGATTGATGAAGTGATCAACCCAGATCCTAAGTCTGAGCTAAACATCAACGATATCATCCAAACTCAGGTCTGTAATCTGTCAGAACTACATTTATTACCGGGAGATATCGACTTATATGATGAGTTTGTGGTGTCAGAAATGCTGCACAGACAAACAGTGGCTTTGGGGGAACAAGACTTTGAAACTGTGTGGAATCGGTTTGAACGTGTCTTGATTAATAACATTTTAAAACCAGTGCGTGAGCAGTATGATTTTATTCTTTTGGATTGCGCTCCTGGATACAATTTAATGACGCGTAGTGCTTTAGCGGCAAGTGATTTTTATTTACTTCCCGCTAAACCAGAACCTTTATCTGTGGTGGGAATTCAACTGTTAGAAAGACGCATTGGCCAGCTAAAAGACAGTCATGAACAGGAAGCCAAGATAAATATTAAAATGCTGGGAATTGTTTTCAGTATGTGCAACACCAATTTACTTACGGGTAGATATTACAAACAAGTGATGCACCGCGTTGTAGAAGATTTTGGTGTTGAACAAATTTGTAAAGCCCAAATTCCAGTAGATATTAATGTTGCAAAAGCTGTTGATAGTTTTATGCCGGTTGTCTTAAATTCACCCCAGTCAGCAGGTTCTAAAGCGTTTATGCAGTTAACTCAAGAGTTGTTGCAGAAGTTGTAGGGGACTGGGTATTGGGGACTGGGGACTGGGAAGAAATTCTAATTTATCTCTTTCCTATCTCCATACCAGATAAGGCAGAAATGCAGCGATCGCACCATAACAGATGCTCTTGATATTCTGCTATGCTTTGATTGCTACTGTTGATTGTTGCTCATCTTTTGACCATTTTCAGCATTATATTGAGGGTGGTAATAATCATCGGGGTCATAGCCAACGTCACCTACAAAACAGAAAGAGGTGGCTAAATTAAAAGTTCTCTTTTCAAAAATAAAACTTTGTGATGGTGGCATTTTGATAAAGTCATTTTTAAACTTATGCCATTCTCTCTGGTTATACATATCTCTAGAAGAATGTAGCTGTTCTAATTCTTCAATAAATTTATCTTTTTCGATAATTATTGTTTGTTCATTTTGTTCTTCAAATTTAAAATAAATTTCTTCTAAGATTTTTCGCATTTGACCTGTATATCTGCCAGCTAAAGCGAGAAACGCAATTAAGGTTTGCTTCACTTCTATTTCTGGTTCTTGCTGCCATGTTATATCGTTGGGTGTGGGTGTCCAGATAATTTTGATAATTTTGCAAATATTAATTAGGCGTTTAGGTATTGCTACTTCTTGCTGTGGGTTTAGTTCCATACCAGTGATGTTACTAGTAATTTTTTATGCCGTTGTAGTAATTGTTCACTGTTAATATTTGATTGTAAATAGTTTTACAAGTTTGTTTACAAGTAAGGGTATGGGGGTGTAGAGGAATATGAGAAAGCAATATGTATTTTTGCTTTCTTAAAAGGC
Organism: Nostoc sp. CENA543; assembly: GCF_002896875.1. Classification (GTDB taxonomy): domain Bacteria; phylum Cyanobacteriota; class Cyanobacteriia; order Cyanobacteriales; family Nostocaceae; genus Trichormus. Next base: position 4,744,223 of record NZ_CP023278.1, read on the forward strand.
TTGAATGCTTTCTTATGTCAGTAGATTCACCAAACAATAAGACAAATCAAAGGATGCTCTTGGGATTCTCCTACAGTAGTAGAATAATTCCAACAGCGATCGCCATTAAACTAAAATCAAGATGGTTTAATCAAGGCATGGGTAGGAAATTGAGCAATGGTCACAGAAACAATTACGCTGCAAATTCCACAAATACTCTATCAGCGTTTAGTCAACACTGCCCACGCTCAACGTCGTCCCATTGAAGAGGTAATAGTTCATGCTTTGCAGGTAGGAAGTCCACCAGCATGGGATGATGTACCAGAGGAATTTCAAGCTGATATCGCAGCTTTAGATAAACTAGATGACAATAGTTTGTGGCAAATTTTCCGCAGTTGCAAAACAGCAGAGCAAATGGAGCGATACGACTGGCTGCTGGAGCGTAATTCTAGTGGTAATATAACAGATGCAGAAAAATTAGAACTCATAAAACTGCGTCACGAAACTGACCGTTTTATACTGTGTAAAGCCCAAGCTGCTGTTTTACTCCGTTGGCGAGGCCATCATCTGCCAAGTTCTTAAAATATTGTGTCTAAATACATTCCTGAAAGTTTAAAAACTCAAATAGCTGCTATTGATAAAGGGCGTTGCTGTTATTGCTTAACTACTGAAGCTAATAGCAGCATTCCTATGAGTTATGATCATATTCAGCCCCGTTCAAAAGGTGGTGAAACTACCTTTAATAATCTTTGTTTGGCTTGTCGGTCTTGCAATGAATTTAAAGCTGATGCAACAGAAGCCATAGATCCTTTGAGTGGAGAAAAAACACCTCTATTTAATCCACGTCAACAAAGATGGTCTGAACATTTTACTTGGAATTATGATTCTACAAAAGTTGAAGGTTTAACTACTATTGGTAGGGCTACTATTGTTTGTTTACGAATGAATAATCCAGTTATAGTTGTTGCCCGACGACGTTGGACAATTAGTGGTTGGCATCCTCCTGATGATGTATTTTAACTTGAGTTTTATAGTCTTTTTTGACCTCTCCCCTTGGCAGACATACTGCACTCAAACGAAACACTCTGTATCCGCTTACCAAATTTGACTTAAATCTAAAACAAATCCTGGTAATATATCTTCATCGCTTAATGTCGAAGGATTATCTAATTCTTCTACAGCTTTTTCAGGACGATAAATAAATACTTTTTGTTGTTTTCTATCGATTAACCAACCTAATTCTGTACCATTAGCTATATATTCTGCCATTTTTTCTTGTAATGTCTTCAAATTATCTGTCTCTGAACGCAATTCCACTACAAATTCAGGACAAATAGGGGCAAACCTCTTTCTTTGTTCTACAGGTATTGTTTCCCATCTGGCTTTTTTTATCCAGGCTGCATCAGGAGAACGCACTGCACCGTTAGGTAAGGTAAAACCACCGCTAGAACCAAAACCTACACCTGTACCATCTTGCTTTGTCCATATCCATAATTGGCCAGTTAAATTAAAATTGCGTTCATCTGTTTCTGAGCCTGTGGGGGGCATAATCAATAATTCTCCCTGGTGATTACGTTCAATGCGAAAATCACGGTTTACTTGACAGAAATCAAAAAGTTGCTCATCACTTACGATGATGTTTGGTTGCATTTTCAACACCATTCCTAAGAAGTCTGTGGTTACAGGTGATTGGGTATTCATCATCGAAACCTCTGGGTCTGAAACCCCGTCCTTATAGGACGGTTTTGTGCTAGAGTTAAGTACATACCGAGGGACATCCGGGAATTTAAGTCTGTGGAGCAAACATAAGACCGAAAAACCTTTGGGGTGGAGGCAGTTGCTAAGAAGCAGAAATCTAAGCCGTGAGACTTAGAGAATCCTTGTACCTTTAAGTTAAGGAGTATGTCAACTTGGAAAATATAAATTCCTATATGAATGTAGAAACGTTTGATCAAACGTCCCTACATTCATGTTAAACCTCTTTTAAAACTCACCAGCTAAGGCGGGAATGCACCTTTCGCACAATAAAGGATGCTCTTGTGATTCTCCCACATGGGTTGAGTAGTTCCAGCAGCGATCGCATTTTTCGCCGTCTGCATTCACTACGCCAATTCCCCAATTATCAGATTGCAAGTTATATTTCACAGTTGGCAATTTCTCCGGTGAATCTAATAACTCAACCTGGGAAGTGAGGAATAAATAACGCAGTTCATCGATACCGTTACCGCTAACAGGATTTAATGTTGCAATGGCGGTACGTGCTTTGTCATCGCTGACGTAAATTAAAGCTTTCGCTTCTAGGGAAGAACCAATCATTTTTTCTACCCTAGCTTGTTCTAAAACCTTGTTTACATCAGTCCGCAACTGACGTAATTGTTGCCAAGATTCCGCCAACTCTGTATTATGCCATTTATCTTCTAGTTTCACCCAACCAGCTTGAAATACTGATTTGTAGGGTGTTTTGTAGGGGAGATATTGCCAGATATCTTCAGCAGTATGGCAGAGAACAGGTGCGATCGCTCGTGCTAAATTTTCTAAGGCGATGTGGATGACTGTTTGGCAACTGCGACGACGGAAAGAATTTGGCGCACTGATATATAGCCTATCTTTCGCTACATCTAAATAGAAGTTAGATAAATCCACCACACAGAAATTCTGTACAGTTTGGAAGAACCGGAAGAATTGGAAACTTTCAAAAGCTTCTGTTACTTCTAGGAACACTTCCCGGATGCGGTGCAGCATATATTTATCTAACTGCGGTAACTCCTCAAAAGGAATTGCATCTTTTTCGGGGTCAAAATCATGCAAACTTCCCAGCAAGAACCGCGCCGTATTGCGAATCTTACCGCGCACATCGTTGAGTTGCTTAATGATATTTTTCCCAATGCGGACATCACCGGAGTAGTCTACCGAAGATACCCACAATCTCAGTACATCTGCACCATAAGCTGGATCTGATTTTTGATTTTTCCCGCCTTCAATGATGGCATTGGGATCAACCACATTTCCTTCTGATTTACTCATTTTCCGACCTTGTTCATCCAAAGCAAAGCCGTGAGTTAACACAGTTTTGTAAGGTGCAATGCCATTTACCGCTACACTAGTCAGCAAACTCGACTGAAACCAACCGCGATGTTGGTCAGAACCTTCTAAATATATATCAGCTGGGTAACGTAACTCTGGACGCTGCTTGACTACAGAAGCCCAAGACGAACCAGAATCAAACCACACATCCATTGTGTCAGTACCGCGACGGTAAGACCGACCATTATTTCTGTAAGACTCTGGTAATAATTCCTCTACCGACAACTCCCACCAAGCATCAGAACCTTTTTCGGCAATGATAGCTTGCACATGATTAATCGTTTCCTCATTGAGTAAAGGTTCACCCGTTTCCTCATCATAGAATACCGGAATTGGCACACCCCAAGAACGCTGACGAGAGATACACCAATCAGAACGTTCCGCCACCATTGGCGTGATGCGATTTTCACCTTGGGCTGGTATCCATTTTACAGATGCGATCGCCTTTAATGCGTCCTCTCGAAATCCCGCCACCGAAGCAAACCACTGTTCAGTCGCCCGGAAAATCGTCGGCTTCTTCGTCCGCCAGTCATAAGGATACTTATGCGCGTAAGCCTCCTCCTTCAACAGCGAACCCGCAGCCGTCAACGCATCAATTACCGCCTGATTCCCATCACCCAGGACATTCAACCCAGCAAACTGTCCCGCTTCCTCAGTAAAATTACCATGATCATCCACAGGCGCAAGAATCGGCAGACCATAACGCAAACCCACAATATAGTCTTCTTGACCATGACCAGGCGCAGTATGCACCAACCCAGTACCCGATTCAGTAGTGATATAATCACCACCCACCACCACCGGACTTTCCCTATCAAACAAAGGATGACGGTAAGTAGTATGTTCTAAATCCTGCCCTTTGAATGTGGCTTTTACAGTCAAATCCGCCGAGATAGTAGCAGCCAACCGTTCCACCAACTCAGCCGCCACGATGAGATATTTGAACTTACTTTGCGCCTCTGCGTCTTTGCGTGAGATTTCCACCAAAGCATAATTCAACTCGCCATTAACCGCTACCGCCAAATTCCCCGGAATAGTCCAAGGAGTAGTAGTCCAGACAGCCACACCCAAATCAGGCAAATACTCACCCAAAACAGGCTTAACCGCCTCAGCCAACCCCGTCACCGGAAAAGCCGCGTAAATACTTCTGGAAGTATGACCTTCAGGATATTCCAACTCCGCCTCAGCCAAAGCCGTCTGAGAACTGGGACTCCAGTGAACTGGCTTCAAACCCCGGTAGATGTAACCTTTCAAGTACATCTGGCCAAACACCCCAATTTGCGCCGCCTCATATTCCGGCTTCAGCGTCAAATAAGGATTATCCCAGTCACCCCAAACCCCATAGCGTTTAAAACTCTTGCGCTGGTCATCAACGGTCGCCAAAGCAAATTCCTTCGCTTTTTGCCGCAATTGCAGAGGTGTTAAATTTTGCCGTTCTGCCGACTTGAGATTTTGCAAAACCTTCAATTCAATTGGCAAGCCATGACAGTCCCAACCAGGCACATAACGCACCTTCCGCCCTTGTAGCAGTTGGTAACGATTAATAATATCTTTGAGAATTTTATTTAAGGCATGACCAATATGAAGTGAGCCGTTTGCGTAGGGAGGCCCATCGTGCAGTATAAATAATTCGCCTGGGTTATTTTGCGACAGGCTCTCAAAAATTTGATTCTCTTCCCAGAACTTTTGAATTTCAGGCTCACGCTTGATGGCATTCGCCCGCATATCAAAACTAGTCTTGGGTAAATTTACAGTATCTTTGTAACTTCCGGTTTCTGTCACAGCTTCATGCCTAAGATTTTATGTGTACAGGTTCTATCAATTATAGAAGATGGCAGGAAGTCCCAAATTAGCGATTTTTCCAAGAGTGAGCTTTTCTCAACTTCATATTGAGTTAGGTAAAACCCGTTGTAGAAAATGCTTGGTAGCGAGTTGATACTTCAAAATGGGATAGACATAATTTGATTTACCCATTCCTCAGCAGTAGATGCTTCCCAAACGATAATGAGTGAATCAATTGCATCACTGATAGGCAGATTTTGAGACAGAATCAAAACCCCAAAACTGGTTTTTGACATAATGAAATTTCCAAACTCACCAGGCATAGTTGTGCGGTCATGGGTTACAAGTACCCTGCTATCCTGTGCAGCTATCATTAATACCTCTGAGTCTTGCTTTCCTTCCAGTCCAGCAGCATTGGCTGATTGAAAGTCAATATTTGGTTGTCTGCGTAGTACACCAGTCACTATCGCTTGTTTGAGATCCGCATCTGCTTGAAATTTGACTAACCTCATATCTGCTTCTGCTTATGGGTTTGGGCTGCCTGTAATTTTTGATAAAGAAGCAGATTCTTATCTCTTAAGGATTGTTGTAGTTTGGCAAACTCTGCCTCACCTTCCCTTAAGTAAGCATCAACTAGCTCTCGGTTGGCAAGATAGAAAGCAATCGCACCATACACTTGTTCTAAAGAAAGTAACGGAAAATTCTGGGCAATATTTTCCGGTGAATCTCCATTTAAGAAAGCGTAAACCACAGAATCCAGGGAAATACGAGTACCTGCGAGCCAATATCCTTGATCCCGTTGTTCAATATAGTTTTTAACTGGGGTTGGTGATGTGGTCATAACAGTGCAGACTATATTTATTGAAATATTAGGCGATCGCCTCATCTCATTCCAATTCACTAAAATTCTGATACAGATACAAACCCAAAAACCTCTGTCAAGTCAGGATTTATCAATTGCGAATTGCGAATTGCGAATTGCGAATTGCGAATTGGTATCATTCCAAGAACAGCAAGAATTTCACCCTTTGAGAAAATGCCTGCTGACGACGAATAGCAAGTAAGGATGGTCAGCATCAAGACATCGCTGGCAACTCTAATAAAAATTAAACCCAACATAATATCAGGTTAATGTTGGGTTTCACTATATCAACTAGTCTGATTATCTGACGGTAACGCTCCCGGTGGTGCTTCGGCTGGGGGAGCTAACACCGCATCTGGGGCAATTTCTTCTACAGGAATTGGTGTTTTCTCCTCAGCCTCATTATGTGGTTGAGCAGCTTCCACCAGTTCGGGGGATGGGGGATGGGGTGGAATTACTTCTGGTACAGTTTCAGTTTGCGGTTCTGTTTCAGTTGTCGCCGCTACTTCTGTAGGTTGTTCTGCGGCGACAGTTGGGGATTCAGGTTCAGTAGTAGTAACAGGCTCTTGGGTTGGTGTTTCTGTATTGTCGATAATCTCCACAGTAGGTTTTGTTGTGGTTTCTGGCTCTGGAGTTGTGGTTTTTGGAGTAGTCGGTTTTTGAGTGCGGTTTTTCAAGCCACCGAACAAACCACTGACAGCTTGCTGCAATTGCGCCAAAGGTTGGGGTAAAGACAACTTATTAGTCTGTTCCTGTAGTGTGGTTTTCACCGCTTCTGAACTAGGAACTGGAGTTTGTTGTAGTAAGGGAGTCACCTGACGACGTAAAGAGAGAGTTTGCCAACCAAACCACACCAAAAGAGCCACACTAGCCACATGACCCAATAGCAAACCTCCAGAAATACGAGGAGCAAACACCCATAAAACTAGGGCGTAGAATAATCCCACACCACTCCAAATAAAATCATTCTTGCGGTGGATTTCTGGGAAAAAGAAAGCTGATATGTAGAGGGCTAAACTACCAAGGCCAACCACCAAAGCTAGGACATTTGCCAGCATTTTTGCTTACTCCTTTTACTAGGGAATGGGGACAGGGGGCAGGGGGCAGAGAGCAAGGCGGTCTTGGGCTTTGCCCAAGTGGAGCAATTGCGGAGGGGCAGGGGACTTTCTCCTTGTCTCCCTGCACCCCTGCGCCTCTGCTTTCAGTCCCCAGTCCCTAATAAAAGCAAATTTTACAAATTAATTGTTGACTTAGATACAAATTAAAACTATTGAACGGTGTTCCTAGTGAGCTTTTATTGTTTAGATTAACTCTTAATGTCTTCTTTAGGGGAGAAGAGAAGAACTCAGACTACCCTTAAAGATGAAAGAACCTGCAAGAGTTAGCCAAACATAGTTTATGACACTACAAAGCTTTGGTGTGATTGGTTTAGCCGTTATGGGCGAGAACATCGCTCTAAACGTTGAGCGTAATGGCTTCCCAATTGCAGTTTATAATCGCTCCAGAGAAAAAACCGATGCTTTCATGGCACAGCGTGCCGGAGGCCGCAACGTTAAGGCTGCTTTTACCTTAGAAGAATTTGTTGCCGCTCTAGAACGTCCCCGCAAGATTCTAGTGATGGTGCAAGCTGGTAAACCAGTTGATGCGGTCATTCAGCAACTAAAACCCCTGCTCGATGAAGGCGATATCATTATTGACGGTGGTAACTCTTGGTTTGAAGATACCCAAAGACGTACTCAAGAATTAGAACCCGTTGGTTTACGCTTTTTGGGTATGGGTGTCAGTGGTGGTGAAGAAGGCGCGCTCAATGGCCCTTCACTGATGCCTGGTGGTACACAAAGTTCTTATGAGTATCTGTCCCCAATTTTCAACAAAATTGCGGCTCAAGTTGATGATGGCCCTTGTGTAACCTACGTTGGCCCTGGTGGCTCTGGTCACTATGTCAAAATGGTACACAACGGTATTGAGTACGGCGATATGCAGTTAATTGCAGAAGCCTACGATTTGCTGAAAAATGCTGGTGGACTCAACGCACAACAGCTACATGAAGTATTTGCTGAGTGGAACACCACAGACGAACTCAATTCTTTCTTGATTGAGATTACAGCTAATATCTTCCCCTACGTTGACCCCGACACCAAGAAACCCCTTGTTGATTTGATTGTTGATGCAGCCGGTCAAAAGGGTACTGGACGTTGGACAGTACAAACTGCTTTAGAATTGGGCGTTTCTATCCCCACCATTACAGCAGCCGTAAATGCGCGGATTATCTCTTCTATTCGTGATGAACGGATTGCTGCATCTAAGCAGTTAACAGGCCCCAGTGGCAAGTATGACGGTGCTACCAAAGACTTTATCAATAAAGTCCGCGATGCGCTCTACTGCTCCAAGATTTGCTCCTACGCTCAAGGGATGGCACTGCTATCTACAGCTTCCTCAACATTTAACTGGAATTTGAATCTGAGCGAATTGGCGCGAATTTGGAAAGGTGGTTGTATTATTCGCGCTGGCTTCTTGAATAAGATTAAGAAGGCATTTAACGAAAATCCTGCATTGCCTAACTTGTTACTGGCTCCTGAATTTAAACAAACAATTCTCGACAGACAAGCAGCTTGGCGGGAAGTAATTATCACAGCTGCCAAACTCGGTATCCCTGTACCTGCGTTTAGCGCGTCCTTGGATTATTTTGACAGCTATCGTCGCGATCGCCTACCCCAAAACCTCACCCAAGCACAACGCGACTACTTCGGCGCGCACACCTACCTGCGTACCGATAAAGCTGGTGCATTCCACACCGAATGGGTTCCTATTACTGAAGCTAAAAAGTAAGTTTGTCATCCTTTCAATCCTGAACTGATTTAAGAGTGGCTCTAATATTTTAGAGCCACTTTTTTGTTAGCCGTTGCCAGTTTTAATTTAGCCTCTGTTTATTCAAGAAATAGGCTTTATAAATCCCGTTTCTTTCATCAATCAAATAGTATTAGTATGCTTAACTAGCATAAATGAACAAGCATTTTTCTATCCAAGAATTAATACTTTGACCTTCTTTCTTGGCTTTGATAGCAATTGTTTTATGTAGCTCAGGGTTAATTCTCAGCATCAGTTTACCTGAAAATGGTTTTTCAGGTTCTTCACCACGTTCTTTACAAAACTCTAAATAATCATCAACTGAGTCATGAAAAGCTTGCTTTAGTTCTTTTGCATTATCACTCTGAAATGTAATCACATCACGCAGATTGATGACTTCACCATGAAAAATTTCAGCCTCATCATCAAACTCAACAACGGCTTCATATCCTTTATATTTCATCGTTACCAGTTTCTCCTGTATCCGCAACTTCTTTAATACCAGACTCCGTTAAGAAGCGACGCATAGATTTAACAGCACCTTTATCAGTTTCTTTTTCTGGATTTGGTCTGTGAAAAGTAGCCTTTACACCATTAAGAACTATTCTTACTCTTGACCCCCTTCCTTCTGACACTTCTGCACCAAGCGCAATCAGCATAGACTCAATATCACTCCAAGAGATATTGGATTTAATAGGGGTTTCAAAGATGTCATCTAGTGTTTTTTTATGTTTACTGTTGATTTCCATTATACATAGTATCATTTGGTGATACTATCTATCTACCACACTTGTTATTTATTTCCAAAAACCTATGAGTTTGGCAAACGAAGATAATCTTTGAGAGTATAAGTTTCTATCATAAATTTTATGGATTATTATTCCCCATATATTTAGCTTTTAATTCTTCTAGTTCTTTATCAATTTCGCTTTGGTTAGTCGATGTATTAGTTGTAGGTTGCGGCTGATTGTTTTGAGGTTTGGATTTACCACCAGGGAGAAATTGCGTTTTCAATTGCTCTAGTTCTAAGTCAACTTGACTTGGTGTTGGGCTAATATAAGTAGGCGGTAAAGTCGGTGATGTTTGATTAGTCGGTTGAACTGCGATCGCTCCATTGGCAACAGGTTGATTTAAATCTTGCAAAACTGCGTCTACTGTTTGATAGCGTCTGGCGGGAATGCTTGCTAACATTTTGTTGAGAATGTTAGTTAAACTATTGCTGATGGGTGTTTTTAAGTATTGCTGCCACATCCAAGTGTCATTATTTGTATCATAGGAATCAAAAGGCGATCGCCCAGTCAATAAATGAATACAAGTCGCCCCTAAACTGTAAATATCACTGGCAAAAGTCGCCCGTCCTCTAATTTGTTCTGGGGCAACATATTCAGGGCTACCAATACTAGTTCCAGTTCTATTTAAAGCTGTGCCAGTTGCAGATTTAGAAGCCCCAAAATCAACTAAGACTAATTTATGATCACTACCGCGTAAAATGATATTTTCGGGTTTAATATCGCGGTGAATTACTTGTCTAGCATGGCAAAATTGTAATACATTCAATAAGTCGCTGAGTAATTGCCGAATTTGGGTTTCGTTAAACGCTCCTTTATTTGCCAATTCCTGAGCTAAATTTGCACCATTAATAAATTCTTGTACTAAATACTGGCGATCGTCTTGGGTAAAGTATGCTAAAAGTTCAGGGATTTGAGGATGTTTACCCAGTTCGTCTAACTGTACCGCCTCTTGGGTAAATAACTCCACCGCTTTTTGGACTGTGTTTGTCCCTTGGGCTTGGGGGTAAAATTGCTTAATTACACAATGTGGTTTCGAGGGTTTATCTTCATCTACAGCCAAGAAAGTTCTGCCAAAACCACCTTGTCCGATGGGTTTAATCGCGCGGTAGCGTTCTTTGAGCAGTAATTTAGAACCACAACTCAAGCAAAACTTGACATCATCAGAATTTTCCGGCTTGGGACAACGGGGATTAAGACAGTAATTCATTGGCGGGATGGCGTTCACATCGCTCAAACTCTGTCTTTATTTTGCCTTGTGCTAGCCAAGAGTGGTTAAGTTCTTTATCCCAACAAACGCTTTAATCGTTTTTAAACCTCATCATCGTTGCGCTTGCCAACTAAAATGACTTCTACTAAATCTTCTTCAGGAAAAAACCGATACACAATCCGATATTCGCCACTATCAACTCTGTAATAACTTGGATACCCTGACAACTGCTTACTATCAGCAGGTAACGGATCAATATTCAAAGCCAAAACTTTTTTTGCAATCTGTGCTGCTATTTTTGGTTGCAAGCCGTTCAAGAAATCGAGAACAGTTGCTAAACCATCAAGCCTCGCCATTAGCTAAACGCTCCAGTGCAGATGTAAAATTCTCCGTCCCAACCATTGCTGATTGGCTCAAAGCTGTTTCAGCTGCTTGTCCTAAAAGCATATCTTCCAATTTTTTCAGTCGGTTAATTAGTTTTCGGTAATTTTTCGGTGAGATATCTAACCTGTCTGCTGCTTCTGGTATCTCATCTACTGAGTTAGGATCATCAGCAAATAATCCCAGTAAATGATCTTGGTTTGGTTCTGTCACTATTAATTGATCAATTGCGTATGCAAACAATTGTGACAAGTCAAAATGGTGCGAGTTTGCTAAATCGATCGCTTTTTCCAGGGTTTTTTGGTCGAGTTGCAATTCGATTTTTTCCATGCTGCCTAATTTCAAAACCTCTGTACTAGGGTGATTCTAGCATTTGGGATAGACGGCAAATGGCAGGGCGATAACTTTCAACAAACGCTACTTGAACCGAAAAAACAATCCAAAATCCAAAATCCAAAATCCAAAATTCCGATGTCCCCAGTTTGTGTAATAATAAGCCGATCGCTAGAGTAATAAGTTACCAACTGTGCAATCAACGGATAATATCAATGACCTCGCTGCTGCACTGCAACAGCCTGCGGATCTTACCTTTGAACTGCCTGATCCCGAAGACGAACAGATTCCAGAGTCAGATTTCCAACAGCAGTTGGATATAGCTTGGCAGGTGTGCGATCGCTTTGATTTGCAAACGGAAATTTGGCGGGGACGCATCTTAAGGGCAATTCGGGATCGAGAAAAAAAAGGTGGTGATGGACGTGGTACTGGTTTTCTCAACTGGCTTAAGCAACGAGAAATCAGTAAAAGTCAAGCCTACGCCTGGATTCAATTAGCTAATAGTGCTGATACTCTCTTGGAAGAAGGCAAGCTAGAACCCAGTGCTGTGAATAATTTCAGCAAACGCGCCTTTGTGGAAACCTCGAAAGCTTCCCCAGAGGTGCAACAGATGGTGAGTGAAGCGGCGAGTAAAGGCGATCGCATCACGAGGCGCGAAGTCCGTCAACTCACGGATGAATGGACAGCAATGTCGTCAGAATTATTACCAGAACCCGTCAAGGTAAAAGCCGCCGAAAATTCCCTTCCTCCGCGTTACATTGCCCCTCTAGTGAAGGAAATGGAAAAACTGCCCGAACAGCATCAAAAGTTTATTCAAAAGGAAATTGCGGCTAATCCTGATGTCGATACTCTCAAGCAGGTAACGACAGAAGCGCGTCAGCTAGCCAAATATCTGAAATCTGCTGCCCAAGTGCAAGCTTTAACAGATAATGATGTCGATATTGAAACAGCTTTAGAAGAAGCCCAAAGGGTCGGTTGTTTAAGTGTGGCGGCTGATTTAGTTAATCAAGCATCCCAAATAGAACAAACCATTGCCAAGTTATACATGACTTGGAAACGGATTACTAATCTCGCAGATAGATTATATGTAGATACTGGAGCAAGTACACCCAATTTGCGATCGCTCCTCAGTAGCATTGAACCTTTAGGTAGCGAAGTTATGGAAGTGCAATTAAGTGGTGCAACAGAACATACAGTGAGGTTGCAGATTCAGGAAACGAATTAGGGCATTGGGCATCGGGCATCGGGCATAGCTTCTATTTTCCCACTCCCCCTGCCCCCTGCCCCCTGCACCCCTGCCTTCCTTCACTCGCTGATTAATTTATGAATGTTAAAGCCTGTGAGGATAGCAACAATTAGCCAAGTGATAGCTAAACCGACGACTTCCGCTAGAAACAGGCGGGTTAATTGGTGTAATAGGATGCCCACAGCCGAACCAACAGGTAAGGCTACAGCCCAACACAAGGAATTCACTATCATCCATTGCCAAGCCCACGGTTTTGGTTTGCGTATGGTTAACCATTGAGATAAACCAATAGCAAAGCCGCCAAATGCTCCATGTAATGCCCCAAAATAGAGCCTAACAGATAATGTTTCCGATGCTGGCACACTCCAACCGAATGCACCCATACCGATGACTGTGAGTATTACCCAGGCTGTAATAGTTAAGATAATCCATCTAATAGTGTAGATATTTTCTCTGAGGATGAGACTTTGGGGTATGGCGATCGCAATTCCTCCCATCGCCGCTTGTAATACACCAATCTCAGCCCGTTCACCAATTTCAATCCAACATAAACTCGCCAAAAAACCGCCAAAAGTCGCAATAGTCCACAGCAAGACAAATTTTAACGGCGTTTTGGCAGAAGTCATTATTAGTCAATAGTTATTAGTCAATAGTCCATAGTGAACAGTTAATAGCCATTAGTCAATAGCAATTAACCGTTAAGGGACTTCCAGAGAATAAACTATCCAATTTATCTACTTCAAAACAACTGTCTCTCCCCTGCTCCCTGCTCCCTGCCCCCTTGCCATTCAGGTGATTGTATATTTTTTTAATTGGAAGTCCCGTCTCCCCTACTTTCTCCCTATCGTCAAAGGTCTATTCGCCTTAGCTGCAAACAAATCACGAAAAACTTTGCGGCGTGTTTGGGGTGATTCTGGACTAATGTAACCCCACAGACTTTCCCAGTAGAAAAAAGACATACCAAAAAATCGGCGATCGCGCACAGCTTCTACCTGTCCTTGCACCTGTGTAATCTTGACTGGATTCCTTAAAGTACCTGTAGAAATCCCAATCGCCACAGGAATTTTAGTTTGAGCAAATTTTACAGATGGTGCTTCTAATTCAGCCAAAAACCCAGTTTGATCACCACGATAAACTTGTAAAATCAACTCATCTATCAACCCTTTTTTGACCCAATTTTCCCAATCTTGTAAATAATTTTTATAAGAAAAATTTTGTCCATTAGGAGACAAAGAAATTTTAATATTGGATTTTATCTCCTTCACAGCTTTATGGATTTCTGCCATAAACCCAGTAATTTTATTAGCACGCCAACTCATCCATTCTGGGTTTAAAGGGTCACTTGGTGGATTTTTCCCTTGATTTTCTCTTTGATACAGTTCCACGGTAAATGGGTCATAACCAAATTTTACAGGCATTCCAAAATGATCATCAAATTGAATACCGTCTACATCATAATTACTGACAACTTCTGTAACTAATGACAAAATAAACTCTCGCACTTCAGGATGTAGTGGATTTAGCCAAGCTAATTTATTCGTCGGCTCATTATTCATTTCTTCCGGTAGCATTTCACTAATAGTTTTTTCACCCTGTTTTCCCGTTGTTAACCAATCAGGATAACGTTTTGCTAGTTCGGAATCAGCAGGAGTCATCAAACCATATTCAAACCAGGGAATAACAGTCAAGTTTTTAGATTTTGCTAACTTCAGTAACTTGGCTAAAACATCTTGACCGCCATGTACAGTATTCAGTAAAGGTTCAACATCACTACCAGTAAATAATTTTGCTGCATTACTTTTATAAAAAGTGTAGCCCCGATTCCACACTACAGGATAAATCGTATTAAAATTGAGTGCCGATAATTGATTAATAGCACGCTCAATACCCCAAGGTACGAATAGCACACCGCTAGCAACGTTAGTTAGCCAAACTCCGCGAATTTCTGTGGTGGTGGGTAAGCTATTTTTTTCTTGATAGTCAGATAATGAAGGATCTGAAAATATTGTTAAGCACAATATAAGTTGTACACAAAGCAAATAAAATAAACAAAGTTTCGCCAACCGATTCATGTGTGGTTTTGACTTCGTTGGGTAGAGATATTTATCAATACGGAATCCATCATAATTTTTCTGGATAATGTAGAAATATCATAATAATCTGCCAAGATATAAAGTGCCAAATAAACATCTATCACTTTATATCTTGGCTTAAATCTCACTATTGAGTAGTTAACAGTGAACAATTATATAGCTCTTAGTAAGGGCTTTAGCCTTTTATCTTGAATCCCAAAGGACTAAAGTAGTTTGGTAGGGTGCGTCAGTATGAATAATTTCTGAGTATAGTTCAGTACGGTTCAGTTAAGTCTAAAGTCTGGGGTTTGTGAAGTAAGGAAAAGTTCGTAGTAAGGACTTCAGTCCTTAGACGAGGACTAAAGTCCTCTCTACGAGACGCTGCGCGAACACTACAAACTATTTTCTTAACTGAACTGTATTGGAGTATAGTTAGTTTATCTGGCACTGAAGCACCCTACATTTTGCATCTTTTCAAAACCTGTCTACACCTGCAAACTGCTGATTATTCATTTGATTTGCAGCCTCTCCACAAGTGCGCGGTGTCGGAAATATCTTCCCAGGATTTGCTAAACCTTGGGGATTAAAAACTTGTCTTACCCACTGCATAGTTTCCAAATCAGTATTACTAAACATATCTGGCATATAGCATTTTTTATCAGCACCTATACCATGTTCACCAGAAATACTACCGCCAACTTTGACACAAAGTTTTAAAATTTCTCCGCCTAATTCCTCAACTTTTTCTAACGCGCCAGGAACAGCATTATCAAACAAAATCAATGGATGTAAATTACCATCACCAGCATGAAAGACATTCGCAATTTGATAACCAAATTTTTGGCTTAATGCTTCAATTTCTTGTAAGACATAGGGTAACTGCGTCCGAGGAATTACCCCATCCTGCACATAATAATCTGGGCTTAAATGACCCGCCGCCGCAAACGCCGCTTTCCTTCCCTTCCACAGCTTCAATCGTGTTTCTGGGTCACTAGCCGCAGTCACATTCCGCGCCCCATTCTTTTTACAAATTTCTGCAACCCGCTTTTTATTTTCTGCAACTTCGATTTCTAACCCATCAATTTCAACTAATAAAATAGCCGTCGCATCACGGGGATAACAATTAGTAGCAACCACATCTTCCACAGCGTTAATACTAATATTATCCATCATCTCCATTCCACCAGGAATTATCCCCGCGCTGATAATATCAGAAACAGTTTCCCCCGCAGCTTCGACACTAGTAAAATCTGCCAACAATACACAAATAGATTCTGCACTTTTCAGAATTCTCAGCGTAATTTCAGTAGCAATTCCCAAAGTACCTTCCGAACCAACAAACACACCCGTTAAATCATAACCAGGAGTTTCAGGAATTTCTCCGCCTAAATCAACAATTTCCCCTTCCGGTGTGACGATTTTTAAACCCAAAACATGGTTAGTAGTCACACCATACTTTAAGCAATGCACCCCGCCAGAATTCTCCGCCACATTCCCCCCAATGGAACAGATAATTTGGCTGGAGGGGTCAGGAGCGTAGTAAAATCCAGCACCACTTACAGTCTGAGTTACCCAACTGTTAATCACTCCTGGCTGAACCACAATGCGTTGGTTATCTAAATCAACATTCAATATTTGCCGCATCAAAGAAGTAACAATTAAAACTGAGTCATCAGAAGGCAATGCACCGCCAGATAAACCAGTCCCTGAACCCCGTGCGATGAAAGGTACAGCATACTGGTTGCATATCTTCACTACCGCCGCCACCTGTTCCGTAGTGCGTGGTAACACCGCCACAGCCGGACGTTGACGATAGCTAGTTAAGCCATCACACTCATAGGTGATGAGTTCTTCACGACGTTGCACTACGCCATTTGTACCTAAAACAGCCTCGAATGCTTTGATGATGGGTTTCCAGTTAAGTTGTTGTTTATCTTGGGTAAGCATAGATTTTTATTTAACTGCCAAGTGGGTGAGTTTAATTACTATTGTGGACAGAATAGCAGTTTAGGGGGATGAAGAGGCGATAACACTCATCGTCAGTAAGTTTTATGGGTGAATAGCAGACTATGACATTGCTGCATTTTTTTATTTGTTTGTGGTATTGAGGAAGGTAAGAAACACAATATTTAAAAGTTTCAATTGACGCTGATAAAGTCAATAAATAACCCTTCCCGTCTTATCTATATAATGCTCATGTTGAGCAATTCTGACCCATGCCAAACCTTGAGAAAAACTTCCAGCGTCCTCAAAATGAGGAGATATCACTAGTTTTCCTGTTTTATCAATATAGCCATATTTGTCATTGATTTCGACTATTGCAAGTTCCTCAGAAAAGCCCCAAGCTTCATCAAAATCAGGATATATCGCTAGCTTTCCTCTTTTATCGATATATCCCCACTTATCATCGATTTTGACTCGTGCAAGTTCCTCGCAAAAGTCACAAGCATCATCAAACTGAGGTAGAATAACTACCCGCCCCATCTGGTTAATATAACCATACTTTCCATTAATCTTGATTCGTTTGAGTGAGGTCGTAAAAGTTAATGAAAGCAAACCTGATTGTTTTAAGGTTTGCAATGCCTCATCTGCATCTGCATATCGCTGCCTGAAATTGTATCGCACCATCTTAGTTAAAATGTCTGTGAGCAAGTTGCTCACTTGAGCTTTTTCTCGCCAGACAACTTCTAATGTTTCAGGATCTATTCTTAGTTCTTGTGGTGAAACTCCAGTTAAAGCTTGAATTGCAGTCATTCCCAGTGCATATACATCACTACATAATCTGGGATGACCATGAAACTGCTCACTAGGCATATAACCATGAGTACCAATTGGTACTGTACTACTGATTTTTCCCTGAGCATTAACTTCTAAAGTGCTGATTTCTTTGATGATGCCAAAATCAATGAGAACAATTTTATTATCTGAATATCGTCGCATCAAATTTAATGGTTTGATATCTCGATGAATTACATTATTTTGATGAACAAAAGCCAGCACTTCTAGAATCTCTTGCAAAAGTTGAATTACATCAGCTTCACTCCAAGGTTTTCCCTTTTCTATTTCGTAACCTAGATCATGCCCTTCAATAAATTCCTGCACAAGATACAGTTCTCTATTCTCTTCAAAGAAATCATACAGTTCAGGTATTTGGGAATGTTCCTTACCCAATTTAAAGAGTATTGCTGCTTCCTTTCTGAACCTTTCTTTTGTATCTAAGTCTGGAGTTTGAGGTCTAGTAAGCCGCTTAATAACACATCTATACTTTGGGCTGACGGGTAGATCCTCTGGGTATTCAGCTAAATAAGTTTCTCCAAAACCGCCTGATCCTAATTGTTCGATAATTCTATAACGCCGCCGCAGTATGTATCCAATCATTGATGCTGCTCTACAGACCTACATATGTAGATTTTGACACAGGCTACACAGTTATTGTAGGTAAATGATTACGTACCGTCTGACTTACAATCAATTAACCTAGAAATAACGCTTTTATATAGTAGATAAACTTATGGTAGAACAATTTCTCATTGACTCTGACACTTTATAGATAATAATCACACCATAAAATCCCTGACTTTATGTAATTTAAATATTACTCAAGTCAGGGATTTTTTCACGGAGATCGCCTGCTAATATCCGATTTAATGATGGTGGTGGTGATGGTGATGATGAGCTATCTGTGGATTCACTGCCACAGACTGTTCATTTTGTAACTCAGATATGTGAATATTCGCCCATTGTGCCGCCATTGCCAAAAACTCTGGATGGTCGTTTACACAAGCCATCTGCACATAATCTACTTGGGGATATTTTTTCTCTAAAGCATGAATAATGTGGTGTACATCCAATAAAGTTTCGTGATTTTCTGTAGCAAAGCCAATAGGCATAAAAATCACTGCTTTTGCGCCTAATTGAATCAAGTTAGTGGCGGCTTGTGTGGCGTTTGGTTGTGTCCATTCAATTAAGGGTGTGTCGTGATTAAGCCAACCGACGGAAATTAAAGGATAGCGATTAATTAATTGATCACGCACCAAATCATATAATGCTTGACTTTCGGTAATACCAGAGGTGAATCCTTTGGCTTTGTGCGGACAACCATGATTCATCAACACAATCCCGATTTGGGAAGGTAAATAAGCTGCGGCTAAATCAGCATTAATTTTTTCCTCAACCAGATGTGCCATCAAATGGATATATTCCGGCTCATTATAAAATGATGGAATATAACGCAGTCCTTTGACCCAATGGCGATCGCCTTCAGCCATTCCTGTAAGAGCCTTATTAACTTGCTCAATCGCAATCCCACTAGTAAAGATAGAATCAACTACCAGTAGTGGGTAAATTAAAATTTTCTCAAAACCTTGCTCTTTAATTTCTGCCAAAACCTGGTGGGGTAAAAAAGGAGCGCAGAAGTTAAACGCTTTAAAAACTTGGATACTATTACCCCACTTAGCTTGTAATAGCTGTTCAATACCAGCACGTTGCTTTTCAAAAATGGCATTGTGAGGAGAGATAAAATCGTGATGTTGGTGTCCCCACTCGTGACGGTCAAATAATGCCAAGAGTTTTGCTAAAGGTGGATAAATCCAAGTTGGTACGGGTGCAAATTTAGCAGTCAGTAGATTCAGAGCCTGTTCGTTATAGTTGGCAAAATCTTCATAACTTTCGACCTCACCATATCCCATGAGCAGAACTGCTACTCTGTCGTGGGTTGATAGATGTTCCTGGATACTTTGTAATTTTTCCGGCGTAGCAACCACAATGAGTTCCTCAATATAAACCAGAATGTAGATTCAAACCAGCAACTAATGTGATGAACCTGGAAGTTACTGGATTTATTTCTCATTAGTAAACCATTATCCCCTCCGGGGGGAGGGGATAAACACAAAATTGACAATAATATATCAAAAGTCATATGAGTGTTATTACTTGATACTTAGTGTTAACAGGGAATGGGGATTGGGGAATGGGGACTGGGAAAGCAGGGGGGCAGGGGGCAGGGAGCAGGGGGAGAAAAACTAATGACTATTGACTATTGACTATTGACCAATGACCATAATCATTTGCCCCGGTATTCATGAACCAAATTTAACTGAAAGTTTTATTGCAGGATGGTTATATGCAGACTCAGACAAAAAACCAGATACATCCTTACCCTTACACCCTCACATCTTAGTGATCCCCACCGAGGGAATTTTTACTTTATCAGGATTTCATATTTGGCAGTTTATGCAAGATTGCTTACACAATAGGCTAAAATCGCCAGTTATATTCATTAGTTTTAGTGCTGGTGTCGTAGGAGCGATCGCTGCTGCTACTCAATGGCAAATGATGGGGGGTAATGTTCAAGCATTTATTGCTATTGATGGATGGGGTGTGCCACTATGGGGGGATTTTCCTATTCATCGTCTCAGTCATGATTATTTCACTCACTGGAGTTCATTATTACTTGGTAGTGGGCAAGATAATTTTTATGCTGATCCATCAGTAGATCATTTAACCATGTGGCGATCGCCCCAAGCTGTTAGCGGCTGGTGGGTAAATTCCTCTGGAGGCGAAATCAATACCCGCAAAAACCCCCTCACCGCAGCTGAATTTTTACATCTATTATTAGAACGCTATGAACCAAAATAATCCGGAAAACAGTCTCAATTAACGGGAGTGAGAAATACAAGGATATTGGGCAAAGGAGTAACAATCTATTGATAAAGATGTGGAAAGGAGACTAAGAAACCAAGGAGTGAGGGAAAATACGCACAACTAACTTCACACTTTCGACTCAGCTTTCCCAGTCAAGAGTCAAGAGTCCCCAATCCCTAGTTCCCCATCTACCCTAGTAAAAATACTAAAGTGATCCATGTTTCCAACTGAACCGGCTGCCGTCAATAACGGGTTTGGCGCACTGCTGAAAAATCGTAATTTTATGCTTCTATGGATGGGACAGCTCTTATCCCAACTAGGAGATAAAGTATTTTTTGTCTTAGTGGTGGCGTTGCTCAAAAATTACCCCCCACTTCCAGGTTTAGCAGAAAGCTCCATGTACTCAATTTTAATGGTGGCTTTCACTTTACCTGCTATTTTATTAGGTTCTGCTGGTGGTATTTTTGTTGACCGCTTCTCAAAAAAACTCATTCTTGTGGGTTCTAATGTTTTGCAGGCTATCTTTGCCCTGTTGATAGCATTTTCACCCAAAGAATTCCTACTATTTTTAATCCTAACTTTTATAATTTCTGCTTTGGCACAGTTTTTTGCCCCAGCTGAACAGGCTGCTATTCCTGTGGTGGTGCGGAAAGAAAACTTTATGGCTGCTAATGCTCTTTACAGTAGCACCATGATGGGGGCTTTAATTATTGGTTTTGCTATTGGGGAACCCATATTGAGTTTTTCAAAAACCTTTTTGGGTGCAGTTTATGGTCAAGAAGCTGTAGTCAGTGCATTATATATACTTTCAGCCGTCGCTTTTCAGTTAGTTGATTTTAAATCAGATCATAAATTTGTTAGCGATCGCCGTACACTCATCGATCCTTGGGCTGATTTTAAGGAAGGCTTGCGTTATCTCAAGAAAAATCGCCTAGTCTTGAATGCCATGCTACAACTGACAACATTATATTGTGTCTTAGCAGCTCTGATGGCTTTGGCAATTAGGCTAGCACCGGATTTTGGTTTAAAACGAGAACAATTTAGCTTTTTCCTGGCAGCAGCAGGTGTAGGGATAGTATTAGGAGCCGCTATTTTAGGTCACTGGGGCAATAAGTTTCATCACAAGCCCTTGCCATTAGTCGGATTCTTAATCATGGCACTAGTGTTAGGGGTATTTACTTTTACTCAAAATCTCTGGCTAGCTTTAGGACTTTGTGGATTTCTAGGTGTTGGTGCTTCCTTGATTGGTGTACCCATGCAAACACTCATTCAACATCAAACACCGCCGACAATGTACGGCAAAGTTTTTGGGTTTCAAAATCATGCCGTAAATATCGCATTGTCAGCACCTTTAGCAATTACCGGGCCATTAATTGATAAGCTGGGTTCACGAACTGTATTGCTAGGAATGAGTTTTATCGTTGCAGGTGTAGGTGTTTGGGCTTGGAAAAGTACCCGCCGAGTCTTACAAGATGTGATTTAGTCAATAGCTATTTAATTAACGGAAACACCGTTTTGATTGAATTTTTTTAAGAAAGCAAATTCTACATCTGGTAATTCTTTAAACAATACGCTGCTCAGATAACGTTCGCCAAAGCTAGGTTGCACCATCACTATTAAACGTCCGGCATTTTCTGGACGTTTGCCTACTTGAATAGCCGCATATAAAGCCGCACCTGTGGAAATTCCCGATAATAATCCTTCTTCTCTGGCTAGACGACGACTAAAAGCGATCGCATCTTCATCAGCTACTTGCATCACTTCATCAACTAATTCCAACCTCAGCACTGGTGGAATAAACCCCGCCCCAATTCCCTGAATTTTATGGGGCTTAGGATTACCACCAGATAACACAGGGCTATTACTGGGTTCTACCGCTACTACTTGAAACTCCGGTTTGCGTTGCTTGAGAGCTTCTGCAACTCCTGTAATTGTTCCCCCAGTACCGACTCCAGAAATTAAAATATCGATTTTACCTTCTGTATCTTGCCAAAGTTCTTCGGCTGTAGTTTCTCTGTGAATCTTAGGATTAGCCGGATTAGCAAATTGTTGCAACATAAAAGCATCGGGTAAAGATGCTGCAATTTCCTCGGCTCGTCGGATAGCTCCTTTCATCCCCTCACTACCTGGAGTTAGTTCCAGTTGTGCGCCATAAGCTTTGAGCATCGCACGCCGTTCTAGGCTCATGGTATCAGGCATCGTCAAAATTAACTGATAACCCTTAGCAGCTGATACCATTGCCAAAGCTATACCCGTATTCCCTGAAGTCGGCTCGACTAAAGTCGTCTTCCCTGGTGTAATCAATCCCTCTGCTTCCGCCGCTTCAATCATACTCATCCCAATTCTGTCTTTGACGGAAGCTGCTGGATTCATTCCCTCCAACTTGACGACAATTTCAGCCACACATCCCTCCGCTTGAGGAATGCGATTCAATCTGACAAGAGGTGTTTTCCCGATTAATTCTGTGATGTTATTAGCAATTCGCATGATCTTTAGACTCCTGGGATCTACTCACAAGTTTTGATCCTCAGCTTGAGCCTATTATACTACGGTAAGCCAATTGATTTTTAGCCTTTTAATGTTGATTCCTTTTCAAATATTCGTACAAATTACTCTTGTTGTTCATGAAAAAAGGCAGAAGAGATGCCACAAACATAGAAAAATCTACGCTTAACGTCGCGGCATCTGCTCATACTGCCATCAGTTAACCATCCCCGTTAGGATGTTATATCCCAACGCTTTGCCGAGGAAGTTGCAACCCCCAAACATTGCACTACCTTGAATACTTGTTAACAACCATAACTAGGCTGTTGACTTAAAATACTTTAAATCGATTGGCTTAACGTATTTATTACCTAACAAAGTTTTTCACACATACCACAAAAAATAAAGTATTCTTCACGACAAATTAGCAAGTAAAGTTCTGTAAACTGCTCTGAAATAACTTTTCCAGGGTACTTGTATTTTATGACGATTTATGCAAACATCACAAAATAAGCAAAATACTTAATCTCGATAGATTTAGTGTATTTTACTATTTGAGTATGAATAAAATGGGAAAAGCACCTCATGGAAATTGCGATCGCTAATGCTAAGTTTAGCAACATTTTTATTTTTTGTATGGGAAGCAAATCTGATTACTGAATATACTGCTTAAAATCAAGATTTCTTGATAATGAATAGCAAAATGTATGCGATTTTATTGAATTTACATACATTCCACAAGAGTCATATAGCCTTAATACAACTGACTGGCATAAGAAAATTTATTTCTAATTTATGCCTCATTTGCCATAAAAATATTTATCTTTTTTAACGATGGATGTGATGTCTTACAAATAAAATTTTCCACAAAAAATCTAATTAAACCAGTGAAAACCATCTAGTTTTGTGTCAAGGGAAAATATCAATGTTACGATTACTATGGAATTATTTTTTAGTTGTTCCAACTATTTTTGGTACTTTTTTAGTAATTTCTTCAGCCAGTAAAGCGATAGAATTACCTGAGCAAAAAATCATCGCTGAAAATGCAGATATACCTGCACAAGAAATTGCTCAGAATTTACCGGAATCATCAAATTCATCTAGCAAAAATCCAGAAACAGATAATTCAACCACACAATTGACTGGTCAAGTGACATCTGTCTCACAGTTATCTGATGTCAGACCGACAGATTGGGCATTTCAAGCATTACAGTCTCTTGTAGAAAGATACGGTGTGATTGCGGGTTATCCCGATGGCACATTTAAAGGGAATCGTGCGCTGACTCGTTATGAATTCGCCGCAGGTTTGAATGCAGCTTTAGACCGTCTCAATGAATTAATTGCTAGTAATACCGGAGAATTGGTACGGAAAGAAGATTTAGCCACATTGCAAAAACTGCAAGAACAATTTGCCACAGAACTTGCACAATTGAGAGGAAGACTAGACACATTAGAAGCGCGGACTGCGGAAGTCGAAGCTAATCAGTTTTCCACTACTACTAAATTAGTCGGTGATGCAATTTTCGTGGCTGCGGATACATTCGGCGATCGCGCCAATAATACACCAGCAAATGACACCAAAGATAGCACTAACACCTTCTTTAGCTACCGTGTCCGACTGAATTTGCAAACTAGTTTTACCGGTAGAGACCAACTGACCACAATTCTTACAGCAGGGAGTGCAGTTCCCAATTTAACCAGCACCACAGGAACAGCAATGACCCGCTTTACCTTTGATACTGATGGTAGAGAAGGAACATACCTCAGTCAACTAGTCTATCGTTTTCCTGTAGGAAAAAAGGCCACCGTTTGGGTAGGGACAAGAGCTTTACAACCAGCTGTATTTACTCCTACTATCAATGCTTCCGTTGGTGGTTTGAATGGCGCATTGTCTCGTTTTGCTACATTTAATCCCACTATTTATCGACCAGGATTTGACGGTGCTGGTGCGGCTTTTGCGTATAAATTCAACAGCCAGCTACAACTCAACTTGGGTTACATCGTCAACGATAGTCAAGCTAACAGACCCGCAGATGGTAATGGCTTTTTCAACGGTAATAGTTTGGCATTAGGTCAACTCACTTATTCACCTAGTCGTCAGTTAGATGTGGCTCTTGCCTATGGTCGTAAATACTTTGGGACTGGGACTGGTTTTAACTTAACTGGTGGGACAGGTAGTGCTTTTTCGAGAAATCCTTTTGAACAAAACGCGACAACTAGCGATAACTTTGGTCTGCAATTTAATTGGAGAACTAGTAGCCGCTTCCATTTAGGTGGTTGGTTTGGTTATACCCTCGCACATCAGCAAAATGGTTCAGATAACGATGCCACTATTATCAATGGCGCGTTAACCTTGGCTTTTCCAGACCTGGGTAAACAGGGTAATGTTGGTGGTTTCATCATTGGTGTACCACCAAAAGTCACAAGTAATGATTATCGACCCAGACCAAACGCAGCCCGTCGGGAAGACCCGGATACATCTTTACATTTAGAGGCTTTTTATACTTGGCGCGTCAGTGACAACATCAGAATCACTCCCTCTTGCTTTGTAATTACCAAGCCAGAACATAACGGAGCGAATGATCCCATTTGGGTGGGTGCTGTTCGTACTACTTTTAGCTTTTAATAGGGGTGTAAGGGTGTGGGGGTGTAAGGGAAAACCTATGCCCCATGCCCCATGCCCTATGCCCAATTTTTAGTTCGTGATTCTTAATATTTGGATATCTAATAATTAGATTCTCGATTATTGTGATGAGCAGTACATATTTTTGATGGACTCATCGTGTAATCTTTATTCACTGAGTAAGATTGCTACGTAAATTTAACTACACGCCAAATAGCGATCGCATTGCATTATTGAAGAACAAGAATATGAGTAAGAAACGTAAGTTTCGTTTAGGTGCATTTATTCAAGCTACCGGACATCATGTTTCTGCCTGGCGACATCCAGATGCCCAAATAGATGCAGGTTTGAATTTCCAGCATTATAAAGAAATCACCCAAACTGCCGAACGGGGTCTATTTGATGCGGTATTTCTGGCAGATAGTCCGGGTGTTTGGGGAGGCGCACCAGCAACTCAAAAACGCAATGGGAAACTTGTTCATTTTGAGCCTGTGACGCTCTTTTCGGCTTTATCCGCCGTGACTACAAACATCGGCTTTATTGCTACGGCCTCCACTACCTACGAAGAACCCTATACCCTAGCTCGTAAATTTGCTTCCTTAGATCACTTAAGTCAAGGTCGTGCAGGTTGGAATGTCGTTACCACAGGTAATGAAAACGCCGCCGCTAACTTTGGTCTTGAGCATCACCCAGAACATAGCGAACGTTATGAACGGGCGCAAGAGTTTGTGCAAGTGGTGAAGGGTTTATGGGATAGCTGGGAAGATGATGCTTTTCTCCGTGACCGCGAATCAGGGATTTATTTTGACCCCGATAAACTGCACATCCTCAACCACAAAGGTAAGCATTTTTCCGTTAAAGGCCCGTTAAACGTCGGTCGCCCACCCCAAGGCTACCCAGTGATTGTGCAAGCTGGAGCTTCGGAAGCTGGAAGAGACTTGGCAGCACAAACTGCGGAAGTGATTTTCACAGCCAATCAAACTTTAGCTGATGCCCAGGAATTTTATGCTGACGTAAAAGGTCGGTTGGCAAAATATGGACGCTCTCCAGACGACCTCAAAATCATGCCTGGGGCTTTTCCAGTCATTGGACGGACTGAGGAAGAAGCTCAAGAAAAATACGAATTCATCCAATCTTTGATTCATCCTGATGTGGCTTGGGGAATCTTAAAGAACTACTACAAAGGTGTGGATTTATCCAAATATTCCTTTGATGATTTAGCTCCTGAACTCCCCAACGATACCAACAATAACAAAAGTCGTCTGAAACTAGTCAAGGATTTAGCTAATCGTGGAACTTTGACTCTGCGCCAATTGTATCTTGCCCTAGCTACTGCGCGGGGTCATCGCACCATCATCGGTACTCCCGAAAGCATTGCTGACCAGTTAGAAGAGTGGTTTAACAACGGTGCAGCCGATGGGTTTAATATTATGCCCCCCATACTGCCCACAGGATTGGATGACTTTGTGAATTTAGTGGTTCCCATACTCCAAAAGCGCGGATTATTCCGTACTGAGTATGAAGGTAGCACCCTGCGGGAAAACTTGGGATTACGTCGTCCGGTGAATCAGTTTGTTACTCAAAAAGAGTCTCATACCAATTCACAATTCGCAATTCGCAGTTCGCAATTAAAAAACTTAGATGCAGCAAAACTTTCAGGGTTTACATCTGTATCAGGTTTTTCGTGAAATGGTCTCAGCGATTGGTTTTGGCGTAAAGACAAGATGGTTTTCGGTTCGTAGTGAGGACTTCAGTCCTCATTAAAAACTTACTCAGCAATCATTCTGTAATTCTTTAGAGGATAGAAATCATGACAGAATATAGCAGATTAAAAACCTCCCGTTCCGCCGCTATTAAAGCAAAACTTGATTATCCGGTAATTGATACCGATGTTCATACCAATGATTTCACCCCAGCTTTAGAAGATTACATTGCTAATTACGGTGGTGCAGAACTTGTAGACGCATTACGCAAAGCCGAATCTTCTCGTCTCAACTCCAAAGTCAACGGTAAAGACTGGTATCAACAAACCCCAGAAGAACGGCAATATAACCGCACAATTCGTTCTCCTTGGTGGGCGAGAGTTACCCGCAATACTTTAGATTTAGCTACTTACACTTTGCCAGAACTCTTTTATGAGCGTCAGGCAGAACAAGGTTCAGACTATTCTGTATTATTTCCTAACAATGTATTGGTGCCGGCTGGAGCTAAACCAGAACATCGCCAAGCATTGCAACGGGCTGTAAATCATTATCATGCTGACTTGTATCGCAAATATAGCGATCGCCTCACGGTAGTTGCTGGTATCCCCATGACTACCCCCCAAGAAGCGATTGAAGAGCTAGAATTTGCTGTAAAAACACTAGGGCTAAAAGTAGCAAATATTCCTGGTGGTGTAAAACGTCCCATTAAGGCGATCGCTGATAAATACCCCGCAGACCAATACCCAGAAATCGCTAAATACGCCTCCTACATTGACTTCTACGGATTGGATAGTGAATACGACTATGATCCATTCTGGGCGAAAGCAGTGGAATTAGGTGTACCCATTACTACCCACTACGGCAGTCAAGGTTGGACTGGACGCTCCTCCATTAGCAACTACATGAATAACCACATCGGTCACTTTGCTGATGGTTCACAAGCATTTGCGAAAGCATTGTTCTTTGGTGGTGTAACCAAGCGTTTCCCACAATTGCGCGTCGCTATGCTCGAAGGTGGCGCAGATTGGGGCGCACACGTCTACATTCACCTAGTAGACCGTTTCTCCAAACGCAATCTCCAAGGACTACAAAACTACAACCCAGAACTCACCAATGCTAACGAGTTGTACGCATTGTTTGAGCGTTTCGGTAGCGAATTCTTAGAAGCTCATCCCCTCACCAAAGAAGAATTAACAAAGAGCGTCTTAGGTTCTTCTTTTAACCGTCATAGCCGTTCACCCATTGGTAGTGAACTAGAAGACTTTGCGGTGGCTGGAATTGAAACTATTGAAGATATTCGCGATCGCTGGGTAAATAGCTTCTTCTTTGGTTCTGAATCTGATGATCGTACCATTGGCGCAGCCTTCAACGATAAAGCCAATCCTTTAAAAGTGAAAATTAACGCCATTTACTCCTCAGACGTTGGTCACTGGGATGTACCCGACCTCACAGATCCTCTAGCAGAAAGCTGGGATTTAGTCCAAGAAGGTGTGATTTCTGAAGCAGACTTTAAAGCCTATGTCTTTGGTAATCCCTACAAGTTCTACACCCAAGCTAACCCTGACTTCTTCAAGGGTACGGCGATTGAATCTAAAGTCAGCACCACATCCCCACAAGCGGATAAAAACTTGGTAGTGGCTTAAATCACTGCATAGAGGCTTGGAGATATTTGGGTCAAATCACAGAACTTTTAGGATTTATGGGGATTAGATAATTTCTAGTCCCCAATTCCTAAATCGTACACACTTGAGGAATTACAACTATGGCTATTGAACACCGTTCTAGTTTATTTCCCTATCTTTTTTCCCCTGTCTCGGAAGATACCAAAAAACCCGCGCCTCTGGTGTTGTTTTTACATGGAGCGCGCGATCGCGGTCATGACTTAAATGTACTGTTGAAATGGGGTTTACCTCGTTTTGTTAATGAATCTAGTCCTTTACCTTACTTTTTTGCAGCTCCCCAACTTCCTGAAGGACAAACTTGGGTAGACAGAGAAGCAGATGTAATTGCTTTGTTAGACAATCTCATCGCCTCTGAAGCGATCAATCCCTCTCGTGTAATTTTATCTGGATTTAGCCTGGGTACTGCCGGAGCATGGCACATCGCCGCATCTCATCCTGGCCGCTTCGCTGGATTAGTAGCGGTATCTGGTCGTGTACCAACCACATTAGAACTCAATCAACTAGCTGCACTTAAAGAAATTCCTATACAAATATTCCAAGGCGGTAAGGACGAAAAACTGTCACTAGAAGACACACAACAAATTGTTAATACCTTGCGCGAACTGGGGGGAAAAGTAGACTTTACCATCTTCCCAGAAGGGGATCACTTTATTGCCGATGAAGTTTACACTGACTCGAAACTGCAACAGTGGTTTGTTTCACAGGGTCTTCGTCAAGCTTCTGTCGTGTCTTGATGAGGAATTGGGGATTGGTGAATTTTGAATTAGGAATGCAGCAACATGACATTACCCACAACTAAACTTGGTCAAACCGGACTGACTGTTTCGCGCCTTGTTCTAGGGACAATGACCTTTGGATTGCAAACAGATGAAGAAACTTCTAGGCGCATCCTTGATACAGCCGCCGATGCTGGTATTAACTTTCTCGACACAGCCGATGTTTATCCTCTAGGGGGTGGACTAGCGACGGCTGGTAGCACCGAAGAAATCATTGGACGTTGGCTCAAAGGGAAACGGGAACACTTTATTGTAGCTACTAAGTGTGTGGGCAAAGTTGGGACTGCACCTTGGGATCAGGGTGCTTCTCGTAAGCATATTTTAGATGCAATAGATGCTTCCTTAAAAAGACTGGGAACTGATTATGTTGACTTGTATCAGTTGCATTCTGACGATGCTTCCACTCCCCTAGATGAGACACTAGAAGCCTTAGACACAATAGTGCGTGCTGGGAAAGTGCGTTATATCGGAGTTTCTAACTTCTTGGCTTACCGACTGGCTCGCGCCTTGGGTCGTGCTGATGTGCGAAATTTGACCCGTTTTGTTTCCATTCAACCCCGCTACAATTTGTTGTTTCGGGAAATTGAGCGAGAACTTCTACCCTTAGCTAAAGAGGAAGGCTTAGGTGTAATTCCTTACAACCCTTTAGCCGGAGGTTTACTGACAGGGAAACATAACTTGAGTAACGGCCCAACCCAAGGTACACGCTTCACTTTGGGGACTGCGGCCGAACGTTATCAAGAACGCTATTGGCGCGATCGCGAGTTAAATACTGTGGAAGAATTACGCACAGTAGCAGAATTTGCGGGATTATCGCTCACTACTCTTGCAGTGGCTTGGGTGTTGGCTAATCCCATTATTACTGCTCCTATTATCGGGGCTAGCCGTCCAGAACAACTCACTGAAACCCTCAAGGCTGTAGAAATTACACTCGACGACAATTTAAAGCAAAAGTTAGACAATATCACCAGCGAATACCGCAAGGGTGATTCTCTACGGTAGTGCAGAAAAATAGTTCAGCACTGTTTCTGTGATAAAGAATGCGACAAATAGATTTCTGTAAAGCGCACCAGTAAACTATTCCGCAATCCACAATAATGGTATGACTTCCAAAAAACTCATTTTACACGCAGAGATTGCTGCCGAAATTGAGCCGCATTTACCATCTGATACACAGATTGCACTTGTGGATAGTGATGGCAATCTTGACCGAGATGCGAAGGATGCAGAAATCTATTTTAGTTGGTTTTTCTTAAAGCCGGCTACTTTACACCGAGTTTTAGCCGCCGCACCTCAACTGCGTTGGCATCATGCACCAAACGCCGGTGTAAACCACATTTTAACCCCAACTTACTTAGAACGTAACCTCATCCTCACTAATGGCGCAGGATCTCATGCAATTCCGATC
The DNA here is from genome assembly GCF_002896875.1 of Nostoc sp. CENA543. Classification (GTDB taxonomy): domain Bacteria; phylum Cyanobacteriota; class Cyanobacteriia; order Cyanobacteriales; family Nostocaceae; genus Trichormus. The sequence continues at coordinate 4,775,126 of NZ_CP023278.1, forward strand.
GCAGAGTTTGTGATTACATATATACTGGCTCATGCGAAATATTTGCCAGAACTCTATAATTTGCAAGCTCAACGCCATTGGCAAAGAGGCTTTGCTATTCAAGAACTGACTGATGCGACTTTACTAATTATCGGTGCAGGCGGTATCGGTCAAGCTATCGCCCAACGTGCCAAAGCCTTTGGAATGCGCGTTTTTGGTAGTCGTCGTCATCCCCAAGCACTACCAAATTTCGACAAAGTCGTAGGTGCAGATGAGTGGCGAGTGCTGTTACCAGAAGTAGACTATTTAGTCATTGCTACACCACTCACACCACAAACCAAAGGTCTGATTGATAAAACTGTACTGCGATCGCTACCTCCCCATGCGTATTTAATTAATATCGCCCGTGGTGCAGTCGTGGATGAGCCAGCTTTAATTCAAGCCCTCACAGAAGGTTGGATTGCTGGTGCAGCTTTAGATACAGTTATCGATGAACCTTTACCATCCGAAAGTCCTTTGTGGACTGTTCCCAACTTATTCATTACCCCTCATTGTTCTGGTCATTCCCCCAACGTCAAACAACGTTCCATAGAACTATTTCTCGATAATTTCAGACGTTATCAAAACGGTCAACCCTTAAAGAACGTTGTCGATCAACACGCCGGCTACTAAACACACCAAAAAAATGACCAAGGCAAAAATTTAATTTTGAATTTTGAATTTTGAATTTTGAATTCGGAGCGAAGCGACGTGACAAATACAGAAATTCGCACTGCTTACGTGCAGATTCCCAATGCAGATTTACAAATAGACGCGTATTTAGCCCAACCAGCTAGAGAAGGGGTTTTTCCGGCGGTGATTGTGGTGCAGGAAATCTTTGGTGTGAATATTCACATTCGGGAAGTAGCCGAAAAATTTGCTCAAGAGGGATATGTAGCGATCGCACCATCACTTTTTCAACGTGTTGCACCTGGATTTGAAGCTGGATATAACCCCGAAGATATCCAAAAAGGTCGAGGATATAAAGACAAGACTACAGCCACAGAAATCTTGAGCGATATTCAGGCGGCGATCGCTTATTTAAAAAGCTTACCCAATGTCCAAGCAGATGCCATTGGCTCGATTGGTTTTTGCTTTGGTGGTCATGTGGTTTATTTAGCAGCCACCTTACCGGATATCAAAGTTACAGCCTCTTTTTATGGTGGTGGTATTACCACTTCTACTCCCGGCGGTGGAGAACCTACTCTTACTCTCACTCCTGAAATTAAACGACCGATTTACCTATTCTTTGGCTTAGAAGACCAAGGTATTCCTTTAGAGCATACACAACAAATTGAGGCTGAATTGCAAAAATATCAAATTCCTCATGCTGTTTATCGTTATCCCGATGCAGGACATGGTTTTTTCTGCAATCACCGCGCCAGCTACAATCCCGAAGCTGCTACTGATGCTTGGCAAAAAGTTCAAGAACTGTTTGCAAACTATCTACAACTCCAGACAGTTTAAAGGACTTTTGAAAGTAATTAGTGGAACTTAAATATTTAGAGATTCACTAAAAATTGTTTGGTGTTTGTGTTTACTTACTTGCAATAGAAATGAAAACTATCTTCGTCAAAACGATCGCGATCGCTACAGGTGCAGTTTCTTTAATGATGACACTACCTGCTCAAGCAGCATCATTCACTGCATTTTCTTTTAAAACCAACGTCACGGCTACTCCTGATCCTGCTGGTAATCTGCTAAATGATCCCACAAGAGATGTCCGGCTAGACTCAGTGGAATTTAACGGACGGACTATTAATAGTTTTGCAGTTGTCAACCAAGCCAAGATTTTACAAAACGATACTTACACTCTAGCTGATGGCAGTGTATTTGGCGTACTGCATTCAGGACGAGGCCCCAATACAATTAATGACAATCTAGTTACAGAAGGCCCTTCTAAACCTAACCCAACAGATCAAGATATTGTTAGCAGTTTAGGTAACTTAAATCTCAATAGTATTCTAGTGACACGAGAAAATGCTGATAAAGCCAGCATCGAAGTTGCTTTTGCCAATCCCGTAAATACATTTTTCTTTTGGGAGCGTGGTGGAAATCCCAGTGGTACAGTTGCGGGTGACAGTGATTTATTAGTTGAGGCTTTGGATGATAATAATGCAGTCATCGCTAGTTACAAAATTTTGAGGCAAAACTACACCAAAGCCGACTATAACATCAGTACAGTAGTGCAGCCGATTCTGAATAATGGCCCTTTTAATATTGGTTCTATCGGTATTACTTTGAATGGCATCACTACAAGAACACTACGATTAACTAGCTCTAATAATAATGGGTTAATTGCTGATGTTCCTAACGACAACGGGCCAGATTTCAAGGTGATAGCCGCCAATGTAGAGGCTGTTCCCGAACCTTCTGTAATTATGGGCGTGCTTCTAGCTGGCGGTTTAGCTACGCTTATCAAGCGCAAGAGAATCGTGACCGAGTAATTTTTTATCACTAAGCGGCTATGAAATACCCAGATTTTTCTACAAAATCTGGGTAAATTTGCTTGTGAAATTTAAGAAAGAGTAGTTTGTAATTAGTTTTTCCCCTACACCCCTATACCCTCACACCCTTACACCCTACTCTTTGTAGTCTTCTAATGTTTTCAACTGGCGAATTTCTGGCCAAATCATAGCTGTAGCAATCACTACTAAAATCGTACCGACTCCACCCCCCACAACAGAAGCCACTGTACCAAATAAGGCTGCTGCTAAACCTGACTCAAAGCCGCCTAACTCATTAGAAGCACTGATAAATACACTATTAATTGCTGCAACCCGACCCCGTAAATGTTCGGGGGTGCGAATCTGTACTAAGGTGTGGCGAATCACTACACTAATGCTATCTAGCGCACCACTCAATACCAGCATTAACAGTGATAGCCAAAACCACCGAGATAACCCAAAGATAATGGTGACAATTCCAAAACCTGCTACTGACCAAAGTAGGACTTTTCCGGCTTGGCGTAGAGGAGGTATATGGGCTAAAACTAAAGCCATAAACAGCGCACCTATGGATGGCGCAGCTTGTAGATACCCTAGTTCCACAGGGCCGACGCGCAAAATATCTTTAGCAAAGATGGGTAGTAGTGCAGTTGCACCACCGAGTAAGACTGCAAATAAATCTAGACTGATGGCTGCTAAAATCAGCTGATTTTGCCAGACAAACTTAGCACCGGCTGATAATGCTTGTAGTGATATCGGTTCTTTGTGAAAGGTTGACTTTTGGGGTTTAACTTTCCAGAGGAGAACAAAACACAAAAGTCCAGCGATCGCAGCTAGTATATACACTCCTGTTGCACTATTCCAAACTGCGATCGCCAATCCTCCCAAGGCTGGCCCTATGACTGTCGCTAGTTGGAAGCTACTACTATTCCAAGTTGCAGCATTGGTATAGGCACTCACTGGTAGTAATTGCCACATCAGCGCATCACTAGCAGGTTTTAAAAATGCTCGCGCCACACCAGTTAAAAGTAAGCACAGGTAAACTAAGGAAACCGCACCTCGACTATAGGAAACAACACCTAAAGCCAAGGAGCAGAACACTAGTAAAATTACTGATAATAAAACAGTGTGCTTGCGATCGCGGCGATCGGCAACGTCTCCAGCAATCAAAGTTAAGATAATCATCGGTAAGACTTGCGCCAATCCTACCCCACCTAACACCATTGCTGAATTAGTGCGTTCATAAAGTTCCCAGCCAATGGCTACTGTCTGCATTTGTGAGCCTGTAAATAACAGCACACGTCCTATGGTAAACAGGCGATAATCTCGAAATCTCAAGGCTGCGAAAGGATCGTGCGATGCAACATCAGTATTAGATAGAAGGTTTCGTTTGCTTGAAGACATCGGCAGAATTCAAAATTAGTCAATAGTTAATAGTCAATAGTCAATAGTCAACGGAGTTTGTAACTACATCGCCACCCGTGGATAAAGTTTGGCGCAGATGATAGTTAAGGTAATTAATGTAAATAAGAGGATAGTAAAGTCTGTACCAAATCCGTAAAGACTTGAGCCGTGGACTAGCATCGTATCCCGCAAGGCATCAACCTCATAAGTCAAAGGATTGATGTGGGAGATGAATTTTAACCAATTAGGCATGAGTGATACAGGATAAATGGCGTTACTGGCAAAAAACAATGGCATAGTTAATAACTGCCCAATCCCTGTAAATCTTTCTCTGGTTTTCACTAAACAACCAATAATCAGTGAAAATACACAAAAGCTCGCAGCTCCTAAAAATACAATCAACAATACTTTGATGAAAGCTAGGGGATGCAGATTTAGTTGTACACCCAGCAAAATAGCTAGCCCATAAATGAAAATCACCTGGGAAAAGCAGCGTATACTAGCAGCGATCGCTTTACCTAAAACCATTGCTGCACGGGGTATGGGACTAGCTAAAAGTTTCTGTAAAATTCCTAAATCCCGTTCCCAAATCAGCGTCATACCCCCTGTAAAAATAGCTACAAAAAGCACGCTCTGTGCCAGAATTCCTGGTGTGATGAATTCTAGGTAAGGTAGATTTCCGGTGGGAATGACACGAGTACGATTGAATACTTGCCCAAAAATCAGTAGCCACAAAGCAGGTTGTACAGCCCGAATGACTAAATCACTAGGGTCATGTCTGAGTTTTCGGACTTCCAGTTCTGTCACTACCAGGGTTTTACTAAATAGCCTGTTGATAGCCACAAACAGATTTTTGGGGTGAGTAAATCTTGTTTTAGCCCAATCTCTGGCTATTACGTCTGGTTCTGGCGATTTCACGGTAGCTCACTCCTGATACTAATTGATTACCTGCGTAGTGAATAAACACGTCATCTAAAGTTGCGTCTGGTTTACCGATGGCGGCTTTTAATTCTGTGGGTGAACCAGTGACAATCTCTTTACCTCGGTTCATAATGACGACGCGATGACATAAACTGTCAGCTTCTTCGAGAAAGTGAGTAGTTAAAAATATCGTTGTACCGTAGTCAGTGCGTAGTTGTTCGACTAATTCCCAAACTTGAGTGCGCGCCACAGGATCTAGTCCAACTGTTGGCTCATCTAAAAACAAAATTGGCGGACGGTGTAATATGGCTTGGGCTATTTCTAATTTGCGAATCATCCCGCCAGAATAGTTTCTCACTAAGCGATGGGCTGCTTCTTGTAAATCCATGAATTCTAAAACTTCGTGAATGCGCTGTCGTCTTCGTTGAGCGGGAATGTCATATAGTTTGGCAAATATCAACAGATTCTCATAAGCTGTGAGACTACCATCAGCTGATAATGCTTGCGGTACGTAACCAATTACTCTTCTAACTTCATTCGGTTGTTGACTGACATCGTACCCCGCCAGGGTAGCGCGTCCTGCACTCGGTGGTAATAAAGTCGTCAACATTTTAATGACTGTACTTTTTCCTGCACCATTTGGCCCCAGCAAGCCGAAGACTTCACCAGAAGCTACGGAAATATTCAGGGTATCAACGGCCGTAAATTGAGCAAAGCGGCGTGTCAGTTCTTGGGTGGCTAAAATGACTTGATTGGCAGGTTTAGCTGATATTGCAGGCCAATCGTCTATTCTTCCTGTTAGTTTTGTCACAAGTAGAATCCACTTCTGCGGTATATTTAGATATTCTAAATATTAGCTTGACATATATTTCCAGAAAGTCAAGTATCTGGATGATTCTGACTTTTCAAGGGAGATAGAAATGCTACTGTTCCCTCATTTGATACCAAATTGGGATAAGTAGTATTGTTTCGAGATTCTGGAACAGCTAAGAATCTAGGCTTTTAATCCAAAATCCAAAATTGGTATGAATTGGTATTACAGCCCAAAACCAAGGTTTTTGGAACACAACGTCAAAAACCCACACTTAAGTAAGTCGGTGAGAAAAAACCTAACTATCTTAAGAAATGTAAACTAGGCTAAAATTCTCTTTCCCCCTGCTCCCTGCACCCCTGTCCCCTGCCTAATCAGAACTACAAATATTTACCCTGTTCTACTTATCAGGGTGGGTTAGGTGAGATTTGAATTTACTGACAGTCACAGCAGAATAATTTTCCAATACCCCTAAATAATTTAACCGAGTCCCATACCGTCGTTTTCAGACACTAATAATCTACCTTCACCTTCATAAATCCAAACATAACCTTCGCCGCCACCTTTACCAAAATGTCCTAATTTTCGATAGTCTTCTTGAATTCCACTAGTGAATCCTTTGACGAAATCATAGTCAGCAATCACAGTTTCGCCTCTATGAATTTCAATAATCTTAGTAATTGCACTTGTTCCTGTGACGACTCTAGCGCGCTGACCATTTAAGGCTTTAATGGCAATTCTCCATCGCCCATCACTAGAACCAGCCATTTGGCGAAACTTTAATTTTTTAGTTCCTAAAATCACGTTATCAGAACAAAATTGGAATATGCCATCATCAAATTCCCACTGTTCTTGTTCTGATATATCAATTGCTGTGTAATGTAAAAATTGACCTTTACCTCTAGGTTCCAGGTACACATTACCACTACCTTTATAGACAGGAGCATTGTAATCAACCTCCGTCATTAAAGACACCCAAACATCTCTCAAACGATTATCAGTCTTGTAAACACCATGTGTGAGTTTACCAACACATCTGTGTAAAGCACCTTTTTGAATCACTACTCCAGAATTTTCCAGTCTGATTTCAACTTGCTGCACAAAAGGAATATTTTTAGTAGGATGATAGAATTTATTGGTCTCTTTATTAATATTATTTTGTAAGTACCATAAATCCGTAGGTTCTAAAATCTTGACTTCATATTGCATAGATTTATTTTGATAGAATTGCAGATGCTATACTAAATTATTTAAAATTGGAAATCACGGTCGAAGATTGTCTGTAAAACCTATTAAAGTTTTCTTCCTCCTACATGCTGAAAGTTTTCCCTCCAACATATACCTCAAGCTGGATTATAAAATCTCAGTAACTACATTTAAATAAATATACCGAGAGAAAAATATCATAGCAATTATGTTGCAGTATTTGTCCGACAAACTTATATATTTAGCGAGAAATTGACTAAAATTAAAACATTGAGATAATTGTTAATTAACTACTACTAATAAGAAAAAATGCGGTTTAATGACTGGGCAACCAGGGTGATATTAATTTCTCTAGTATTTATAGCTTTGAGCGTCACTATATTAATTGGAGAAGCCAGAAACCTCAAAACAGAAACCACAGCATCACCACCGGATGCGATCGCCTGGAGTCAATACCCTCCAGCCAAGTTACAATCTCATCCCCTACCCGTAGCAAAATCGCAAAATCTGCTCCAATCTCCTACAAAACCTCAACAAAGTCCACCTAAATACGAAACTACAGCCGCTTTTGCCAAATACAAACCCAGATATCTAGTTGTAGCCGTAGATCCTAGTAACTACGGCGCAAGATACACTACAGATGTCAATGGCGTACCAGTCAACAATCAACCGATCATCGTCATTCATGAAACGAGTAATAGTGCATCGAGTGCGGTGAATTTCTTCCAAACACCCCATGAAGATGAAAATGTGCAAGCAAGTTATCATGCGATCGTCGCCTTAGATGGGACTGTGATTTATCTTGTACCGCCTGAATATCGCGCTTTTGGTGCAGGTAACTCGGTGTTTGTGGGTGCAGATGGGGAAGAGACTGTGCAAACTAACGCCAATTTACCCCCCTCCGTCAATAATTTTGCTTATCATGTTTCTTTAGAAACACCCCCAGACGGACGTGGAAATAATTTTTTAACTGCTCACAGTGGTTACACAGATGCCCAATATCATGCTTTAGCGTGGTTAATAGCTCAAAGTCAAGTTCCAGGCGATCGCATTACCACCCACAAAGGCGTAGACCGTTCAGGACAACGAGTTGACCCCTTAAGCTTTGACTTTGATAAGTTTATGACTTTACTAGATACCTATCGTCAAGTCAGTCCAGTTTATCGGACAACGAATCAAACTAGTGATAACCCTACGTAATTTACTCTTGTTCTATTTCCGATGCCAATAAGCCTGTCAACTTAACTACCTGTTCTAGCGTCATTCCCGTTTCTAGTAAGTTACGTGCAGTTTGTCGTAACTGTGATTGAGCATTGTCTGCGCGTTGACGTTCTTTTTCTTCAGGGGTTGGCAGTAACTCTCCTTGCAAATTTGCCCAACGCAACCAAGTTGCATCAATTCCTTTGTAATTTCCCTGCCAAAATTGTAATCCTAACTGTAAAGATTGACTCACTAACTGATTTTGATTATTTTTGACAATGGGTAGGTACACACCTTTTTGTAAGGAAAACCCCGCTAAATCATCAGCATTAAACGGGTCATACCAGAAATATTCCAATACACGCATTTGATTTTGATAAATCAGCATTTTCTCATTTTTATCTGTTGAGGCTGTGCTTGCTGACAGTAACTCAATCACTACATCCGGTGCTTTCCCTTCTTCCCAAACTACCCAACTGCGTCGTTCTCCCTTGGGGACTCCCAACGCAATAAAAAAATCTGGCCCTTTAAAATCTTTGTTGCGTACCTGTGCCAGACTGTAATAAACAAACATATTACCGCCGACAAACCCATCTTCCCGTTGTTCTAACCAAGGAATTAAAGCATCAATTAACAAGTCCATTTGGGCTTTGTGGCGCGCACTTTCCATTGGTACACCATCATCATAGGGTAATTCTAGTTGAGTGGGTGGGAGTTGAATATCTGGTGCAGCTAGGGTAGTTTCTGACATAGCTTTTCACCTAATAAAGTGCTGAAGTGCGATCGCGGTTATTTATATGTTAATTAAAAGGCAAATAGGTAAAAAGAAAAGAGTTTTTACCTTTTACCTTTTACCTTTTGCTTTTTGATTACCCACCGACTGTCTTAGTAAAACTATATATTTTCTGTGTTTCCAAGCGATCGCCCACCGTAGATGGTAACTCCCCATCTGGTATTGCTTGTCTATCTAGCTGGATTTGCAAGTTAGTGAGAGGATCACTACCAGCAGAAATCAAAAATTCTAGTTTTTGAATATAAGGTATGGCGGCTAAGTTGTCCAAAATTTGCAAAATGGCTTGTAGATAGGGATGACCAGCTTGTTGATACCAGTCGTTAGTGGCGACTGTTGGTTGGTCAAAACCCAAATGTACTGTTAATGATGGTTCATCGAATAATGCGATCGCTAAGGGACGGGCTTCTTCCTGCAACAATAAGTCATAGCTTCTGACTAAATGCCGTAATTTCTCTAGGCGTTCGTAGCGTTTTGTGACTAATTGCGGGTCATCTTGCCAGTGAATTGCTACTGTCACCAAATAGGTCTGTAGCAGCATATGACCAAGTTTTTTCGCTTTAGTCGCCAAGTAATAAGAATTGTAGTCGTTACTTTCAATTAACAATGGCACGCGATCTACAACTTCCAAGCCATAACCTTTCACCCCAGCAATTTTACGGGGATTATTGGTAATCAGGCGAATTTTTTTCACACCCAAATCCATCAGCATTTGCGCCCCCATTCCATAGTCACGCAAATCGGCGGGGAATCCTAAACGCTCATTTGCTTCTACGGTATCCAGTCCCATATCTTGTAAGGAGTAGGCTTTGAGCTTGTTAATCAAGCCAATTCCGCGTCCTTCTTGACGCAGGTAAACCACCACACCTTGACCTGCTTTTTCAATCATGTTCAAAGCGGCTTGTAACTGCATCCGACAATCACACCGCAAAGAACCCAACGCGTCACCTGTGAGACATTCAGAGTGCATTCGCACCATTACAGGCTCATCTTGAAAGTTAGCGGGATCGCCTTTGACAATGGCAACGTGTTCTGTGTTATCCAAAGTGTGGCGATAGGCGTAAATGTCAAACTGACCAAATTGACTAGGTAGGCGAGTTACCACTTCGCGGTATACCAAGCGATCGTGTTTGAGGCGATAACTAATTAAATCGGCAATGCTAATAATTTTCAGGTTATGGTGTTGGGCGTATTCGATCAACTGCTGTAACCTAGCCATTGAACCATCGGGGTTTTGAATCTCGCAAATTACCCCTGCTGGATATAATCCGGCTAATCGTGCCAAATCTACAGCCGCCTCCGTATGTCCGGCACGCTTGAGAACACCGCCAGCCCTCGCCCTTAAGGGGAAAATATGCCCAGGACGACGTAAATCTGAAGGTTTGGTGGCTGGGTTCAGAGTCACCTGGATGGTACGGGCGCGGTCGTCGGCAGAGATACCAGTAGATACACCTAAATGGGGACTGGCATCAATACTGACGGTAAAAGCCGTTTGGTTAGGGTCTGTGATGTTTGTCACCATTAATGGTAAATCCAGTTCATCCAGGCGATCGCCTGTCATTGCCAAACAGATTAACCCTCTGGCTTCCACCGCCATAAAATTAATCATGTCAGGGGTGGCAAATTGCGCTGCACAAATTAAATCGCCTTCATTTTCTCGATTTTCATCATCTACCACGACAATGGCGCGGCCAGCCTTGAGGTCTGTCAAGGCAGCATCAATAGAATCAAACATAAAAAAGAGTAGGAACTAGGATGAGGGAGTTAGTCTAGATGTGTCACATTTGGCTGGAAATAGCCATGTTTTTAAGGTGTAGAGAGAGATACTAATTTGTAGATATTTAGGTCTTCTGCCTGCTTCTCTTTGCTTGAGGTGGAGAATAAATCAGGAGTGAGATTCGAGCTTAAGTGGTACACAGTGTTAACTTGTAATAGTAAATTTTTTTTAATAATTTCTTATTGTAGATTGTAGCTCCTTTATGCAACAGAGATATAAACTAGCAATGTTTCGTTGACATAGGGAAAATTGTTGCCTTGGGTAAAAGTGTAGAAGCTGACGACGTATTACTACGGTTTAGTCTGTTAATTGGGAATTTTCTAGGTTCACCTTCCCGGAGGGGATTTTAAATTGCTTATGTACTTGCGTTATGTAGTGTTTTGTCAGGTTCGCCTCTGGTAGCTAGTAGTTCATCGATAACGACAGATTAACCAAAAGCGAATTAAGGATTTGAGAATCATGGGTAATTTCAGACGCGTACCCGTTGGCATTGTTGGCGCGTCAGGCTATGGCGGAGTACAACTAGTACGGTTACTAATGGAGCATCCAGAGGTAGAACTAGTTTATTTAGGTGAAGAAAATAGTACAGGTAAGGCTTTTACGTCTGTTTACCCCCATCTAACTAATATGGTGAAATTGCCCCTAGAGGCAATAGATCCAGAAGTCATTGCCCGACGTTGTGAGGTAATATTTCTTGCACTACCAAATGGTTTAGCTTGCCAGTTGACACCAGCATTAATAGAGAAAGGGTGTAAAGTTCTGGATTTGAGTGCAGATTATCGATTCAAGAATTTGGCAACCTATACCAATTGGTATGGTAACGATCGCAGCGACCATCATACAGCAAGTAATGCCGTGTATGGCTTACCAGAACTTTATCGCGATCGCATTGCCGATGCCCAGCTTGTTGGTTGTCCTGGTGCTTACCCCACAGCTAGTCTTTTAGCACTTCTGCCCCTCTTTAAACAAGGCTTAATTGTTCCTGAAACTGCCATTATTGACGCTAAGTCCGGCGCATCAAGTGCAGGTCGGGAAGCCAAAACACACCTATTGTTAGCAGAAGCCGATAATTCTCTAGCTGCCTATAGTGTTGCTCGTCACCGCCATACTCCAGAAATTGAGCAAATTTGTAGCGAACTAGCAGGACATGAAGTGACAGTACAGTTTACCCCCCACCTTGTACCGATGGTGCGGGGAATGTTAGCAACAGTATACGCCACACTCCGCGATCCTGGTCTAGTAGGAGACGATTTAGCAACTATTTATACTGCGTTTTACCGTAATTCACCTTGGGTAAAAATTTGTGAAACCGGAGTATACCCGCAAACCAAGTGGGCAAGCGGTAGCAACGTTTGTTATATAGGTATAGAAGTTGACCCGCGTACTGGACGAGTGATTGTCATGTCAGTCATCGACAACTTAATCAAAGGCCAGGCGGGTCAAGCAATTCAGTGTCTCAACATCATGATGGGTTGGGATGAGACATTGGGTTTACCCAAATTGGGGTTTTATCCGTGAAAGGGGCATTGGGCATTGGGCATCGGGCATTGGGTATTGGGCATTGAGCATTGTATTTTTCTCCCCCTGCTCCCCCTGCTCCTCATCTCCCTTGTCTCCCAGTCCCCAGTCCCCAGTCCCTACTTCGGCCCCAAACCAACAGCCCCAGCATAAACGGCGCGATCGCCTAGTTCATCTTCAATGCGGAGTAGGCGGTTGTATTTGGCTACCCTTTCACTACGACATAGTGAACCGGTTTTGATTTGACCAGCGCGGGTGGCGACGGCTAAATCAGCAATTGTGGTATCTTCGGTTTCACCGGAACGATGGCTAATTACTGACCGGAAACCGTTCCGAGTCCCTAAGTCAATGGTTTCCAAAGTCTCAGTTAAAGAACCGATTTGATTGAGTTTAATCAAAATGGCGTTCCCGGCTTTTTCTTGGATACCTGTTTGTAAGCGAGTAGCGTTGGTCACAAACAAGTCATCCCCGACTAACTGCACTTTAGAACCAATTTTCTGGGTGAGTAGTTGCCAATGTTTCCAGTCTTCTTCATGTAAACCATCTTCAATGGAGACGATGGGGTATTGGTCAACTAACTGGGCTAAATAATCAATAAATTCAGTAGGCGCGTGGGGCTTACCATCGTAAACATACTGACCATCTTTGTAAAATTCGCTAGCAGCTACATCCAAAGCCAAAGCCACTTGTGAACCAGGCTTATAACCAGCTTTTTCAATTGCAGCCACCAACAATTCCAAAGCCACTTGATTAGATTCTAGGTTAGGTGCAAAACCACCTTCATCACCCACACCAGTCAGCAAACCCTTGTCGTGCAGAACTTCGCTGAGGGTAGCAAATACCTCCGCACCCCAACGCAAAGCTTCCCGAAAAGAAGTAGCACCAATGGGGACAATCATAAACTCTTGGAAGTCTACATTATTTGCAGCGTGCGCTCCACCGTTAATGACATTCATCAAAGGTACAGGTAGCAAATTGGATAAAGGACTACCCAAATAACGATATAGGGGGATTCCCAAAGATTCAGCCCCAGCTTTAGCAGTAGCGAGGGAAACCGCCAAAATAGCGTTTGCCCCTAAATTAGATTTATTGGCTGAACCGTCCTGAGCAATCATTGTCCGGTCTATTAATTCTTGGTCGAGGGCATCCAAGCCAATTAATTCTTGAGATAGGATTTCATTGACATTGTGTACTGCCTTGAGTACCCCTTTACCACCGTAACGGCTTTTATCCTTATCCCGTAGCTCATGAGCTTCAAAAGTACCTGTAGAAGCACCGCTAGGAACCTGTGCTAGTCCCACAGCACCACTTAGCAAATGTACTTCAGCTTCGATTGTGGGTCTACCGCGTGAATCAAGAATTTCACGGGCGACAATTGCCTCGATCGCAGTATCTACAATGTTACTCATTAGTTTTGCTCCTTCTTACCGTTGGTTGCACACACTCTATTAGCTCAACCCCATCGCTAGCATACGCGCTGATATGAACTATCGGCTGAGATTAAATGAAGATTTCCAGAGATTGGATAAATCAATATCGAATAGGCGGACTTTGGATTTTGGATTATTTTTTGGTCAATAGTCAATAGGGAATGGGCATTGGGGATGGGGCATGGGGCATTGGGAATGGGGAAATTATCTCATCAGTCTGTTGCGTAAGTTCTGCCTTAAGTGATGAGAAAAAATTAGGGAAGAATAATTTGTAACAGTAGAAATGAGAAATACTTATGAAATTTAGATTGAAAGCGATCGCCTGTTTGGGTTTATTGACGATACTAGGAGGAACTGCTCAAGCTGTCCAATTACCCAGAACTAGTCAATCTGCCACGCCTACAACCAATATTAGCCAAGCTACAGAACCATTAGATTTAAATTTGTTGGCGAAAACCATGTCAGCTTTTTGGCAAAGCGATCGCTTTCAAACTAATTCTCAAACCAAATTTACAGTCGGTAGCCAAGGCGGCGAGGCGACAATTTACCTCCAAAGTAAAATCATCAGCCAATCATGGCGCAAGTTCCGCGCAGAAATCGCCTACACAACACCAGGAAAACCACCCAGAACCGGAAATTTAATAGTTTCTGATGGTAAACAAGTTTGCATTTACCGTGCTGATTTGCAGCAATACGCCGTCATCTCCTATCCAGACTTTAAAGATTCTGGCGATTGGGTCTTAATCGGGATTTCTTCCTTCGCTTCCCTAGAATTTCCAGAGTCAGATAGAAAAACTGTAGTAGCTGCTGGGCATTTATCCCAGAAAAACGTCTTGACATATCTAAACGCGGATGGCAGAAACCTTACAGGTAGTAGACGCGTAGTTGATGGTAAGGAATTTTACGTATATGACTACAAACAACCAGGCGAAGGATTTGTTTTGAGTGCCTTTGTTAATCCCCAGACCGCTACCATCAACCAAATCCAACTCGTAGGTCAATCAAAAGATTTAGATATTAAACTTACAGAAAACATCCTGACCAGAACACCAAATCCCATCATTAACCGCAATACCTTTCGATTTATCCCGCCAAAAGGTGCAAAAAGAGTCAAATCGCTTTCCATTAACCCATTTTGAAGAGGCAGGGGGGAATTGGGCAGGGGGCAGGGGGAAAAGGTAGAAAAGGTAAATTTTATTCTTATGCCCAATCCCCAATGCCCAATGCCCCATACCCAATCCCCAATCAATCTGTACAATGTTGGCAGAAATCAATATTTTACAGAACCAACACCAAAGGTAATTATGCGTTTACTTCATACAATGTTGCGGGTGGGCAACCTGGAAGAATCTTTAAAATTTTACTGTGATGTTCTGGGAATGAAGTTATTGCGGCAAAAAGATTATCCCAGTGGGGAATTTACCCTAGCATTTATTGGTTACGGCGACGAAAGCGATAATACAGTGATAGAACTCACCTATAACTGGGGCGTAGACAAATACGAACTAGGCAATGCTTACGGACATATCGCCATTGGTGTCGATGATATTTACGCTACCTGCGAAGAAATTAGAAATCGTGGGGGTAAAGTAGTTAGAGAACCAGGGCCAATGAAGCATGGTTCTACTGTGATTGCCTTTGTAGAAGACCCCAACGGATACAAAATCGAGCTAATTCAAGTCAAAACTCAAAATACAGCACAAACACAAGAATCGTCAGAACAACTGGTAACTCAGTAATTTGGGCATTGGGCATTGGGCATAAGGCAAGCAGGAAGTGTGGGAGGTGTGGGAGGTGTGGGAAGAAATCTTTCCCCCCTCTCTCCCCACACTCCCCACACTTCCCCATCTTCCCAGTCCCCAATCCCCAATCCCCCAAACTGAATATTTTCTCAAATACCATCAGGCAAAGTCACCCCATGATGGTGTTTTCGTTTTAAATTAGGGATATAGGTAGTGGGTCAACCAATTTTGGATTTTAGATTTGCGATTTTGGATTGACCCCGACACAAGGATGCGGGGCTTGAGGATTTTAGATTGACGTTAGCGTAGCGAACGCAGCGCAGCGAGTATTTTAGATTTTTCCACCTACCAGGGTGGGGTTTGTAACCCCAAAAAATCCAAAATCCAAAATCCAAAATCTAAAATTCGGAGGGTCAAACTATAATTTAGTTGCTACATCCCTGGCTGCCACAAACTAAAATACGCGGATAAACACTGAAAATATAGGAATTACTGATTGGGGAGTAGAAATTGGCAAAAATGCTGCTTAAAAATCCTAACTTATAAACTCTTATTTCCTAATCACGCAATTTTTCACCTTAAAACTCCGAAATCTTAAAGTTACACCTCAAAATCGTAAAGATGCAGCCTACAGATCCTAATAAATTTACTGATAAAGTCTGGGAAGCAATTGTTAAATCTCAGGATATAGTCCGTGCATATCAACAACAACAACTAGATGTTGAACATTTAATTCTCGCACTCTTAGAAGATCCCACAAGTCTAGCAATGCGGATTTTGGCGCGTGCAGAAGTAGATCCTATCCGCCTACAACAGCAATTAGAAGCTTTTACCCAGCGCCAACCGAAGGTAGGCAAAAGTGATCAGCTTTACCTCGGACGCGGTTTAGATACTCTGCTTGACCGCGCTGAGGAAATTAGGGTGAATATGAAGGATGGCTACATTTCTGTAGAACATATCCTGTTAGCCCTGGCTGATGATGAGCGTGTCGGTAGGCGCGTACTTAAAGGTTTTAACGTAGACAATATCAAAATTGAATCCAGTATTAAAGCAGTTCGCGGTAGTCAAAAAGTGACAGATCAAAATCCCGAATCCCGTTATGAAGCCCTGCAAAAATTCGGTCGGGATTTAACAGAACAGGCAAAATCTGGAAGATTAGACCCAGTAATTGGGCGGGATGATGAGATTCGCCGGGTGATTCAGGTGTTGTCTCGCCGCAGTAAAAATAACCCAGTGTTAATTGGTGAACCTGGGGTGGGTAAGACAGCGATCGCAGAAGCTTTGGCACAGCGCATAATTAATGGTGATGTCCCAGAATCTCTGAAAAATCGTCAACTCATCTCCCTAGATATCGGTAGTTTAATTGCAGGGGCAAAATATCGGGGTGAATTTGAGGATAGATTAAAGGCCGTTCTCAGGGAAGTAACAGAATCTAACGGTCAAATTGTTCTCTTTATCGATGAACTACATACCGTCGTCGGTACAGGCTCAAATCAACAAGGGGCGATGGATGCGGGGAACTTGCTGAAACCCATGTTGGCGCGGGGCGAATTGCGCTGTATTGGGGCGACTACCCTGGATGAATACCGCAAATTTATTGAGAAAGATGCAGCCCTAGAACGCCGCTTTCAACAGGTGTTCGTAGACCAGCCCAGTGTAGAAAATACCATATCGATTCTGCGGGGTCTGAAAGAACGCTACGAAGTCCACCACAACGTGAAAATCTCTGACTCCGCTTTAGTAGCGGCGGCGACTTTATCAGCACGTTACATTGCTGACCGCTTTTTACCAGATAAAGCCATTGACTTAGTAGATGAAGCCGCAGCTCAATTAAAAATGGAGATTACCTCCAAACCCTCCGATTTGGAAACCATTGACCGCCGCCTGATGCAGCTAGAGATGGAAAAACTCTCTCTAGCTGGGGAAGAAAAAGTCCCCGCCCAAACTAGGGAGCGTTTAGAGCGAATTGAATCAGAAATTGCCAATTTAACCTCAAAACAACAAGATTTAAATAATCAATGGCAAGGTGAAAAGCAGCTACTAGAAGCTATCAGTGCTTTAAAGAAAGAAGAAGAAGCCCTACGCGTACAGATTGATCAAGCAGAACGTGCCTATGATTTAAATAAAGCGGCTCAATTAAAGTACGGCAAATTAGAAGGAGTACAGCGCGATCGCGAAGCCAAAGAAGCAAAGCTGTTAGAATTACAAAGCCAAGGTTCTACCCTGTTGCGCGAACAAGTCACCGAAGCTGATATCGCCGAAATCGTCGCCAAGTGGACAGGTATCCCCGTAAACCGCCTATTGGAATCAGAAAGGCAAAAATTACTGCAACTAGAAAGCCACTTACATCAACGCGTCATCGGTCAACAGGAAGCCGTAGAAGCAGTTTCCGCCGCCATTCGTCGCGCCCGTGCGGGAATGAAAGAACCCAACCGCCCCATTGGTTCATTTTTATTCATGGGGCCGACTGGGGTAGGTAAAACTGAACTCGCCCGCGCCTTAGCTCAGTTTCTCTTCGATTCTGATGATGCTTTAGTGCGTCTAGATATGTCTGAGTACATGGAAAAACATTCAGTTTCTCGGTTAGTTGGCGCGCCTCCAGGTTACGTAGGCTACGAAGAGGGGGGACAACTATCAGAAGCCATTCGCCGTCATCCCTACTCAGTCATACTTTTGGATGAAGTCGAGAAAGCACATCCCGATGTATTCAATATTTTATTACAGGTGTTAGATGATGGGAGAATTACTGATTCTCAAGGCAGAACAGTAGATTTCCGTAACACTGTGATTGTCATGACTAGTAACATTGGTAGCGAATATATATTAGATGTGTCTGGTGATGATTCCCAGTATGAGATAATGCGAGAAAGAGTCATGGATGCTCTGCGATCGCACTTCCGCCCTGAATTTCTCAACCGCGTTGATGAAAAAATTCTCTTCCACACCCTCAGCCGTCAAGAGATGCAGCACATCATCCGCATTCAACTTAAACGTGTGGAAAACCTGCTGCGAGAGCAAAAAATTTCCTTTGATATCTCTTCAGCAGCTTGTGAATTCTTAGTCGAACGCGGTTATGATCCCATCTATGGTGCGCGTCCCCTAAAACGATCCATTCAGCGAGAAATCGAAAACCCCATTGCCACTAAGTTATTAGAAAATACCTTTATTGCTGGTGACACCATTTACATTGATAAAGGTGAAAATGGATTAACTTTTAGCAACAAACCACCTGTAAAAGTAATACCTGCACAGGCTATTAAAGTCTTTGATTCATCCTCTGATTCTTAACACCAAAAGTGCGTGTTAGCCTAATCCAATTAAATAGTAAACAAGAGTGCTGAACAGCGAATTGACCCAAAACTCAGCACTCAAACTCACACTTTCTGAAAAATACCTACCCAGCCATCTTTTTTACCTAACAAGCCAAAAGACAGACGATATAGCAACACACAAAATAAATTCTCCTATTTGATAAAATTTCGTCGTCCAATCTCTGATGTATTGCCCTCTAAAGAAAGTAAATCTATAGCAACTGACATATTTTCTATGTAGGGTGTGTGACGCTGCGAAATTATTGGAAGATAGTTATTAGACTTATAGCGTCACACACCAAGGATCAATTTTGATACTTGCGTAAGTCAATATATGGTTTAGAGAATTTCTAAAAGTAACTGTTTAGCTGTCATACCAGCAACTTCCCAATTAAGACGAGTTAAATATTCATTAAAAGATGATATAGCTAATTCTTCATATTTGTGATACTGATTCCAATACTGAATTACATAATTACAATAATCTTCTACTTTGGCATCGACTGAAAAAGTTTTGCCATTAATATCATCTTTAATCACAGTTGGGATACCTGCTATTTTGGTTGTTAAACAAGGAACACCAAAAGCATTGGCTTCTGCCAAAACATGAGGATTAGTATCGGCTAAGGTAGGTAAAATTAAAAAATGAGAATCACCAATTAACTTACACATTTTAGATAAACCATCAGGTTGATTTTTGTTGATATACCCCAATGGTTTGACAAAGCTTGGCAATGGTTCTTCAGAGATAGGCTGACATCCTATAATCGTTAACTCTGTATGCAAACCTATTTCATTTAATTTTTTAGCTACTC
Organism: Nostoc sp. CENA543; assembly: GCF_002896875.1. Lineage (GTDB taxonomy): Bacteria > Cyanobacteriota > Cyanobacteriia > Cyanobacteriales > Nostocaceae > Trichormus. The sequence goes on from NZ_CP023278.1 coordinate 4,794,516, forward strand.
CTAGAGCAATATCCCCACCTTTACGTTTCCAATCAACCCCAGAGTAAATTAACTTACATATTTTATCTCCCCTTGATTTAACTAGTTCTGTAATCTCTACTAAACTTCTTCCTGGCTTAATTTCTATATTTGCGCCTCTGGGAATAATCCGAATTTTAGACTTGTCTATTCCATAGGTTTTAACAACAGTCTCCCTTGCCCATTCGGAGGTAACTATAAGTAGCTTGCATTTATCCAATGCAGCCTTTTCCATTTGATAAATATTATTTTTAGTTTCTTGACAAAGATTACTCAAATGAGGAAAAAAATTGATTAATTCAGTTAAAGTAGTATCTATCCACAGCACTATCGGCTGTTGACACTCTAAATAAGCAGTAGGAATTGCGCCTTCAGGAGAAATAACAATATCACTACTTGTATCACGTAATTTTTTAGCTACTTGATTACCATAACTTCGACAAACTATTGGTTCGCTCCAACTGTAATAATCTTTTTTAAATAAGTGATGATAATATAGCCATTTACTTCTAGTCAACCAAGATTGTGTTTTTTGTAGAGGGCCTAAATAATCAAGAAAAATATTTTGATTGGTTAATGTCTTAGCAATGAAATTACTAGCTCCATAGTTTCCACCATGATATTTTGTCCAACTATCAGGATTTTTAACATCATAAGTAGTCACATAAGCAATTTGCATAAATTCCTCTGAGGTATTATTTTTGATTACAAACTTGCTCAAAATATTTGAGAGTTTTTTGAGCCAAATCTGACCATTCTAATTCTTTTAAATTAGCCGAGGGCGATCGCTTTTCTTGAATAGCCCAATTTAGTCCTGTTGCTAAAGCTTCTGTCGTTAAATCTCCAGAGTACAAATTCACCCACTCCAACCCAACTTGCATCTGTAATTCTTTCATCGATCCCTTATCAGGTACTAATATAGGAGAATCAAAAGATAAAGCTAGGATGGCACTACCTGAGTTTAAAATTTCTTGAAAAGGTAAAGCTACTAAATTAGCAGCTTGAAAGTAGATTTGTAACTTGTCATCAGGCACAAACGAGAAATTTAATTTAATTCTGAAATCGTTAGCAGCTAAAGTTGATATCTCATCACCTAATTCTGGTGATTCGACTTTACCTGCTATCAGCAATATCCAATTGTTAGGAGCTAAATCCAGAAATACCCGCACTAAATGAGGAATGTTTTTGTAGTAGTCAATATATCCCAAAAATAAAAGTAAATTACAACCATCTGGTATATTTAAAGTCGATCGAGCAGCATCCTGACTAATTTGGTTAGGATAAATCTGTCTATAATGACCATGATTAATAACGGCATGGGGTATTGTTCGGGAATATAAAAATTGTTTATCTGCCAATTCTTTAGCAGTTTCACTATGACTAATACATCCATCTACCAGCTTAATAAAATTATTCTGGAACCAATTTGCTAATCGAGGATGTAATAGAGAGTGGGGATAACTATCATGAATAGTCCAAATAATTTTTGTACCTTTAACCTTAGCCCACTTGATGGCTAACAGCATTGTAAATGCACGAAAAAGAGCTACAATTAAGTTAGGATGACGCGATATAGTTTCTGTCGGCCAATGTAGATGGAAAATATCATATTTCTGGACTAATAACTTTCCCAGCGTAAATTCCTCAACTGTTGCGCCCTGTTCACAAATATGTGAATACAATAGCCAGTTGTAAGGATTTTTATACTTGGTTTTAAATGCCGGCCAGGCAATAATTTTCATTAAAAATGACCTAAATTAAGCAATAAATATTAGTGTTGCTTTCCTGAATATCAGAAATGCAGAGTAACAGTCGGCTTTGGGCTAAATATTTTTTAGCTAATATAAGCGGGTAGGGAAATCCGACCAGTAATATAGTGTAAACAAACCTTGATAGGGCAAGCGATCGCCACTATTATGCCCTTAAAATTCACAGTAGGCAAATTTTATAAAACGAAGATGATGCTAGAACAAGGAACTATCAGTATTCATACTGAAAATATTTTCCCGATCATTAAGAAGTCTCTTTATTCAGATCATCAAATTTTCCTGCGAGAACTGGTATCTAACGCCGTAGACGCAATTCAAAAGCTCAAAATGGTCTCCCGTGCTGGTGAATATGCGGGAGTTGTGGACGAGCCGGAAATTCAAATCGCTATCGATAAAGACAAAAAAACCGTCTCCATTAGCGATAATGGCATTGGGATGACCGCCGAGGAAGTGAAGAAATACATTAACCAGGTGGCGTTTTCCAGTGCGGAAGAATTTATTCACAAATACGAAGGGAAAGCAGACCAACCAATTATCGGTCACTTCGGTTTGGGTTTCTACTCCTCCTTTATGGTGGCGCAGAAAGTAGAAATTGATACCCTCTCTTACAAAGAAGGCGCGCAAGCAGTCCACTGGAGTTGTGATGGTTCACCGGAATTTACCCTAGATGAATCTTCCCGCACAACTATTGGGACTACAATAACTCTGACTCTGTTACCAGATGAAGAAGAATATTTAGAATCTGCACGCATTAAAAACCTGGTTAAGACTTACTGCGACTTTATGCCAGTTCCCATCAAACTCGATGGAGAAGTCTTAAACAAACAAAAAGCACCTTGGCGGGAGTCTCCCAATAACCTGACCAAAGAAGATTATTTAGAATTTTACCGTTATTTGTATCCTTTCCAGGAAGAACCCTTACTTTGGGTGCATTTAAATACAGACTATCCCTTCATCATCAATGGGATTTTGTATTTCCCCAAAATGCGTCCTGATGTCGATGTCACCAAAGGTCAAATCAAATTATTCTGTAACCAAGTCTTTGTTAGCGATAACTGTGACGAAATTATTCCCCAGTTTCTCATGCCCATGCGGGGTGTAATTGATAGCACAGATATTCCCCTCAACGTATCCCGCAGTGCCTTACAAGGCGATCGCACCGTCCGCAAAATCGGCGATTATATAGCTAAGAAAGTCGGTGATAGACTCAAAGAACTTTACCGCGAAGACCGAGAACAATACATCAGCGCGTGGAAAGACCTTGGTACTTTCGTCAAATTCGGCGTTCTCAACGACGAGAAATTTAAAAAACAAGTCGAAGACATTATCATTTTCCGTAGCACTGCCAAATTTGAGCAATCAACAGCCTCAGCACCAGTCGTAGAAGTCCAGACAGAAGAAGGCGACGTTTGGCAAGATGTCAAACCCGCGACCTCTGGTAGTCCCTACACCACCCTCAAAGAATACCTAGAACGCAACAAAGAACGCCACGAAAACCGCGTCTTCTACAGCACCGATGAAGCTACCCAAGCCACTTACATAGAACTCCACAAAAACCAAGGTTTGGAAGTTCTGTTTATGGACTCCTTCATCGACACCCACTTTATTAATTTCCTAGAACGGGAATACAACGATGTCAAATTCACACGGGTAGACTCAGATTTAGACGATACCCTCCTAGCTAAAGACAAAGCTGGCGAAATCGTTGACCCCACCACCAATAAAACCAAGAGTGAAGTTATCAAAGAGTTATTTGAAAAATCACTCAACAAACCCAAAGTCAACATTCGTACTGAAGCCTTAAAATCTGATGACCCCCAAGGAACACCACCAGCGATGGTACTGTTACCTGAAATTCTGCGTCGTTTGCGGGAAATGAACGCCATGATGCAACAACAAAATGCAGAATTTCCCGAAGATCACGTCTTATTGGTAAATACTGCCCATCCCCTCATCCAAAACTTAGCTAACCTCAATCAAGGTAGTATCATTCAAGATGATGGACAATCAACAACCAACCCCTTAGTAAACCTCATCTGTCAACACGTTTATGATTTAGCACTGATGTCTCAAAAAGGATTTGACGCTGAAGGAATGAAATCCTTTGTCGAGCGTTCCAATGAAGTGCTAACTAAACTGACAGAACAAGCCAGCAAATAAACCGTTTGTAGTAAGGACTTTAGTCCTCCTCATGTTCAGGAATAAAGTCCTTACACAAACATACCAGCCTACTTTTTTGAAAAAATACTCAACATTCTGGCAACTCTCACCCCAATATTCACCCTAGAGCTTCTAAAATAGAAAGGTTGTACTCAAATCTCAATCTGGAGATACATTAACTATGTCTCGTCGTTGCGAACTGACTGGCAAAAAGGCAAACAACGCCTTTGCAGTTTCTCACTCCCACCGCCGCACCAAACGCCTTCAGCAAGCTAATCTACAAACTAAACGTGTTTGGTGGCCTGGTGGAAACCGTTGGGTAAAACTCAAATTATCTACCAAAGCTATTAAAACCCTAGAGAAAAGGGGAATTGAAGCAATGGCAAAAGAAGCTGGTCTGAACTTAAATCATTACTAATACCAGCTTGCCAAAATTGTGAGGGATATTTAACCTCACAAACCCTTATTTTATTAATAAATTACGCCTGATGTGAATTAGGAAAACCTTCTAGTAGGTTTAGAGTCTATTTATGAAGTAAATCTTAAGTAGGGTGTGTTACGGCTGTGTCAGGATTTTGACGCGTGAGAAAATGATATGTAGTCGTAACGCACCATACGATGGTAGTGCGTTGCGAGTTGCTTTAACACACCCTACGAATTTAAGGTTTACTTTATAAATCATCTCTTATGGATTGTTAAATAAAAGTATTAACTACCCAAACGAATACTGTTCATTTATCTCGCAAAAAGAAATCATCACGATACAGCCTCTCCATCACGGGGAGGTTTTCAATTTTAAAGGTACTTTATATCAGTTGATCTTGACATGATATGTTTTCCCGCGTAGATGGGTAATATAAGTTTAATCTATTCACAATATCTTTACACACTCGTCATTCCATGAAATAAACTTCTGCTAATTTAACGTAAATTTACGATGTGTATTACTGAAATTGTTACCCATAAAACAAATTCAGTAAAATCAGTATTTTCCGAATAAAATAGACGACTTATCCAGTGATATAAATTGAACACATCGTCAAATTTTGTGTTGCTACTGAGTTTAGTGTTGCTAACACAGGGTGATTTTTGCAGAATTCTTCATTTACATTATGTCTAAAACAACGGGCATGATCAGTCAATAGCAAAAGCATTTGTCAATTATTTGTCAAACACTTCACAGGAAAGTAGCTATGTCGCCAAAACGCCAGCTCTTCAAAACTAAAAAACGCTTTTTAAAAAAACTGAAGCTGATTAGTAAGCAGTGCTTGTCTGCAATTAATAGGCCAATTGTTTGGCTATTACGCAAGTTATTTGTCACGAAGAAACAAAGAACTTCTGCGAATGCTGGTTTTGTTTTGCCGACAGTAGCCATGATCGCAATAGTAGTTGTTCTATTGACAACTGTGATTATGCTGCGGTCATTTGAACGTGCGAAAAATGCTAGTAATGTCCGTGTCAATGAAGCTGTAATCAGTGCCGCTACTCCAGCCATTGATAGAGGTAGGGCTAAATTAAATAAACTATTTCAAGATAAAAGATTACCACGCGCTACACCAACGGATCAGGCATTGTACACCGTTTTGATCGACAAATTGACTGAGTATACCTTTGGTGATGAAACAGCATTGAAACTTTCATATACATATAAGGATAAAGATAATAAAGACGTTACAGACACCTTAGAGACAGCCTGGCGATATCCCGTTGATACCGACAACAATGGCAAATTTGATAGCTACACTCTCTACGGAGTTTACTTTAAAACTCCCCCTGTAGGTGCTGATAATAAATATAGCCGTGCCAGAAATCCTCTAGAAGCCAGAACTCCACCAATGGTAGAGGGTACTGTGGATGCCACCTGTGGTGCTAATACTAGTGCGGTTTTAGTAGGTAATACTGGTTGGATTAAACAAAATAATGAGTTAAAGAAATCCTTCTTTGTTTATACAGCTACAGTACCAATTACATCTGCACCGAGTGATGCTACTAACTATGAAAGGTATCAAGGTAACAAAGGGTTTGCTTCTGTAGAATATCAGCAAGACAGAGTACAAATTCCACCCAATAACTACGCTGTTGTTTACGAAGATGATATCTCACTCACTCCTGGTTCAGCATTTAATCTCAATGGCTCAATTTTTACTAATAGCAACTTCTTAACCCGTCCAGGGACTACTATCAGGTTATATCAAGTTAGTGCTAGAGCTTCTTGTTTCTACGAAGCTAAAAATGCCAAAATCATCATTGGTGGTAATTCAGCTGTAAATGGATTTACTTCTACTGCAACCGATAATACTTCCAACACTAGCGTTGATTTATTCAATGGAAAATCGACTAATCCATCCTCAACATCATGGGTAAGATCAGT